>DASXJV010000324.1:0-6290 GCA_036497205.1 Bradyrhizobium sp.
GCGAATGCGTCGACTGGTGCGGACACATCGAGGGAAAGAATTTCTCGATTGCCGGCAACATGCTTGCGGGCGCCCGGGTGCTGGACGACACCGCGAAAGCCTACATCGCGAACGAAACGCTGCCCTTCGCGCAACGCCTGATCGCGGCGATGCGATCAGGCGAAGCCGCTGGCGGAGACAAGCGCGGCAAACAATCGGCGGCGCTGTTGATCTACGGCGACGAGGAGTGGTCGGCGCTCGACCTGCGCGTCGACGACCATTCCGATCCGCTTCGTGAACTTGAACGGCTCGAACAGGTGAGCCGCGAGCGCTGGGTGCATTTCCGAAAGTATCTGCCTAGCCGCAAGAATCCGGCTGGTATTACCGATCGCGAGATTATCGACGCCGGCATCGAAGCGGCGATTGCGAGTCAGAAATGACTGATGTTCCGCTGATCGAGATCGAAGGCTTGCGGGTCAGCTTCCATGGCGACGACGGCCGCGTCACCCATGCGGTCGACAGCGTTGACCTCAGCGTTGCCAAAGGCGCGACGCTCGGGCTCGTCGGCGAATCCGGCTGCGGAAAAAGCGTGACCTCGCTCGCCATCATGGGCCTGTTGTCAAGGCATTCCGCCGAGGTCACCGGCTCGATCCGTTTCGACGGATTCGATCTGCTTGATGTGCCCGACCAGATCCTGCGCGACCTGCGCGGCAACCGTCTGGCGATGATTTTCCAGGAGCCGATGACGTCGCTCAATCCGAGCTTCACCATCGGCGAGCAGATTATCGAGACCATCCTGCGTCACCGCGGCGGATCGCGGCGCACGGCGCGTGAGCGCGCCATCGAACTGCTGCGCCGTGTCCATATTCCATCGCCGGAGCGGCGCATCGACGAATATCCGCATAAGCTCTCGGGCGGAATGCGCCAGCGCGTCATGATCGCGATGGCGCTGGCCTGCGATCCGATGCTGCTGATCGCGGACGAGCCCACAACCGCGCTCGACGTTACCTTGCAGGCCCAAATTCTCGATTTGATGCGCGAGTTGAAGGCGGCGAGCGGTGCGGCGATCATTTTGATCACCCACGATCTCGGTGTGGTTGCCGAGGTCTGCGACGAGGTCGCGGTGATGTACGCCGGCGAGATCGTCGAACGCGCGCCGGTCGATGAATTGTTCGCTTCGCCTCAGCATCCCTACACCGTCGGCCTGCTTGGCTCGATCCCGCGGCTCGACCGCCGCGCTTCGCATCTTGCGACCATCGAGGGCATGGTTCCTAACATGACCAAGCCGCCGTCCGGCTGCCGCTTCGCCGCGCGTTGTCCGTTCGTCGGCGATATCTGCATCGAGGGGCCGCCGCCGATGATAGCGCTAAGCCCCGGCCACTGGTCGCGCTGCATCAAGGCGCCGCTGGAAAGGCTGGTATCGTGACCGCGCTGCTCGAAGTCAAAAATCTCGTAAAACATTTCGTCGCCGACCGTTCAGTGTTCGGGCGGCCGACCGCATTCATCAAGGCGGTCGACGGCGTGAGCTTCAGCGTCGATGCCGGCAAGACGCTGGCGCTGGTTGGCGAATCCGGCTGCGGCAAATCGACCGTGAGCCGGCTGGTGCTGCGGCTGATCGAGCCGGATGCAGGCACCATTCGTTTCGAGGGCCGCGATCTGCTCGCGCTGGACGCGAACGAATTGCGCACCTTCCGCCGCGATGCGCAGATCATCTTTCAGGATCCGTATGCGTCGCTCAACCCGCGCATGACCGTCAGCCAGATCCTGACCGAACCGCTGGCGCTGCATGACCTGGTGCCGCCCTCGGGCCGTCGCCAGCGCGTCGAAGAATTGTTACGACTGGTCGGGCTGGAGCCGCGCTTCGCGCGCCGCTACCCGCACGAATTCTCCGGCGGCCAGCGCCAGCGCATCGCCATTGCCCGGGCGTTGGCGGTCGAACCGAAACTTGTCATCTGCGACGAGCCGGTATCGGCGCTTGACGTGTCGATCCGTTCGCAAATCCTGAACCTGCTGCGCGACCTGCAGGACCGGCTTGGCCTCGCTTACATCTTCGTCTCGCACGACCTTGCGGTGGTGAAGCACATCGCCGACCGTGTTGCCGTGATGAATCTTGGCGGCATCGTCGAGACTGCGGATGCGCAAGCGCTGTTCGCCTCGCCGCATCACCCTTACAGCCGCGCGTTGCTGTCTGCGATCCCGGTGCCCAAACCGCGGGCAAAGCGCAGCCGCATTGTGCTGCAAGGAGAGATGCCGAGCGCGCTCAACCCGCCGTCGGGCTGCCGCTTTCATACCCGCTGCCCCTATGTGATTGGCCGCTGCCGCGTTGAGCCCCCCCAACTGCTAGCCGATGCGGCTGGGCACTTAACCGCCTGCCACCGCACGGCCGAACTGCCGCCACCCGGCGCCATCGTGCCCGCCGATAGCTTTTCGCCCGCCCTGGAACGGTTGGTGGCGGCCTTCAGCGGCTCTGAGGAAGTAGCCCGTTCCTCCGGGGTTGATATAGTCGGGGCAATGCCACCGGCGGCCGTGTAACTGATGATAATATGGAGACTAATCCGATGAAAATCCTGCGTTTGGCGGCCATTGCGGCGGCGCTGCTGTTATCGTTTGAAACTGGCGTCCAGGCCCAGACCACGCTGCGCATCGGCCTTGCCGAGGATCCGGACGTTCTCGATCCGACGCTGGCGCGCACCTATGTCGGCCGTATCGTATTCTCGGCACTCTGCGACAAGTTGTTCGACATTGACGAAAATCTCAACATCGTGCCGCAGCTCGCGCTGTCCCATGAAACTTCCTCCGACGGCAAGGAGGTCACGATCAAGCTGCGTCCCGGCGTGAAGTTCCAGGACGGCGAGCCGTTCAACGCCGAGGCCGCGAAGTTCTCGCTCGATCGCCACCTGACAATGCAGGGCTCTTTCCGAAAGCCGGAGCTGGCGGCCCTCGATCATGTCGACGTCATCGATCCCCTGACCGTCAAGCTCGTGCTGAAGACCCCGTTCTCGCCGCTGATCGCGCAGCTCACCGATCGCTCCGGGATGATGGTCTCCCCCAAGGCGGCGAGAGAGGAAGGCGACAAGTTCGGACAGCATCCGGTTTGCGCAGGGCCCTACAAATTCGTCGAACGCGTGCAGCAGGATCGCATGGTGTTCGAGAAATTCGCCGATTACTGGAACAAGGACAACGTCTTCATTGATCGCGTGGTGTTTCTGCCCATCGTCGATGCCACGGTGCGCCTTGCCAACCTGAAATCCGGCGGGCTCGACCTGATCGAACGGCTGCTGGCGACGGATATCAAGGACGTGCGCGCCGACAAGCAACTCAAGCTGGCGACCGCGCTGGAACTCGGCTACTTCGGCATCACCATCAACACCGGCAACGACAACAACAAGGGTCCGCTCAGCCAGTCGGCAAAAGTGCGTCAGGCGCTCGATCTCTCGATCGATCGTGAGGCGCTCAACCAGGTGGTGTTCAACGGCGAGTTCACGCCGGGCAATCAGTGGGTCAGCCCGGAGCATCCCTACTACCAAAAGTCGTTTCCGATCCAACCGCGCGATATCGCCAAGGCCAAGGCATTGCTGAAGGAGTCCGGCGTCAGCCTGCCCGTCAGCGTCGATTTCATGGTGCCCAAAGGCGCGGAGAACGAAGCCGTGGCCCAGGTGATTCAGTCGATGGCGGCGGAGGCAGGCTTCGACCTGAAAATCCGTCTGATCGAATGGGCGACCTCGCTCAAGCAAGCCCAGGCAGGTGAATATCAGCTGTTCCTGCTCGGCTGGAGCGGCCGGATCGATCCGGACGGCAATGCCTACATCTTTCAGCACACCAAGGCGCCGCAGAACGAGAGCTTCTATTCCAACCCCGAGGCGGACAAGCTGCTTGAAGAGGCGCGCCTGGTTACCGATCCGGCGCAGCGCAAGGCGATCTACGAAAAGCTGACCAAGATCGTGCTCAACGACCACCCGGTCATCTATCTCTATCACCGCAAGCTCTTGATTGCGCACACCGCCAGGTTGGAAGGTTACAAGCAGTTGTCGGACGGGCTGGTGCGCGTGGTCGGGTTGAAGTTCAAGTGAGGGTACGAAAAAAAACCGCGTCGTCCCGGCCAAGCGAGCTTGCCAGCGCGAGCCGGGACCCATACGCCGTGTCATCTCTTTCGAGGCAATGCGGCACACGCCTTTGTCCCATCGCGGCGCCAGGGGTTCTGGGTCCCGGCTCAAGGCCGGGACGACGACGCGGATCGCAACTTCGTCCCGATTCAAATCGTGAATGCTGGAAGAAGCGTAAATCGAACTCAAATGCGCCGGCTTTGAATCGAGGCCTCCGCCCATGCTGAATTTCCTCGCCAAGCGCATCCTGCAGCTGATCCCGACGCTGTTCTTCGTGTCGATCCTGATTTTTTCGCTGCAGCATCTATTGCCGGGCGATCCCGCGCTGGTGATGGCCGGCGAGGAGCGCGACCCCGACGTCATCGCCCATATCCGCGAGCAATATCGGCTCGATCAGCCGATTCCGGTCCAATACGTCTACTGGATCAAGGGCGTAGTGTCCGGCGACTTCGGCGAGTCGCTTCGCATCAAGGTGCCGGTGCGCGACCTGATTGCCCAAAAGCTGCCGGTGACGATGCAGTTAGCGTCGATGGCGATCGTGATCGCTTTCATGATCGGAATTCCCGCCGGCATCGTGTCGGCGGTGAGGAAGGGCACCCTCTGGGACTATGGCGCGAACCTGTTCGCGCTGTGGGGTATCTCGACGCCGAACTTCTGGCTCGGGATCATGCTGATCTTCCTGTTCTCGATCAAGCTCGGTTGGCTGCCGGCCTCGGGCTATGTGCCGCTGTTCGAGGACTGGCGCGCCAGCCTCGCCTCCACCATCATGCCGGCCTTCGTGCTCGGCAATGCGATCGCCGCGATCCTGATGCGCCATACCCGCAGCGCCATGCTGCAGGTGCTGGAGAGCGACTATGTCCGCACCGCACGCGCCAAGGGCCTGTCGGAGCGCTCGGTGATCCTCAAGCACGCGATGCGCAATGCGCTGACGCCCGTGATCACGCTCGGCGCGCTCGAACTCGGTACGCTGCTGTCGGGAGCTGTCCTGACCGAGCAGATCTTCACCATCCCGGGCTTCGGCAAGCTGATCGTGGATGCCGTCTTCAACCGCGACTACGCCGTGGTGCAGGGCGTGGTGCTGGTGACCGCGACGATCTACATCACGCTGAACCTGATCGCCGACATCGCCTATATCCTCGTCAATCCCAGGCTGAGGGGCTGACGCATGGCCGACGCCACGATTACCACCCTCTCCTTTGCAGGCGCGGATGACGAGCTGGAAAGCCCGGCGCGCCGCACGCTGCGGCGGCTCTTCAAGCGCAAGGGCGCGGTCGCGGGCCTTGTCGTGCTCGCGATCTTCATCGGGCTCGCGCTGTTTGCGCCACTGATTGCGCCCTACGACCCGATCGCGACCAGCTGGACGCTGGTGCGCAAGCCGCCGTCGGCGCTGCACTGGTTCGGCACCGACGATCTCGGCCGCGACGTGTTGGCCCGCGTCATCTATGGCACGCGCGCTTCGCTGCTGGCGGGCGCGATCTCGGTCAGCATCGCGTTCTCTGTCGGCGTGCCGCTCGGCCTGCTCTCCGGCTATCGCGGCGGCTTCATCGACGCGCTGATCAGCCGCATCACCGACGCCATGCTGGCCTGCCCGTTCCTGATCCTCGCGATTGCGCTCGCGGCATTCCTGGGCCCGAGCCTCGGCAATGCCATGATCGCGATCGGCGTCACCGCAACGCCGATCTTCATTCGCCTGACCCGCGGCCAGGTGATGAACGTCAAGGTCGAGGACTATGTCGAGGCCGCGCGCGCCATGGGCAATCCGCGCTGGCGCATCGCGCTGTTCCATATCCTGCCCAACATCATGCCGGCATTGCTGGTGCAGGCGACGCTGTCGGTCGCGGCCGCGATCATTGCCGAAGCCGCGCTGTCGTTCCTGGGGCTCGGCCAGCAGCCGCCGTCACCGTCCTGGGGCAGCATGCTGAACGCCGCGCAACGCTTCCTCACCAACGCGCCTTGGATGGCGATCTGGCCGGGGCTCGCGATCTTCCTGGTGGTGCTGTCGCTGAACCTCGTCGGCGACGGCCTGCGCGACGCGCTGGATCCAAGGGCGCGGTAACGTAAGAACTCGTCGTCCCTGCGAAAGCAGGGACCCATAGCCACTGGCGGTTATGGTTGAGGGAAAGCCGTTCAGCACTTTTTCCAAAATGCAACTGCACGGCGTATGGGTCCCTGCTTTCGCAGGGACGACGGAACGTGATTTAGCCGCAC
>DASXJV010000325.1:0-18501 GCA_036497205.1 Bradyrhizobium sp.
CGGCTTCGGCGTGACCGGCCCTTCGACGAATTCGAAGCCGATCTTCTCCGCGCCTTCCGTGCTCGCCCCGTCCTTGACCAGAACGACACGAACGTGACCGCCGGCCTTGAGCTTGCCGAATAACACCTCGTCCGCCAGCGGCTTCTTGATGTGCTCCTGGATCACGCGCGCCATCGGCCGCGCGCCCATCTGCTCGTCATAGCCGTGCCGCACCAGCCACGCCTTGGCGGGCTCGGACAGTTCGATGGTGACGTCGCGGTCGGCGAGCTGCGCCTCGAGTTGCAGCACGAACTTCTCGACCACCATACCGATCACGTCCGAATTCAGGTGCGCGAACGACACGATGGCATCGAGCCGGTTGCGGAATTCGGGCGCGAACTGCCGGTTGATCGCCTCGTGATCGTCGCCCTCCCGCTTGTTGCGGGTGAAGCCGAACGCCTGGCGGGCCAGATCGGCCGCGCCGGCATTGGTGGTCATGATCAGGATCACGTTGCGGAAGTTGACCTGCTTGCCGTTATGGTCGGTGAGCCGGCCGTGATCCATGATCTGGAGCAGCACGTTGTAGAGATCCGGATGCGCCTTCTCGATTTCGTCCAGCAGCACCACGCAATGCGGATGCTGGTCGACGCCATCGGTCAGCAGGCCGCCCTGATCGAAGCCGACATAGCCGGGAGGCGCGCCGATCAGGCGCGACACGGTATGCCGCTCCATATATTCCGACATGTCGAAGCGTATCAGTTCGACGCCCAAGGAGGCCGCGAGCTGTTTTGCCACTTCGGTCTTGCCGACGCCGGTCGGGCCCGAGAACAGATAGGAGCCGATCGGCTTCTCCGGCTCGCGCAGGCCGGCCCGCGCCAGCTTGATCGAGGCCGACAGCGCGTCGATCGCCTTGTCCTGGCCGAACACCACACGCTTCAAGGTCTGCTCGAGATGCTTGAGCACCTCGGCATCGTCCTTCGACACGGTCTTGGGCGGGATCCGCGCCATGGTCGCGATCGTGGTCTCGATTTCCTTGATGCCGATGGTCTTCTTGCGCTTGTTCTCGGCCACCAGCATTTGCGCCGCGCCCGACTCGTCGATCACGTCGATCGCCTTGTCCGGCAGCTTGCGGTCGTGGATGTAGCGCGACGACAGCTGCACCGCGGCCTCGATCGCCTCGTTGGTGTATTTCAGCCGGTGGTAATCCTCGAAATAGGGTTTCAGACCCTTGAGGATTGCTATCGCATCTTCCACCGTCGGCTCGTTGATATCGATCTTCTGGAACCGGCGCACCAGCGCGCGATCCTTTTCAAAATGCTGGCGATATTCCTTATAGGTGGTCGAGCCCATGCAGCGGATGGTGCCCGATGCGAGCGCTGGTTTTAACAGATTGGATGCGTCCATCGCGCCGCCCGAAGTCGCGCCAGCGCCGATCACGGTGTGAATTTCATCGATGAACAGGATGGCGTTCGGATGCGCCTCAAGTTCCTTGAGGACCTGTTTCAGCCGCTCCTCGAAATCGCCGCGATAGCGCGTGCCCGCAAGCAACGTGCCCATGTCGAGAGAAAACACGGTCGCCGCGGCCAATACCTCCGGCACTTCGCTGTCGACGATGCGCTTCGCGAGGCCTTCCGCAATCGCGGTCTTGCCCACGCCGGCTTCGCCGACGAACAGCGGATTGTTCTTCTGCCGGCGGCAGAGCACCTGGATGGCGCGGTTGATCTCGGAATTTCGCCCGATTACCGGATCGATTTTGCCGTCGCGCGCCTTCTTGTTGAGGTTCACGCAGTAAGTTTCGAGCGCCTCGCCCTTCTTCTTGGAATCCTCGTTGCCTTTGGTCTCCGTCTCTTCGTCGACCCCGCGTACGGGGCGCGCTTCCGACACCCCGGGCCGCTTGGCGATGCCGTGGCTGATGTAATTGACCGCATCGTAGCGCGTCATGTCCTGCTCCTGCAGGAAATAGGCAGCATGACTTTCGCGTTCCGCGAAGATCGCGATCAGCACGTTGGCGCCGGTGACTTCCTCGCGCCCCGACGACTGGACGTGAATTACCGCGCGCTGGATCACGCGCTGGAACCCCGCGGTCGGCTTGGCGTCGTCGGCCCCGTCGGTGACGAGATTCTCGAATTCTGTTTCGAGATAGTTGACGAGACTGGTGCGCAGCTTGTCGAGATCGACGCTGCAGGCGCGCATAACGGCGGCCGCATCCGAGTCATCAATCAGCGAGAGCAGAAGGTGTTCAAGCGTCGCATATTGATGATGACGCTCGTTTGCAATCGCCAGCGCGCGATGCAGGGATTGTTCAAGGCTCTGGGAAAAAGTAGGCATTCGCGTCCTCTATGGCCCCCGCCATCATGATCGCCGTTGCCCGGTCAGGCAACAACAACCTTTGTCAATAATATAGTTACACCCGATCATGGCGAAAGACCGGCTCCCGCGACTCGTTTAAGCTCAGACCGTAAAACTTACATCCGGGCAAAACGGGCAGCACCCCCGTAAGGCAGCACCCCCGTAAGAAAGACGCCGACTGGTCTGATTCATCGCATTCTTGGTGCCAAACCCGTTCCTAATTCTGGCGGATTTCGTGCGATGCTACTTCTTTTCCATCACGCATTGCAGGGGATGCTGGTGCTTGCGCGCAAAATCCATCACTTGCGTTACCTTGGTCTCGGCGATTTCGTAGGTGAACACCCCGCACTCCCCGATTCCATGATGATGGACGTGAAGCATGATCTTGGTCGCGGCTTCGACATCCTTTTGGAAGAACTTCTCCAGAATGTGAACGACAAATTCCATCGGCGTGTAATCGTCGTTCAATATCAAGACCCGATAGAGATTCGGACGCTTCGTCTTCGGCTTGACCTTGGCGATAACGGACGTGGTCGGACCGCCGGTTCCCCCGGCGCGGTTCTCGTCATTGCCCATTCGGGGAGCAGATGCGGCGATGGCGGCCGGCGCGGACGAATCAAATCTGGAAGTTAATTGCAGCATGGCACAGGCGTTCGAAATCCCCAGGGGAAGCCGGATAGCGACCAGGTGATGTTCTCCCGCCGGAGCCATCTTGAGAGTTCCCAGACACACTATCCAGATCACCGCTCCCGGCCCGACCCCCATCAGCTGGATCGATTAGCCTAGAATATGGGTCCACCTTCGGCTCGCCGCAAGCGCGTAAATCATTGGTCAGATGCGACCTGCGGCGGGCCGGATTGCAGGCTCGGCGATCTGCCTCAGGTTAATCAATCCTGAAGCATTTGACAAAGCAAAGCCAGCGATCCTTCGAATTTCTATATGCTCACGCAGCGAAGCAGGTTGTCGCAGCCTTCGAGTCGACCGGAACGTCGCTGTCGAAGTTGCGCGTCGCACATTAATCCCGGCAAATCCGAACAAGAAAAAAGCCCGGCCAAAACGGCCGGGCTTTTGATTTCGAGAATAGCGTAAGCGTTAGTGGGCAGCAGCCGGTGCGAACTTTGCAACTATACCTTCCAGCGGCTTGAAAGTCTGCTTGGCGAGATCGGTATAAAGCCCCGCGATCTTCTGCGAGTCGGCCAGGAAGGTCTCATAAGCTGACTTCGCGAATTCGGTCTGCATTTCAATCGCCTTGTCGAGCGACTTCACGCCGGACAGCTTCTCGACGAATGACTGGGTGTCCTCAAACGACTTCTTGGTGTAATCGCCGTAGGCGCTTGCGATTGCCTGAAGGCCGTTCTGAACGCTGGTCGCGGAGGCAACGACGGTCTCGAGGTGTTCTTTTCCGTACTGCTGAATGTCTTCAACTTTGAGCATCATGGAATCCCTTCCCAGACTGAGGTGTAAATGAGCTGCCGGGAGGCCCCGGCTCCCTAACGCGTCTCGTATATAGTGCGACGCACAATGAAGTCAAGAATCTTGTGCGACGCACAAATCTAAATGGGGATTTGCGCCAGATACCGTTGAATTACGCAAGGGTTTCTTAATGTTTTGGAAACCCCGGCCCCCTAACCTGATTCCGGGGCTTGTCGCATTCCCGGCAAGCAGCCGAAAAACTGTTTGCGTACAGCGTTTTAGTTCAAAGTGCGGTCCGACCGGCCATTTGGCCTAAAATGCCTGCCCGATCGGGCCACTTTGAGCAGGGAAACGTCGCCGCCGTTGGGCATAATTTGGCCCAATGAACCGGTGATCAATGCAGAAATTGGGACGGGGAAGTTTATGCTTCGCACAACCATGGCTTCCTCGCGTATTCTGCGGGTTTGCGTTTTCGGGCTGTTCACCGTCACCACTGCTGTCATTTTCACAAGCGACACAGCCGACGCGCGCCGCTACAGGCCTCGTCATTCTGCGAGCCACCACCATGAGGCGCGCGAGAGCTACAGCCCGGCATTCTCTTCCATCATCGTAGACGGCAATTCCGGCGCGACGCTCTCCGCCAGCAATCCCGACGCGAGCCGCCATCCTGCCTCGCTCACGAAGATCATGACGCTTTATCTGCTGTTCGAGCGGCTCGATGCCGGCAAGATGCAGCTCGATGCCGAGATGGAGGTTTCCGAGCACGCCTCCGAGCAAGCACCCACCAAACTCGGCCTGCGCCCCGGTCAAACCATCCGCGTCGAAGACGCCATCAAGGGACTGGTGACGCGCTCCGCCAACGACGCTGCCGTCGTGATCGCGGAGGCCATTGCCGGCAATGAAGGCGAATTCGCCAAGCAGATGACCCGCAAAGCGCGCGCACTCGGCATGCTCAGGACGGTCTATCGCAATGCATCCGGGCTGCCCGACGACGAACAGGTGACCACGGCGCGGGATCAATCGACCCTCGGTCGCGCCATCCAGGACCGCTTTCCGCGATATTACCGTTATTTCTCGACCGAAGCCTTCAACTACCACGGCCATTCGATCCGCAACCACAATCACCTGCTCGGTAATGTAGAAGGCGTCGATGGAATCAAGACCGGCTACACCCGCGCGTCGGGCTTCAATCTCGTGACCTCGATGCGCCGCGGCAATCGCCATTTGGTCGGTGTGGTACTGGGAGGCCGCAGCGGCGGTTCGCGCGATGCCATCATGCGCAACCTGCTTGCCGAAAATCTCGAAAAAGCGGCAACCAAGCGTACCGTTGCCGCCATCACCGAGCGCAAGGCTTCGGACGCCAATACCGATGTTGCAGAGGCCGAAGCCGCATCAGGGCCAACGCAGACGGCTCAGGTCCAAGGTGCCGTTCAGGCCGCGTCCACGTCACCTGAGCCAGCCGCGGCGCCGCCGATACGTTCGACTGCACCGGCTTCACGATCGATCTTCGCCGCAGCGACCGCGGCTGTGCCACCAGCCAAGGCCGAGCCCGCCCCGTTTACGAATGGGGTGATCCAGACCCAGCCGATCGCTGCGATACCCGGTTCGTCCGAACCGATGAAGCCCGTCAAGGTCAAGACCGTCCAGGTCAAGGCCGGACAGATGAAGCTGGCCTCGGCCGGGCCGCCCCAGCCGGCCACGCCCATCACCAATGCCATCCCGCCGGTACGGCCGGAAGTGCCGGAGACATCGAGCGCGGTAGTCGCCAAAGCTGAAACCAACAAGGCTGAAACTAACAAGGCCGAAATCCACAAGACTGAAGTTGCCAGGACTGAAATGCCGCCACAGCCGGCAAACCACGGCACCGGAAACGGTATCCTCGGCGTACTTCCGGCGTCGAGCGTACCGCCCTCCTCGCAGGCGATGGCCTACGCCGATCCACTCCCCCGCGCCCAACCGCAGGCGCAGGCCGTTCAGCAAAACGGCGCAATCAAGCCGGTCGCCCACACCGGATGGATCATTCAGGTCGGCGCGCTGGAAAGCGAAGGCGAAGCGCGGCAACGCATTGAAGCGGCGCGCAGTCAGGCCCGCGGCCTGCTTGCCAAGGCGGATCCATTTACCGAACCGGTCGTCGCCAAAGGCGACAGAAAGCTGTTCCGGGCCCGCTTCGCCGGCTTGGATCGCGATGAGGCCGAAGCGGTATGCCGGACGTTGAAGCGCTCCGACATCTCCTGCATCACCGTTCGCAACTGAGCAATACGACCCGTCACGGCTGGCAAAAGCGCTAATGGGGCCGCCCGAATGCGCGCCCCATGACAGGCTCCGCGCGTCTTCGCGCTTTTGCGGTACATCTCGGTACCCACGCGCAAATCCAAATCCCGCAAACTTATCGTCAAGATTTTGCGGTTAAACTGCAAGATGAACGATCGACCATGCCGGACAACGGCGGGCGGCAGCGGGGCGTCAGCCGGAGCAGAAGCAACTCGCGTTTAGTAGCGTTGCCGGAGTTAGTTGTGATGCGTGCGAAGCAAAGTATCCTTGGCCTCGTTTACACGGGCAGCGAGATATGTCGACCCCCCTTGGTCGGGATGCAGTTTCTTCATGAGCGCGCGGTGCGCGCGCCCGATTTCGTCGCGCCCCGCTCCCGGCTGCAGGCCAAGGATTTGATAGGCCTCCTCGTTCGTCATTTTGCCGCTCGCCGCCGGGCGGCTCTGCCCCCCTGCCGCATTTCCCTGCGCGTCCTGACGCCAGGCGGGAAACCTGCGGTCCAGATAGCTTTCAAGTAGCGACACGCTTTCAGCGTCGAAGCCTGAAATCATGGCGGTCAACTGCGGCAGGTCGAATTCGCCCAGGAAATGGCCGGCATATGGCCCGGCCACGATCTGGCCCTCGAGTTCGCCGCTGTCGTGATCAAGGCTCATGTCGAGAAACTGCGAGCGGACCCGCGACCTCTGTCCTGGCGTGCGTTGTGCACCTAAGCCCCCGAACATCGCGCCGATATTCGCGAAACCCGACGCGCCGAATGGCGACCAGCCCAGCAACCCCGCGCCGAAGAGGCCGAGCGGGACTGCCACCGCGAGCTCACCTTTGATGCCGGTAAAGGCGGCGGCCGCAAGCGCAACAACGCCGCCGCCGACTTTGATCGCCCGTGCAAGCACAACCGGGTTGGCTGCACGAAACATCTGCAGCAGCGAGTAAAGAAGAATAACGGCGACGATGCCGGCGATCAGGGTAGCCATTAATTCTATATAGTGGGGTCAGCGGTAAAAAGCATGCCGGTCCCCCTGCCCAAAGGGGTGTTGGAGCGAAAAGCTCCTTGGCGTCAGCCGCATGAACTTAGTTGTCGTCCATTCGCCGCAGCCTGATGGCCATGGAGCGCGCGAATGGCCAACGTCATGACTGCAGCACTCAATGCCGTAGCGAAAGCCGTAACCACTGGGTGGCCGATGAACTTCTCAGACAGCGCTAAAGAACAACCGGAATCACTTCATCTGGCCAAGCAATTTGGCCGCGCCGCTCCCGGTCTTCGATAGCCGCAGCAGCGCCTCGCGCCCGCCGGCGGCATAGGCCGCCGCTGCGCGCAAAAGCTGCCGCAGTTGCGCGGCAGCGCCTGGATCGAACCTGCACCATGCGCCGCCGGTCAGGCGCGCGATCTCCCGGAACGCCTGTTCGGCGACGCCGTCATGGCCTTCCTGGAACATGAACACCGGCACCTTGAGCAGGCCGAGTTCGCCCGCCTTGGCGCAGAGCCCATCGATCGCCTCCTCCATGGCGTCGCCGACGAAGACCACCGCGCGCACGCCCGAGGCGACAGCCTCGCGCCGCGCTTCCGACAACACCTTGCCGATCTGGGTGTTGCCGCCTCGGCAATCGATCTTGGCCATCAGCTTCGCCAGTTGCCCGCTGTCGGAAATCCACCCCGTGGCGCGGCACTCATTGAGGCCGCGATAATAAACGAGGCGGATATCGAGACTGCCGAGAGCTGCCGCCTCGCGAAACATATCGGCCTGCAGCGCGCAGGCCATATCCCATGTCGGCTGCCGGCTCATGGTGGCGTCGAGCGCGAACACCAGCCGGCCTTTGGCGCCCGGCGCATGGGGCGACGTCGCGCGGGCCTTGGCGACGAAGGCGGCAATGGCTTCCGAAGCGGAAGGCCTCTCCTCCGGCAGCGACCCGGCTTTGCCGGACGCGGACTTCTGCGCCGAGGACACTTCGCCTGCAGATTTCGGTTTGGTTGGTTCGCCGGACATAAGCGCTCGCAAATAGCAGCACGCCTTATGTGGGCCGGGATCAGAGAGCGGTCAATGCGCGTGAGCGACGCCGATCCTGCCTACGCCAGGAGGGAGCGATCGAGGGCTTCCACCGGGCGCGATGCCGGCCGTCAATTCTTGTAGAGCGCCACCGGTCCCGGCTCGGTGATCTTCGGCGTGGTGGTCTCGACCGGAGCCAAGTCGTTATCGCTATTGTCGCTCAGGAACTTGTCAAGCATGCTCTGGATCGATGCCTTGGCCGCTTCGGGACCGGTATCGCGCATGTCGTTATGCTGGAAACCGGTCTTGACGACCGTAATTCCGGCCTTCTCGCATTCTTCATCGGCCGGAACGACCCCAGGGTCAGGCTTGAAGACGGGGTCCTTCGAGCGGAACGAGAGGATCTTGAAGTTGCCGTTCGTCGTAAACGGCACGCGCAGATTATCGAGCGTCACGACCTTCTTGATATGATCGGGGTACATCTTGGCGAAATACATCGAAATGTCGCCGCCCATGGAATGTCCCACCATGGTCAGACGATCGTAGTCCGCATTAGGCTGGACCTTCTTCATTTCATCGACCGCAAAGCGGATGTTGGCAACGCCGCGTTGAATTTGCGGTAAACGGCCAACATAGAGTTCGCCGACTTTCGTCACCATCGGCGGATCGGTCGGCAGATCATGCTGGATGCTGATCGCCATATAGCCGCGAGCCGCAAAGATGTTAGCCAGGAAAGAGTATTCGGTGAACTTGACGGTGTTGCCGTGGTTGAGGACTGCCACCGGCAGCTTGATCATGTCGGCATTCGCCTGCATTTCCTTGTCGCGCCGTATCGCGATATCCACCGCGACCGGACGGTTATCGCGCGCCTGGTCGTGGAACGTCAGCGTCTCGTGGCGGATCGCCCATTTGCTCACGGTGAAATACGCGACCGTCACCAGCACGCCAAGCGAAACCAGAATGGCAATTCCCCGCTTCATGTTCGTCCTCGGGCGCACCCTTGGGTGCTAGATTCCAGTTTTCGAGACCCTGCGGTCCCTTGTCCATGATATATGTCACGGCGACGTGACAGAAAGAGTAAAACTTGTGAATCGACCGCCCGTTCCTTGTGCAATGCACCATAATTGGGCAGTGCACAATGAGAAATATCGCGGCTTACCCCTCCTGTAGACAGCACAATTCGAGGTTCGGTTCAGGCCTTGTGAAAGCGGGGGGCGCGGTAGTTCGTTCCCGGGGGTTCCCATGATTTACCGTGCTGGTACGAACCGCTGTCTCGATTAGGCGGCGCGGATTGACGCCAGGAAATTCTCAACTTCCAGCTTAAGCTGGCTGGCCTGGTTCGACAGCAATTGGGCGGAAGACAGTACCTGGCCCGAAGCCGAGCCGGTATCGGCCGCGCCCTGATGTACGTCGGCAATGGCGCTTCCGACCCGGGCCGAGCCGTCGGAAGCCATCTGCACATTGCGCGCGATTTCGCGGGTCGCGCCGCCCTGCTGTTCCACCGCCGCCGCGATAACCCCGGACACGTCGGAAATTTGCAGGATGACCGCCCCGATTTCTTTGATCGCATCGACGGATTCCTGGGTTGCCGTCTGCATCCCCAAAATCTGTTTGCCGATCTCGTCGGTCGCCTTGGCGGTCTGCGCCGCTAGCGCCTTCACCTCCTGCGCGACGACGGCAAAACCGCGGCCGGCGTCGCCTGCGCGCGCCGCTTCGATGGTGGCGTTCAGCGCCAGGAGATTGGTTTGCTCGGCAATCCCCGTGATCAGTTCGACGACCTCGCCGATCCGTCCCGCCGCCTGTGACAGCGCCGTGATGCGCGCATCCGTGGTCCTGGCGTGCTCGACGGCCGACTGCGCGATCTTTCTGGATTCCACCACCCGTCGGCCGATCTCCTCTACCGACGACGTCATCTCGCTGGTAGCTGCGGCCACCGACTGAATATTACTTGCAGCCTCGCCTGATGCTCCCGACACCACCCCGGACAATTCAAGCGTGGTCTTGGCGGTCCTGGTCAGGGTCGAGGCTGCGGCTTCGAGTTCGGTGGCTTCGGACGAAACCTTGTCGACAATCGAACCCACCGCGTCCTGAAAGCCGGACGCCAGCCGCAACCGTTCGTCTCTGCGCTGGAACGACCGTGCCTGCTGGTCCGCAAGCTGCTCGGCGCGCAGGCGCTCGGTCTCGATCATGTTGTCCTTGAATACACGGGCAGCACCGGCCATTTCGCCAATCTCGTCGCGGCGGTTTAGCCCCGGCACCGCGACGTGGAAATCGCCGCCGGCCAGCTTGGTCATAACATCCGTCATTGCGGAAATCGGTTTCGAAATTGCCCGGCCCAGCAGGAACGACAGCACGCACATCATGAACGCCGCCAATCCAAGCGCGCCTACCATTCGCACTTTCATAGCGTCGCGCAGAGCGCGTTCCGAGGCATCGGCAGCGCCGGACAATCTGTCGATCTCGCCAATAGCCTCCACAACCTTTGGCTCGAGGCCACGAAAGGTCGTGGCGAGGTCGGCATCGGATCGCATTACCTGCTGCGCGGCGTCGACCCAGCCGGCGAAGTCACGGCCATATTTGTCGAGATTGAGAGAAAGCTTTTCCTGCACGTCATACGGCAAATCCATTTCCGTCAGCAGCATCGCGAACGCCACGACGGCCTTCTTGAATTCGGCCGCGTATTTGTCGTCGCGCCAAAGCATGAAGTCCTTCTCATGCCGGCGCATGGTCAGAAGCCGGCCTGTGAGCTTCGGATCGTTGATCTCGCCTACTGCGTTCTCGACGATGTCGACGGCCTTGCGCAGCGAGCCGGAAAGGCCGGAGGTTTCGTTCAGGCCGATTTTGGTCTGGACCATCGCCAGCACCGCAAAATCATTGGCGTAGTTGCCGAAAGCATCGTGGATGACGCCGATCTGATCTGCGAGAACGCTATAGCCAGCCGATTTCACCATCGCCTTCAGTTCGTCGAAGTCGCGGCCGATCGCGCCCGACAATTGCGCATGGTGCTTGACGTAAGATTCCTGCTTGCGGAGCAAAAAATTTTTTTCGTCGCGCCGCACCTCCAGCATTTCGATCGATATCCGCTTGGTGAAGCTGGAGATGGCGCGCGCATCCTCCGCGACCTTGCGCGTGCTGTCCTGCGACCAGGCACCTTCCTGATAGATCAACCCGACTGCGGCGAGACCGACGACGCCGACGAAGCCGATGGCCGCGATTTTGTGGGTCAGCCGAAGCTGAAAACGAACAGACCGCATGAAGCCTCGGCTGGCCATTGAAAAAGGGGTCGCGCGCAATCCGGCCAGGAAATGCCCGCATCCCCGTAAAACTACCGTAGATATGGCTAAAGATTGCTTAAAACGTCCCAAAACGACGCCAGACTGCCGAAGCAAAGTCAGACAACAAGGGCTCAGGGAAAGGTCTCAGGCGCCGAGGATGTCGTGGACTTCAAGCGGCTTGTCGACTTGGCTGAACCATTCGGCCCGGTTGGCGGCGCGGCGGCGGCCGCGCTCATCGAGCGGCAGTTTCAATTGGCGCAGGAGGCTCGTGACCTCCTCGCGCGCCGTCACATGGCCCATGCTCGGACGGGTGCCGAGTGTTGTCTCGTCGAGGTCGTCGAGCGCGGTTAGCCCGCGCGGAAAAAATTCGCGGTAAACCACGCGCTCGGCGAAACCGTCGATCGAGCGGAAGCCGAGCCGGAACGACAAATCATTCAGGCTATCGGCGACGAGCTGCTTGTTGCGCGATCCCAGCATCGACAACCGGTTGCGGACCACGATCCAGTCGATGGAGGCGCCGTCGAACTGACGGCGTTTGCGCCTTGTATCTCGCACCATCTCCGCATAATGGCTCTCGCCGGTCACGGAATAGGTCGCGGGGTCGACGGTCCCCAGGACGTCGAAATCGAGGAAGCTGTCGTTAATCGGCGTCACCAATGTATCGGCCATCGAATGCGCCAGACGCATCAGGTAACTGTCCGACCCCGGTGTATCGATAATGATGAAATCGAATGTCCGCTCGACCGCGCTCACCGCGTCCATGAATTGCTCGAATTCGGAGGTTTCATTGTCGGCGATCTGCATGGTCGCCCCAAGCTTGATGCAGCGATGCACCGGGAGATCGAGGGCGAGGCCGGTGCGGCGTGCCCAGGCGCTTCGGTTGTTGATGTAACGGGTGAAGCTCTGCTGGCGGCAATCGAGATCGAGGGTGGCGACGCGCTGGCCGGCTTTCATCAGGGCGACGGCAATATGCAGGGCGGTGGTGGATTTTCCCGAACCACCCTTCTCGTTGCCCAGCACAACCACATGCGCCGAGCCCGATTGCCCCTGACTAGTCTGCAGCAACATTTTTCGACCCCTGTGGATACCTTCAAATTACGCGCGACCGCGGTCAAGTTAAATGCGCGATAACGAATCGTTGACCGTCGGCCTTATCATGAATCGCATGCGGGCCCGGCTCAACCGGATTGGCCGGAGTGCGATCGCTGTTCGCAAAGGTAAGTCGACCGCGGGCTTGGCGGCTAAGCATTGGTCTTGATAAGGTCGGCATCCCCGCCGCACGGGTCAGAACCCGCAGCCTCCTTGAACCCACAGAACGAGCCCAGATGTCGCGAAGCCCTACGATCGTCCGCACGGTTCCGGCGTTGCGTCGCGCTCTCGATGGCCTCCGCGCGAAAAAGGCCACGACTGCGCTGGTGCCAACCATGGGAGCACTCCATGACGGCCATGTGTCGCTGGTTCGGCTGGCGAAACGTCGCGCGACAAAGGTCATTGTCTCGATCTTCGTCAACCCCACCCAATTCGCGCCGACGGAGGATTTCAGTTCGTACCCGCGCACCTGGAAGGCCGATGCCGCCAGGCTTGCAGCGGAGGATGTCGACCTGATCTGGAATCCGGACGTCAAGACCATGTACCCGGACGGCTTTGCCACCAGGATCCTGACCGAAGGGCCGGCCACCGCGGGTCTGGAGGATCGCTTCCGTCCGCACTTCTTCGGCGGCGTCACGACCGTGGTCGGCAAGCTGTTCGCGCAATGCCGGCCGGATTTTGCTGTCTTCGGCGAAAAGGATTTCCAGCAATTGCGGGTGGTGACGCGGATGGCTTGGGATCTCGACCTCGGCGTCAAGGTGATTGGCTCACGAACCGTGCGCGAGCGCGACGGCCTCGCGATGTCTTCGCGGAATGTCTATCTGTCGCCGGATCAACGCCGCGCGGCGCCGGAACTATACCGTGCGATGAAAGAAAGCGCCCGGCGGTTGCGCGCGGGGGACGACATCAATACCGCGATGGCCGGCGGTGCTGAACTGATCGTCGGCGCAGGCTTCACGCTGGATTATTTCGAAGTCCGGCAGGCCGAGACGCTGGCGCCGATCGCATCGTTGAATGACGGACCGATGCGGATCCTGGTCGCAGCAAAGATCGGAACAACGCGGCTGATCGACAACGTCGCAGTCTAGAGCCTTTTCCGTTTCGCTTGAATCGAAACGAGGCCCTGGATTCTTGATTTGACGCGTTTTCTTAACGCGAACCGGTCTCCACTTCGCTTGAAAACGCTCTAAAGCAGCCCGAGATCGCGCAGTTCGCGCCGCATCGGCTCGGGCATCGCCGCGACGGTCGCCGCAGCCGCCTTGCCGAGATCCGGCGGCGCGGCGTCTTCCGTGAAATAGCGCCAGCCCTGGAACGCCCGCATCGGCCGTGGCGATACCGCCATCACTTTGGGCTGCATCACCAGCCGGCATCGTGCGATACCGTCGCGATCGCGGAACGGCTCGATCGCGATGATTTTTTCCCGCGCCGCGATTTCACCCCGGATGACCCAGTATAGCGAGCCGCCCGCGAGCAACTCTTCGACCCGCTTCGGCGTCATCCGGGTGATGTGAATATGGTGAAGCGGCAGGCCTTTTTTCTTTGCGGTCTGCATGCGCTCCGCGACCCAGCTCTTAAGTTCCTTTACCGATTCGCAGCCGACGGCAAGCTTGATGAGGTGAAGCGGCATGATTTCGAAATTAGCGATCGGCGACGGCTTTTGAAAGCATCAATTATTCTCGACGGCGGGAGCTGGCGCCGCAGCCGCTGGAGGAGCCGCGGGCGTGAGCTGAACCGGCGCGGCGGCGCGCGGAGTTTTCGGCGCGGGCTGCTTTTTAGCCGCTGCCAGCGCAGGGGCTGTCGTCGGAGTGGGACGCGGTGACGGCAATGGCGCGACCGCTACCGGTGACGATGCCGGCGAGCGCGGCGCAGACGGCGTGGCCGCCGCGACCGGCTCCGGCGTCATGATGCTTATCGGCGGGGTCGAGGCTGCGGTGGGAAATTCGGCGTTCGTAGGTTTTCCAGTGGGCACCGATGGCGCAAGGATAGCGAGCGGAGCTGCCGCCGCGGGCGCGTTCCATGATGGCGCGTAACGCACAATCAGGCCCTCGTAGGTGCGCTCATTCATATTGGCCGCGATCTGGTTCCGATCGGTAAGCGCCCGAAACACCGCGCAGTCCGACGGCGTACAATGCTCGCGCGCGGCGAGCACGTAAGCCATCAGCCCGTAGCGGTCGCGTTCGATTGCACGGCGCACCATTTGCAATTCGGGTGTCATGCGAGCATTTGCTGCGGCGACGTCGCCAAGCGCGGTCAGCCGCGTGATCTGTGACGCCGCATATGACAGCGCAGCGGCGGTGGATTCGGCCGAGCCAAACAACACCTTTTCGCACGCGGTCAAAACGGTTTCTCCCGCCAGATCATCGATACACGACAATGCCGGCAGCGCAGCGCTTATCGGCTGGGGGGATGCAGCGCTCATCGGCTGGGGGGACAGGGTCTCACCGGACGCGCTTTGGACGCCCGGACCGAACCCGCGAATGGTAACAGCGACTGCAATGCCGACGACCAGCAGCGTGATGACGGTCAGCGTGCCGTTGGCAACCGATTTCTCGGCGCGCAGCAGCGTGATGGAAACGATAATCCCGGAAAACCCCGCCGCGGCCAATGTCAGCCACATCGGAAAGGCCGGCGAACGCCAGAGTTCGTCGAGCGATGTAGCCCAGGCCCAGTTCATCGGCGATGTCCCTCAATGCAGCACAAAATGCATTCAGCGAAGTGAATGCCTTTTTCTCCGCACTCAGCTTGCGCAAAATGTTTCTGCGAACGAGGCATTTTGACGGCAGGCGAAACGGAGCCCGCTCCGTCCGGCCGTGCGCGCTATTTTCAGGAAATGTCGAGCTGACTTTCCTTGGCCACCCGTTCGAAGGCCTCGGTCGAGCTTTTAATCCGATACTGGCAGTCATCGCCATCGGTCGGAAGCAGCCGGATCACCTCATAGGTGCCGCTGGCGGCCGGACGCGCGACATTGCTGGCAGTAAAATAGACAGTCTCTCCAACGGCGTATTTGTGCTTCAACGCCCATCTCCATCTCGCAAGAATCGGCTGTGCTCATGGTCCCGCTGCAACGGCCGACTGAAAAACCCGGCGGCTATATAGCACAGCGCCCGTCCCGTTGGCCAGTTACATCGGGGCATGGCAAATACGTGAATTTTGCAGGTTTTTCAGTGCGATAATTGCAATTTCGGCGGTTCCGGACGAAATGGCCCTGCCGCCATCGAGAACCGCTGTTTCGCAGGCTCAGACTCTATGAGGGAGCTTGCCGGCTGGACTTGCGTGATCCGCGGCTTTGGGAAGTTGCCGCGCCAAACCTTGGTGAGTTGATCAGCCGGGATATTCGCGTGGCCAATTGCTTGACGGCGTCGCTGCCCAGCACCTGCTGCAATTGCTCGCGATGGAGGCCCAGGATTCCACAATTCAGCGCTCACGCCGTCTCGAACTTCTCGATAACAAGGGTTTCGGCAAGGCCGGCGCTGGTCCATTCCTGAAGGGCCGGCAGCGACATCATCGTATCCATGTAGGCTTGCGCTTCCGGCGCCACCGGAATCGCATAGGTACGAAAGCGATGCACCACCGGCGCAAACATGGCGTCCGCGCCGCCAAAGGATCCGAACAGGAACGGCCCAAACTTCCCGTAGCGCTCGCCGCACTCGATCCAGATTTGCTGAACGCGCGCGATGTCAGCGCGCGCAGCATCCGACAGCGCTATCGGACGGACCGGCCGATGCAGGTTCATGCCGCATTCGTTGCGCAGCGCCGCAAAGCCCGAATGCATCTCCGCCGAAATCGAACGCGCATGCGCCCGGCGAGCGCGGTCCTCAGGCCACAGCATGGCTTGCGGAAACCGTTCGGCGACATATTCGATAATGGCGAGCGAATCCCAGATCGTGACGTCGCCATCTATCAGCACCGGCACCTTGCCGGAATGCGTTAAACTCAAAATCCGCTCCTTGTCGGCGTCGTCGGTATAGAGCGGGATGAACACTTCGTCGAAGGGGATGTTGTTGGCTCTCAGCGCCAGCCATGGCCGCATCGACCAGGAGGAATAGTTCTTGTTGCCGATCACGAGCTTCAAAGCCATCTCGAAGGAATCCCTTATTGAGTTGCCATCCTGCCATAGCGCGCTGGAAGCGTTCAACACCATTGCACCGTTGCCGGGATTGAACATGCATGGCGGCATTCGCGACTGGCGGATGCAACATGGGTGCATATTCGATCGATATTGTAGCGGTCGGCTTCTTTCATCCTCGAATCGACCGGGTATGCCGTCACGCCGAATGCCTGGCGCGCGATCGGAGTTAGGACGATCCCGCGAAATCCTGCGGGGTGAAGCTGAGATCGAGCACTTTCCATTCGCCGTATCTGTCCGCCGGCAACATGGCGAAGGGCTGACAGGCCTCCAGCGCACCGATTGCGCTTTGCATCAGTGCTGGCCCCTTGGCGGACGCGCTGGCCTCGATCAGGATTGGCTCCGCCGCAAGCTTGCCTTCAAGCGTCATGAGCACCCGCAGCGTGATCTTGATCTTGTCGGAGGGGGAGATCGTGTCAGGCAGCTTCGAGCATGCCTTGAGGTGGCGTCGAAACTCCGTGACGAGATTGGATGCAAGTTCGGCTTTCGCGGACGCCGGGGCGTCGAAGCTATCGCCTGATGTGTCTGGGGGTAGACCAAGCATCACGTGATATTTGATGGAAATGTCAGGCTCCGGAGGGATGAAGGCGGGCAAATGGGATGTGGATGACGGCTGCAACTGAGCAGCAGGCTGTTGCTGATCGGGAGGCGGCGTCGACAGCGCTGCCTGCTTTTGCGGCTGCGCTGCGGCCGTCTGCGGGGCGGCCGGTGCCGGCGAACTTGAGGGCGCGGATTTCGAGGAAAGGTCGAAAGCGTCGGAAAGTTGCGCTTTCGGCTCCGGAACCGGCTCTTCTTTCTTCGGGGTCCGCGTCGCCTCATCAGGCAAAACAAGATCGACCATGATCGGCTCGGCCGTGACCGAACCAAACGGGTGCACCTCAGCGAAGATCAGCACCATCGTCAGAACTGACAGATGTCCAAGCGCCGATGCTGCAATGCCTGAGTGTATGAACCGCCGTGATCCCACCGTACTCAATCAACGTTTTCAAAGTCGCCGCCAGTCTGATTCAACTAAGTTGAATCAGACTCTGGCGTTATCTTTATGTTCGAGCATGATCTTTTCGGAAAACCGCTTTCCACTTTTCCGGATCATGCTCTAGCCGCCAGCATATCGGCCAATGCAGCAGCCTCAATCCCATTTCGGCGCAAAACCGAAATCGGTAAGCCGGCCCTTGGCGCTTCGCATCTGGGAGATCTGGTACATTTCGTCGGCGGACAGCGCGAAGTCGAAGATGTCGATATTTTCCGACAGCCGTTCGATCTTTGAGGTCCGCGGTATCGCGCAAACGTTCTGCTGCACCAGCCAACGCAGGCAGACCTGGGCCGCGGTCTTGCCGTGGGTCTGCCCGATGCGCGCAAGCGTCTGGTCGTTCTTGATACGGCCCTTCGCGACCGGACTATAGGCGACCAGAGCCATGCCATGACGCGCGCACGCCTCCAGCACCTTGGTCTGGTCGAGATAGGGATGGTACTCGACCTGATCGCACGCCAGCGGCTCCGGGCAAGCCGCGACCGCCTCTTCGATCAAAGCCACAGTGAAATTCGAGACGCCGATGTGCCGGGCCATACCGAGCTTCTTGACACGCGCCAGCGCGCCTAATGTCTCCCGCAACGGCACCTGCGGATTTGGCCAGTGCAGCAGCAACAGATCGACTTCGGAAAGGCGCAGCTTTGCTAGGCTCTCCCTGGTGGATCGCTCAAGATCATGCGGCGCAAAATGGGTGGTCCAGACTTTTGTCGTGACGAACACATCGTCGCGCCTGACCCCCGAAGTGCGCAGGCCCTCGCCGACCTCGCGTTCGTTCTCATAGGCCTGCGCGGTGTCGATGTGGCGGTAGCCGAGCCTCAGCGCCTGCTCGACCAGACGTGCGCAGGTTCGCCCACGCAATTCCCAGGTACCCAGCCCGATCGCAGGAATTTTGGCGCCGTTGGCCTCAACAAAATGCATCGCAGGTACTCAGATAAACCGAGCTCCATTATGTCCCCTGAGGACCGCGCTGCCAACATTGCCGACAGGCAG
>DASXJV010000326.1:0-18828 GCA_036497205.1 Bradyrhizobium sp.
CATACCACGACATGGCTGGCGCCGCAGCCGCCTGACGCGGTGGTGATGGCGCAGGAGACATCGGATATTCAGGACGTTGTGCGGATATGCGCCAAACACGACGTTCCCGTGATCGCGTTCGGCACCGGCACCTCGCTGGAAGGGCAGGTCAACGCGCCGGCCGGCGGTGTCTGCATCGACCTGCGCGACATGAACCGGGTACTTGCAGTCCACGCCGAGGATCTGGACTGCGTGATCCAGCCCGGCGTCACCCGCAAGGCGCTGAACGAGTATCTGCGCGACCAGGGATTGTTTTTCCCGATCGATCCGGGCGCCGATGCTTCGCTGGGCGGCATGGCTTCGACCCGGGCGTCCGGCACCAACGCGGTGCGCTACGGCACCATGCGCGACAACGTGCTGGCGCTCAAAGTGGTGCGCGGCGATGGCGAGATCATCACCACCGGCACGCGGGCAAAAAAATCCTCGGCCGGTTACGACCTGACGCATCTGTTTGTCGGCGCCGAAGGCACGCTCGGGATCATTTGCGAACTCACCATCAAGCTCCGTGGCATTCCCGAAACCATCGCGGCTGCGGCGTGCTCGTTCGAGAGCGTGCGGGGCGCCTGCCAGGCGACGATACTGGCAATCCAAACCGGCATTCCCGTCGCCCGCATTGAACTGCTCAACGCGGAGCAGGTGCGGGCCTGCAATTCATACTCGAAACTGTCGTTGCCGGAGACGCCGCTGCTGCTGCTTGAATTTCACGGCAGCGAGAACGAGGTCGCCGAACAATCGAATAACTTCAGCGAGATCGCCAAAGAGTGCGGCGGAGGAGATTTCACCTGGACCACCAGGCCCGAGGACCGCAGCAAGCTCTGGCAGGCGAGGCACGACGCCTATTGGTCGGTGAAGGCGTTGCGTCCCGGTGCAGGCGTGGTGGCGACCGACGTCTGCGTGCCAATTTCGCGCTTGGCCGATTGCGTGACCGAAACCGAGGAGGACCTGAAACGCCTCGATCTGCTGTCGCCCATTGTCGGCCATGTCGGCGACGGCAATTTCCACTGCTCGCTGGTGTGCGACGTGGACGATCATGATGAAATGGCGCGCGGTGAGGACTTCATGCATCGCCTGGTGGAGCGGGCGCAAGCGATGGGTGGCACCTGCACTGGCGAGCACGGCATCGGGCAAGGCAAGCAGAAATACCTCAAGGCCGAACTCGGCCCCGAAGCCATCGACGCCATGCGCGCGCTGAAACAGGCGCTCGATCCGCACAATATTTTCAATCCCGGTAAGATCTTGCCGGCGGTCTAGGGCACGTCACCAAACACACCGATGGATGGTCCAATTTACTGCCCGGAGGAAGCGGGTGAGCGGAATTGCGAGACAGCCCGACGAAGAAATATGTGACGAGGCGCTGGCTCCACTGAACCAGGGCCTCGATTGAACGTTACTGCGCGCTCAATGCGCTCGCATCCGGCGACTTGACTATCGGCGGCGGGTTCCACCTGCCTGTAAGTGCTTCGGCCTTGGGGCTGTACATCCGCATCGTCATATTGAAGCCCCCCTTGGGTGACGGTAACCAGTTGGCCTCCTTGTTCTTGCCGGGATTCTCGTTCTGGAAGTAAAGGTCCAGCGACCCGTCGGGATTGAACGCGAAAGGCATCCATGAACTTACAGCTTGGCGGTTGAGATTGTTGGGATAAGCGTTCCCTTCTGGATCGTACATGGTGATGGACCAGAAAGCGTTTACCGGCGGCGTGGATCCCTTGTCGAAGTGGATGGTATACTTGTTCGCTCCGTCGAGCGGCCTTCCGGCCTCGTCGGCGAGGTTCAACGGATAAATCGCGTCTTCCGGCAGGTTCGCACCGAGGCCGATACGGGTGACAATCGCGCGCTTGAGATAGTAATTTCCGTAGACGCCCATCGTGTCGGTATTCATCGACCAGCCGTTGACGACGCGCGCTATGGTCGGCAGTTTCCAGTCCATGAGCTTCTGCCCGGCTTCCGGGACCGTATCGAGCGCCCTGGCGATGATCGGATCGACCTTTGCGATGTCGAACGGCTTGCCCGGCTCGATGCCCAGCTTCTTCATTTGCGCGAGGATCGGCTGGTCCGTGATGTGAGGCGGCTGCTGGCCCATTAGCTCGGCCGCATAGGCGAAAAAGCGTCCGACCGGCATAGTGTCTACCTGCTCGCGCGGCGGCGTCTTCATGTCGACGGAGGGATCGATTTTGAATTCGACCGGATTGGGCGTCTTGCCCCAATCGGAGAGCGGAGTGACATTGAAACCGGCCTGAATTTTGCGAACCGCTTCATAATCCGCCGGTCCATCGGTTTTCGTACGCCCGATGATCCAGACATAGGGTGTCGGCGCGTCGATCCGCTGCGTATTCTTTGGCAGCTTGAACTCGTCGATGAAGCGGTCGCGTAGATCGGGTCTCCAGTCGGGCGGCGTGACGAGGAAATTTGCTGCCTGCGTTCCGGTCGTACGCGATCCCGCTGAAGCGAACACATCTGTCCACATGTCGAGCATCGGCAGAATGTAAAAGCGGCCCCCCGTATCGGGGACCGAAACGACAACTGGCTCCTTGAGCAAATCGAGATAGGTGATCGAGTACAGTGTGTCGTAATTGGTGCGGACGACCGACTTGTCGCTGGCCGGAGGATAGGCCGGAACGTTGTGAAAAACATTCATCGGACCACGGCCAAAACCCTTGTCTGTGTTGGTGAATTGCTTGCGCGTAATGTCCATCGTGATGAGGGGGTAGAGATAAACATAGGCGTCCACGCCGATAGCGTGGGCCTCTTGTTCCGTGACCGCCGTCTGCGCCCGCGCGATGAGTAAAACGGCGGGATTAACAAGAAGGCCTATAACCAGGGCTGTCGTAGTTTTGATCATGCTGCTCTCCTGTCGAAGGCATTTCCGGTGCTCACAATGCGGCCACCCGGCAGCCGCGGAATAGAACCGTGATCACTGTGAGCTGCGATCAATCGAAGACGCACACTCTGTCGCATCAATTCTCTCGAATATTGGAATTCTGGGCGTAAATCACAGCTGCCATCCCGACCAAGTTTCTGAGCCTCTGTTCAGGAAAATACTCATGGGCTTAAAGGCAAAAGCGCGCTCCGCAGTGTGCGCTTGAAATCCCCATCAGCCCCGTGAAGGGGTTATCCAGCTCCAGAACCAGAAAAATCGCGCCGGCAAACGACAGCGCGCATACAAACAGAGAGACCATGACGATCAGATTGGTTCGCGCAAACAAGGTGAAGCTCACGAAAATCGCGCCAAGCCAAAAAACCAGAATGATCAAAAACGGAGTCGGAATTGAGCCGCCGGTCTGTGCAAACAACTGCAGCCGGGTCTGCGCGCCTTCCGTGAAGGTCTGGATGGCGCGAGATTGCAAGGAACGTTGAACATCATCTTTCGGCGACAGGCGTTCCAGTTCATTTTCGAATGTCCACGCCTCGGCGGTCGACTCGAAATGAACGGGCTTGCCGGTCGGCATCTCTTGCTCGCGCCAAATGCGGTTGGCTAGCGGTTGAATACTCTGCCGCAGAAGATTTCGGACACCTGCTGCTTCCGGACCATATTGCGAAAGCAGCTCGTCGAGAGCGATTATGGAAGCGGTCAGTTGCCTGACCTGGTTGGTTTTCTGATCGAATGTGCTCTTCGCGGACGCGATTAACAGACCGAGCACCAGCGCGGCCAAGGTGCCGATCAGACCCGTTGCCAATTTTACAACGTCCTTGGAATCCGGATGCAGATGGCTTTCGGACAACAGTGGCCGAACAACCACCCCAACCAGAGCGCCGCCGAATGTCAAAGCGAACACAAGGAACGAGATCAACAGAGCGTTCATGATTGAGATCTCGCCCCATTTTGCGACTTAGCGCCTGCGTCGCCTAGGCCGCGGAGGCAACTGCCGGTCTCTTCGCTAGCATAGCTCGTCGATCGTGAATCAGGCTCTCCAGCCGATGGGCTGCCACATTCAATGTAGCGTCATCCACGGCGCTCTCGTCCCCGCTGGCGGATTTGGCGCGCTGTGCTCTGAGAATGTTGTCAATTTCTTCTTCGATATCCAACAGCTCAGCCTCTGAGTCAGCGTTGCGGATCCGGCGTCCCAGGGCATAGAGAGAATCCAGGGGACCCTCGCGGGTTGCGGGGTTCCCCAGCCCCAGAAATTTCCATGCCGCGGCAAGCACGGTGGCAGCGCCTCCCAGCACCATTGGCGTCAGATAGATCCAGTTGCCGTATTCATCCATGAAGCTCTGTTGGGTGCCGTTGTAAACGGCTGCCGCTCCGGGATGCAGCGGAAGGTAGGCATCTTGGTCGGTGCTGGGCGCGGTAATCTGCGCGAAGATCGGCTGCTCGACCAAAAGGTCCCTGCGCACGCTCATGATGGTCTGCGTGAGAGTAGAGATTAAATCAGAACCAAGCTTTTTGCTCGCAACCAGATATAAAGAGGTTCTCAAGGTGGTCAGGTCATCGTCCGGAACCGGCGGCGCTGATCGCAGCGTGCCCTTGGGCACGTCGAAACTTTCATAAGCGCGTTCGGTTTCCGCAATTGCGCTGGCGGAATCGATTGGGATTAGCACCGGCAACGCTTTTGGGCCCTGCTGAATGAACCCTCGCACCAGCGACAAATATTTTTCAGCTAAAGGGATGACAACGAGCAGCGCACCAACCTCTTTGGTTTGAATAGCTCGCCGGGCATCCGGCAAGGCGATATCCTTGAACACTTTCGCGCGATCGAGCCCATATCCCTTGCTCAGTACATCGACGATTTTGGCATTCGAGTCTCCTCCAATCACGCCCACACGGCGGCCCTTCAATTTGTCCATGCTGTCGATGCTCGAACCCGGCGGCGCGATGATCAGTGCGACCATATGGCTAACAACGACGACGGCTTGCGCTTGTGACAGGTCACCGACATCACCGCGAACCACTGCGAGATCTACATTGCCCGCCGAAAAAGCCTTGGCGGCTTCAAGTGCTGTGCCGCTGTCGATGACCGTGAGGCGCACCGGCGCGTTCGTCGAAACAAGCCGGCTTGCCATCGTCGACATCGCCTTGGCAGCCTCACCGTCAATCGAGCCCACCGCCACGGTTAGCGTTACCGGATGCGTATAGTACCGATAGGCAAAGAGGCTTGCGCCTGACACAAGGCCGACAACGCCAACGAGTAGGACAAAACGAAGCCAGAGCGGCCAATTCAGCGAAACCATGCTCGTACTCCTAACGCGCCGAACGATTCATCCAGAACCCGTCGACCGTGACGCGATGAACCGATGCTTCCTCAGGGTAATGCTTGTCCGATCCCGTGTGGAATGTGCCGCCGGGAACAAGGAGCATGTCGGCATGCTGCCGGTGTCGTTTGCCAGCAGATAAGGAGTCGGTATCAGCAAGTCTCATGAAGATCTCGATTTCGTCAGGATTACGCAGTTCGCTTCTCAGTGGCATTGCCCGGAAAGTTCACTGTCGATCGATTCCAGAACCGGCGTTTTCAATACGTGCCGGACGCCGATCAAACGTTGTGTCGATGTTGGTCGATCCGAAACATGTCAGGTACCCTGACGTTCGTACGCCGCCGTAAAATTCTGCATCCGATACGATGCAGGAGCAAGCGCGATCGTCACCGCGATCGCGAAAGGCGCGTCAATGGGCGGGACCCGTACCGGCGAACACGGCATCGGTCAGGGCAAGCAGAGATACCTCAAGGCCGAACTCGGCCCGATGCGGTCGACGCCATGCGCGCGCTTCAGTAACGTGCCGCGACGCGACGCTTGCGGCGATAAACTTCGTCATGGCGGTCTCGGTGCAGCACCAACCGGAATTTGACTCGTCCAACAATACCGGCGTTAGCTGTCGGATGATGTGGCGAGTTCGTCACAATCGACAAGAGAATTGGAGCGGCTCAGCAGCAGGATCAGTGCAATACTTCTGACAACGGAACTCGGCTCCGGGGCGATTTGACGGCATGCAGGTGCCGAAGCAGGCGCTCGATCCGCAGAATATTTTCTATCCCCGAGAGATATTGCCGGCGGTGCAGGGCCTGTATTGATAACGCATACCGGTCCGCAAATTGTGCCACGGCCAATTATGCTTGCAGGTAATTTCAAAGGCATGGCGATGTGGTGGTTCAACAAGGGCAAGCGCAAGGAGATCTGGGACGAAGACATCCAGTGGCCGATCGGCGATATCCAGGCGGCGCACAAGATACGCGACATCTGCCGTTCCGCTGTCGACAGTGCTGAAAGAGTAGGGGGCCTTGCCGGCAGCTCGGATAACAAAGAGAATAAATACGAGGCCGAACGGTACGAACGCGCCGCCAAGGCCGCAATGGAGATCGCCATCAAGATTTCTGATGACCTCTTGCGCGATTCATCGGTACGCCAGATTGTGAGCTTGTGCGTCAAGGCTAACGACTTGAGAACAGCGCGGATACTTTTTCGTGCGATTCAGGCGGTATCAATCAGGGAAGATGTGCTGAATGACCATCCGATATTGCGGCAGCCAACAACCGGCTAAAGCGAGATGAGCGTCGTCAGCCCGCAAAAGTTGAAACTGAACGTCGGTAGCGCGAACGATGTTTCCGCTCTCCTTCTCCGGCCTTTAGCGGCACGCGCCTGCTTTATCTTTGCCCATGGCGCGGGCGCAGGGATGACCCATCAATTTATGGAGCAGGTTGCGACCGGCCTTTGCGGCTGCGGTATCGCGACGTTGCGCTATCAGTTCCCGTATATGGAAAAGGAAAGCAAGCGGCCAGATCCACCAGCTATCGCGCATGCAACGGTGCGTGCCGCCGTGGGGGAAGCCGCGCGATGCTGCTCAGGACTCACGCTTATTGCCGGGGGCAAATCATTCGGCGGCCGCATGACATCCCAGGCGCAAGCGATCGCGCCGTTGGCTGGTGTGCGTGGACTTGCGTTCCTGGGGTTTCCGTTGCATCCGGCGGGCAAGCCATCGAACGAACGGGCAAAGCACCTTTCAGATGTCCATGTCCCCATGCTCTTTGTTCAGGGCACTCGCGATAAGCTCGCGGAATTTCAGCTACTGGAGCCTGTCGTGAAAGGCCTCGGGACATCTGCGTCGCTGCATCTTGTGCAGGAAGCCGATCATTCCTTCCATGTCCCGGCACGCTCGGGAAGGAATGACCGCGACACCATGAACGAAGTTGTAGGTACGCTATCGGCCTGGATCGACGCGACAGCGGGGTGAGGTGCACCGCCGCTACGCCAGCGTAAGTCGGTGCACGCAGAATTAGAATTAATTCTCGAAAGCAGACATCGACCGGCTACGCATCCCAGATAGGTCGTCGCGCACGAAAAGCCTTGACCTCGTCATTGCCAAATGGTCCGAAGGACCAGACTTGAAATCTCTCATCGATCGAACGGGAATGACGAGATACGCAACCTGATGCGGCTTCCCTTCTTTTACGGCTGGATCATCGTCGTCGTGACGTTCGTCACCATGGCGATCGGCGTCAATGCCCGCACCGAATTTTCGCTGTTCTTTCCACCCATCGTCGATGAGTTCGGCTGGGAGCGCGGCGTAACGGCAGGCGCCTTCTCATTTGGATTTCTGGTTTCCGGCGCTGTCAGTCCGCTGATCGGGCGCTTGATGGATCGCTCCGGTCCACGCGCCGTGATGGAGCTCGGCGTTGCGTTGATGGCGGCAGGCTTGTTGCTGGCCCCACTGACGACGCAGCCGTGGCATCTGTATCTGACGATCGGCGTCATGGTCGGCGCCGGAAGCGTCTGTCTCGGCTACTCCGGTCAATCGTTGTTCCTGCCCAATTGGTTCAATCGCCGGCGCGGCCTTGCCATGGGACTTGCGTTCGCGGGCGTTGGGGTAGGCTCCATTACGCTATTGCCGTGGGTGCAGCTCATGATCGAGCAAACCGGCTGGCGAACGGCCTGCACGGCGATGGGCATTCTGATTTTGGTCGTGCTCGCGCCGATTAACCTGTTGCTGCGAAAGCGGCCGGAGGACATCGGGCTTGAGCCGGACGGAGACGCGGCGCCTTCGTCATCTGCCAAGCCGATGTCGAATATTGTCGATCCCAAATGGGCCGGCATCGACTGGACCCTGAAGCGCGCGCTTCGCACTGCGCGTTTCTGGTGGATATCGCTCGGTGATTTCTGCGGATTGTATATTTGGTACGCGGTGCAGGTTCACCAGACCAAATATCTTCTCGACATCGGCTTCAGCCCGAGCGTCGCGGTGTGGGCGCTGGGAGCGGTCAGTCTGCTCGGCATTCCCGGCCAGATATGGCTCGGACATCTTTCCGATCGGGTGGGCCGTGAATGGATCTGGGCCGCGAGTTGCATGGGCTTTGCAATCTGCTTTGCAGCACTGATCGCGCTGAAGTTCGTTCCGACATTGCTGTTGGTCTACATCATGGTTCTGGCGCAGGGCGCGCTCGGCTACGGCCTGACCTCCATCATGGGGGCGGTGGTCTTGGAGATATTCCAGGGCAAACATTACGGCAGTATTTTCGGCACCGTGATGCTTGCGGCCCTCGCCGGAGGAGCGGCGGGTCCCTGGGTTACAGGCGTTCTGCACGACCTTTCAGGGAGTTATACGATCGCCTTTGCGATCGGTATTGGCGTGAGCGGCTTATCTGCCGTGGCGATCTGGATGGCGTCACCCGGCAAAATTCGGGCGGTCGCGGGCCAGTTGCACCGGATACCGGCCCGGACTACCTCCAGCTAGACTCGTGATCTGCCAAAGCATGCCTTCGGGCAGGACCCGAGGCTGTGAGCGGTCTGGCGAAAAAGATCATGCGCTCTTTACCAAGAGGCCCCATTTACGGGGCTTGCCGATATCAGCGGCTTGTGGGCTAATCGGCCTCCAAAATCGCACCGCATCGAGGGCGCCCATGAACGAGCATGTTCAGACCGCGAAGACCGAGCCGCTCTTCAATCCGCTGGCGCCGGAGTTCATTCGCGATCCCTATCCGTCCTACGAGCGGCTGCGCACCACTGATCCGATGCACGTCACGGCGTTTGGTGCCTTCGTCGCCAGCCGGCACGCGGAGGTCAGTCTCGTTCTGCGCGACAAGCGCTTCGGCAAGGATTATGTCGAGCGGTCGGTGCGGCGGTATGGACCGCAAATTATGAACGAGCCGGTCTTTCGCAGCATGAGTCACTGGATGCTGCAGCAGGACCCGCCCGATCACACCCGATTGCGCGGCCTGGTCGTGAAGGCCTTCACCGCGCGCCGGGTCGAGGATATGCGTCCGCGCATCCAGCAAATTGTCGATGAAACGCTGGATCGCGTTGCCGCCCAAGAGCACCTGGACCTGATCGAGGACTTTGCGTTCCGCCTGCCGGTCACGATCATCTGCGACATGCTGGGGATACCCGCAGAACATCGCGAGGTATTCTACACCAGTTCGCGCAATGGCGGGCGTCTGCTCGATCCGGTGCCGCTCACGCGCGCCGAGATCGACGAGGCCAACACAAGCAATGCCGCAGCCCAGATGTATTTCCAGCAGCTGTTCGAGCTTAGGCGGCGCAGTCCGGGCGACGACCTGACGACGCAATTGGTGCACGCCGAGGAAGACGGCAGCAAGCTCTCCAACGAGGAACTGACCGCCAATATCATTTTGTTGTTCGGCGCAGGCCACGAGACCACCGTCAACCTGATCGGAAACGGTCTGCTGGCGCTGCACCGCAATCCCGATCAGCTCGCGCTGCTCAAGGCCAATCCCGCCCTCATCACCAACGCGATCGAGGAATTCCTGCGTTACGACTCCTCGGTGCAGTTGACCGGCCGGGTGGCGCTGGAACACATCGATGACCTCGGCGGCAAGAAAATCCCGAAAGGCGAAAGCGTGCTTTGCCTGCTGGGTTCGGCCAATCGCGACCCGGCGGTCTATCCTGACCGGCCGGATCGTCTCGATATCACCCGCCCCAATGTGCGTCCGCTGTCCTTTGGCGGGGGCATTCACCATTGCCTCGGCGCCCAGCTTGCACGCATCGAGGCGGAGGTCGCAATCGCGACCCTGTTGCGTCGTCTGCCGGATCTGCGGCTCGATAACGCCGAGAATCCGGAATGGCGGCCGACCTTTGTCCTGCGCGGCCTCAAAAGGCTGCCCGCAAGCTGGTGATGGCGTCCGCGTAAACTCGTCGCGCGATGTTGCTGTGACTTCGCCACAGTTGGCTCTATATATGGCGCTGTTGCGGCTGATTTCAGCGCCGCAGCCTGGCGAAGGGACCGCGTCAAGTCTCGCGACCGCCAACGCGCCGGTACGTGCTCAAAGGGAGACACCGTGCAGACGACGCTGCTCGGATTGGCGATTGCCTTTATCATTGCGCTGATAGCCGCGCTGATCGGGCCGTATTTCATCGACTGGAATCAGTTCCGACCGCAGTTCGAGACCGAGGCCGCGCGGGTGGTCGGCGCGCCGGTGCGCGTCGGGGGCGAACTGAGTGCGCGGCTGCTGCCGACGCCCTCGCTGCGGCTGCGCTCCGTGGCGGTCGGCGGCGGCGCCAATGATCTCGGCAAGGTTCGCGCCGACAAGCTCGATGTGGAGTTCAGCCTGGGTTCGCTGATGCGCGGCGAGTGGCGCGCCACCGAACTGACGATCAACGGCATGGCGTTCGATCTCGGCCTTGATTCCCAAGGCCGGATCGACTGGCCGGCATCGACCGGAAAGTTCAATCTCGGATCGCTGTCGATCGACCACCTGAACCTGACCGGCCGCATCGCGCTGCATGACGCCGCGAGCGGCGGGACACTCGAGCTGAACGACATCGCCTTCAGTGGAGACGTGCGCTCGCTGGCCGGCTCGGTGCGCGGCGACGGCAACTTCATGCTGTCAGGTGTGCGCTACCCGTTTCGCGTTTCATCCGGTCAAAGCGTCGACGGCGCTGGTACCCGCGTCCATCTCAATATCGATCCCGGCGCGCGTGCATTGTCCGCCGATCTCGATGGCGTGCTCAGCTTCGATGCGCGTGCACCGCGCTTTGAGGGCGCGTTGGTTCTCGCAGTTCCTGCCGGGCTCAAGGCCAAGGACGACGTGCCAATCACGCCTTGGCGGCTGGCGACCCGGATCAAGGCCGATCCGGCCACTGCGCGGCTCGAACAGCTCGAGGCCAGCTACGGTTCCGAAGAGAGCGCGCTAAAGTTCGCAGGCCTCGGGGACATTCGCTTTGGTGCCTCGCCGTTGCTTCATGCCGTGCTGTCGGCGCGGCAGCTCGATGCCGACAAGTTTGTCGCCAAGGACAATAGCGCCACTGAGCCGATGCGATTGTTGCCTGGCTTGCGCACGCTCATGGCGGCGATCCCGCAGCCTCCAATTCCGGTTCAGATCGAGTTCAGCTCCGAGCAGATCATGCTGGGCGGGCGTCCGGTGCAGAATCTCGCCGCCGATCTGCATGCCGACGCCAAATCCTGGACCATCGACCGGCTGGATTTTCGCGCGCCAGGCGCGACCCGCGTGAGCTTGGGCGGCGCGAACGCGCAAGCGGGTTCGGCCGGCGACGGGTTCACCGGAACGCTCAGCGTCGAGTCATCCGATCCGGATGCGCTGGTGGCGTGGTTGCAAGGCCGCAGCGAGATCACCTATCGCAGTCAAAAGCCGCTACGCCTGATCGGCAACGTCAGCGTGGCCTCAGGTCGTATCGCTATCGAAGCCATGCAGGCAGAGATCGATGGCGGCAATGTTGAGGGGCAGGTTGCGGTTTCAAACCTGCAGGCCAGCGGCGGCTCGCGGCTCGACGCTGAGCTGAAGGCGGAACGTCTCGATCTTGATGCGGCGGCGGCATTCGTGCGTTCGGTGGCAGGCCCGCAAGCCGAGTGGCCAGAGGAAGCGCAGCTGTCGCTGGATATCGGCCGCGCCACGTCGGCCGGTCAGGAGTTGCGTTCGTTCAAGGCGAAGTTGGGCTACGGGCCAAAGACAATCGCGCTGGATCAACTGAAAATCGGCGAGGCCGGCGGCGTGATGATGGAAGGTGGGGGGAGTTTCGACCGCGTCAATACGACCGGACGACTGGCGCTGAATTCAAGCGCCGCCTCGCTCGGTCAAATCACCGGGCTCGTCGCGCCGCTCGCGCCCGCACTGGCTTCGCGGCTCAATTCGATGGGGGCGAGTCCGGGGCCTGCGCGCCTTAAGCTGACGCTCGATCTCAAGAATAACTCCGAACACGCCGATCGCGCCGACGCGCGCGCCGTGCTCGACCTCGACGCGCCGCAGCTCAAGGGCGTCGCCACGATCACGGCAAAGCCGGATATCGCTGCCGTGCGCGGGATCGAACTCGATACGCTCCGACGCAGCGAATTCGGCATTGAATCCAAATTATCCTCAGAACGGGGCGGTTCATTGCTTGTCCTGCTTGGGCTCGATCGCGGAATCGCGGCGGGCCAAGGCCCGGCGCAATTCGAGGGATCGGTGACCGGCGCGTGGCGTGCGCCGTTGCAGCTGAAAGCCAAGATGTCGGGCCTCGGACTGGATGCCGAGGCGCAGGGGACCGCCGAACCGTGGGCTTCCGAGCCCAAAGCCAGCGTCAACCTGAGGCTTCGCAGCGTCAATCTCGCGCCGCTGTTAGATCTCAAACCGTCCGACACGCTGGCGCAAAACATCAGCCTTTCCTCGCGGGTCTCGCTTGTGGGCAGCAAACTGACTTTCGACGACCTCGACAGCGCGATAGCAGGTTCGCGGCTGCGCGGGCGCATCGCTATGACCCTTGACGACGAAAAGAAGGTCGAGGGCGAAGTCGGTCTGGAGGCGCTTGATCTCGCGCCGGCATTCGCGCTCGCCATCGGCGCGGCCGGGCACGATGCGGCTGAGCCGCTCGCTTCCGGTCTGTTGAAGGGCTGGCGCGGCCGCATCGCGTTTCAGGCACTACGCGGCGCGCTACCGGGCGGCAGCGAGTTACGCCCCGTTAGCGGTACCGTCAAGAGCGACGGCCAATCGGTGACGTTCGACGCCCTCAAGGGTAAGATCGGCGGCGGTGAGGCGACCGCCAATGTCGACTTCAAACAGAGCGCGAATGGAATTGCGCTGAATGCGCGCGTGCAGCTCTCAGGTGTCGATGGCGCGGCGTTGCGCTATCGTGGCCTCGCCATGCCCGCCGGTCGTACCTCAATGCAGATGACGCTGGCGAGCCAGGGCCGCAGCGTGTCAGCGCTAACGGGCGGATTGTCCGGAAGCGGAACCGTGATGCTGGAATCCGTTTCCGTCGCCGGGCTTAATCCACGCGCCTTCGACGCCGCGATCCGCGCGAGCGACAACGGACAGGCAACCGACGACATCCGGCTGCGGCAGATCGTCGAGCCCGTGCTGTCGGCCGGTGCGTTGTCGGTCGGGTCGGCGCAAATTCCGTTCAATATCAGGGATGGCCGAATTCGCATCAGTGCGACTACACTCGATGCCGAAGGCGCCCGCGCCATCGTATCCGGAGGATACGATGTTCCCGCCGACCAGGCTGACATTCGCGCCAGCCTTGCTTCGACGGCGGCCGGATCCGCGACCAGCCGTCCGGAAATTCAGCTGTTCGCCGTAGGTTCACCCGATGCGCTCGATCGCACGGTCGATGTTGCGGCGCTGTCATCATGGCTGGCGGTGAGGGCGATCGACCGTGAAACCCGCCGGCTGGATTCGATCGAGCGTGGAGGTCCGCCGCCTGCGGCCGTCCAGCCTTCGGCCGGAGCGACGGAAGCAGTCCCTTCGGATCAACCGTTTTCCGAAGCGCCCCTTTCCGGCCACGACCCTCGCCGGCCTCCGTCGAAGCCCAAGGTCAGCGTTCCACGTCCGCCGGCTGCGCCGCCAAGTCCTAATGCACCTGTAGTCAGTCAGCAGGTTGCGCCGCTGCCGCCGCCGATCGAGGTTCGTCCCGCACCCAGCGTCGTGCGCCACCCGAAGCCGCGGCAGCCGCTTGTGCTGACGCCGCCGGCTGCCAGTCCAGAATGATCGGCGTTCTGGGGCACGGTGATGCCGCGTCTGTCATGCCGTCCGTTGTGAGTTGAAATAATAATACGCGCTCAGCGCATCGCCTGTCGTTCCATGTCCAGTTCAGCATGAAGATTAGCGAGATCACGATAGACCGAGGCAACGGCGAGAACGCGGCCCTTGCTCTCGTATTTCAGCAGACAATCCCTCGCCGCGATATCACCGTCGATCGTGATCTCCTCCCACTGCTCGGCGTGACCGACATAATTGATCGGCACGTCGTAATGCTGGCTCCAGAAAAACGGCACCGCATCGAATATCTCGCGCTGCCCCAGCATATTGCGCGCGGCGGTCTGTCCTTGGCGCTCGGCCACCACCCAATGCTCGACCCGGATGTTTTCTTGCGAGTGCGGGTCGGGCCAGCGCGCAATATCGCCCGCCGCAAAAATGCCGGGAATGCTGGTTTCGAGATGCGCATTCACAACGACGCCGCGGTCAAGCACGAGACCAGCCTGTTCGGCCAACGCCAGTCGCGGGCGCACCCCAATGCCGACAACCACCACGTCGGCCTCCAGCACGCCGCCGCTCTTGAGCGTCGCGCGCTTGCCGTCGATCGCGATTACGGTATCGCCGAGATGGAAGATGACGCCGTGCTCTTCGTGCAATGCGCGTACGAAATCGCCCATGTCAGCCCCAAGCACGCGCTCCATCGGCCGTTGCTCCGGCGCCACCACGTGGATCTCGATGTTGCGCGCGCGCAATGCCGCCGCGGCCTCGAGGCCGATAAAGCTGGCGCCGATCACGATCGCGCGGCGCGCGCCGCTCACAGCGGCGATGATCGCTCGACAATCCGCAAGCGAGCGCAGCGTATGGACATGGGGCTGATCGGCGCCCGGGATCGGCAGCCGCACCGGCTCCGCACCCGTCGCCAACAGAAGACGTTCGTAGGGAATGGTGTCGCCACCGGCGATGATGATGTTGCGCGCTTTGGTATCGAGCGAGGTGACATGGCTTTCGAGCCGCAGGTCGATGCCGGCATCCGCGTAAAAGCTGTTTGGACGTAGCGGCAACCAATCTTCCGGCGCGCTGCCGGCAAGATAGTCCTTTGACAGATTTGGCCGATCGACCGGAGGTGCGGTATCGTTGCTGAGCATGACGATGCTGCCGCGAAATTCTTGCCGTCTCAGCATCTCCGCCGCGGCGAATCCCGCCGCGCCGCCACCAACGATCACGATCTTGTCAGGCGCATTTACGGGGCCGTTGCCGCGCGACTTTGGTGATTCGCGTTTTTGCCGGACGAAGATGCGATCGCCCTCGTGCTGGACTTGCCAGACCGCGAGCGGGGTAAGCGCCGGCGCGCGCGCAGCTTCCCCGGTGCGCAAATCGAAGCAGGCGTGATGCCAAGGACAGCGGATGCTGTCGCCAGCCACGAGCCCCTCCGCGAGCGGCCCGTGATAATGGCTGCAATGCGCGTCGACGGCGAAAATCTCAGGTCCGGAGCGCACCAGCAAGACATCCCGATCGCCGACGTGGCCGAGCAAGGTCTCGCCGGTGAAGTCACTTGGTGCAATGCCCTGTGCGAGATCCGGCCCCGCGGGCGAGGCTTGCTCTTCGGCCATGTTCACTGCCTCCGTCATACCAGCGATCGACACGCCGCACTTCATATCTGGTCGCCACACCAAGGAATTCCAGGCGGGTCAGTGCGTTGCCGCGGAAGCCGCCCAGCATGCGGCTGGCGACCAGGTCGGTGGACATCATCTGAGCCGGATCACACGATTCTTGCGGGACCGACTGCGAAGAGCATCGGTCGTTGGCGGCTGCGCTCGAAAAGGCACCCCCGGCACCGAACTGGTTTATTAGGGGTATGCAAATGCAATTCGGCGGGCGTCTGCCTGTGGAGGCGCTGGCACTTTATGAAGCGCGGCTAGCCCTGCGGCTTTGATTCCGACGTGGCGGACGCGGCGCGGGTTCGAAAATAATCGAGGACGAAGAGGCGTATGGCGGAAGACAGATTGCCTTGCTGGCGATTGCTGTCGATCTCACCCACCAGTTCGGACAGCGTCATGTCTCGCAGTCCCGAAATTTCCTTCATGCCGTTCCAGAACGCCTCTTCAAGGCTGACGCTGGTCTTGTGACCGGCGACCACGATCGAGCGTTTCACGACAGGCGACTTCATGACGCGTCCTCGCCGTCAATCCGATGCTGATCCAGCAGGTCGTTCGCGCGCTTGGTGCGCCGTTCGTCCAGAACGCGTTCGGATTTGGTTCGGCCAAACCGCGTCCGGTTGGCTTCGGCCTGTTTCGCCGACTGATCTCGTTCAGTGCGCTTTCTAAATCTCTTCAGGTTGACCACGTTCCCCATGCTTGCCCCGTCATCCAACGAATGGAGGCCATGCGACATCTTCACGAATGCGTAAGTGGTCGCGCTGGGCCGGCTCGGTCGTCATTCAAAAATATCCCCGTTATTGCCTCTGATAGCATCAAAAAATATATTCCGCTCTGCGAAAAGGAAATAATTTGAGTTCTACCACGCCCGTGCGCAAGGACGATAGCTGATCGTTCTCAGCTTTAGGCGTTATGACCCATAATCATTTCCCGGCCCGTAATTCACGGGGTTCGCTGCGCGGCTGTCAGCCGGGGTGTGTCATTTTGTCCGGCTGCACCAGCCGGTCGAATTCATCAGCGGAAACAAAGCCCAGCCGCACAGCCTCTTCTTTCAACGTGGTGCCGCGAGCGTGAGCTGACTTGGCGACCTTCGCGGCGTTGTCGTAGCCGATCCTCGGAGCCAGCGCGGTCACCAGCATCAGCGAGCGCTCCATCAAATCGCGGATGCGTTTTTCGTCTGCGCGTATTCCTTCGACGCAATGCTGGGTGAACGAGCGCGCGACGTCGGACATCAATTGTATGGAATGCATCATACAATATGCCAGCACCGGCTTGTAGACGTTCAGCTCGAAATGGCCCTGGCTGCCGGCGACGGTGATGGCGGTATGATTGCCGAACACCTGACAGCAAACCATCGTCATGGCCTCGCATTGTGTCGGGTTGACCTTGCCCGGCATGATCGAGGAGCCCGGTTCGTTTTCAGGCAGGATCAGTTCGCCGAGGCCCGAACGCGGGCCCGAGCCCAGCAAGCGGATATCGTTCGCGATCTTGAACAGGCCGGTCGCCATCGAATTGATAGCACCGTGCACGAATACGTAAGCGTCGTGGGAAGCCAGCGCCTCGAACTTGTTGGCGGCGCTGGTGAAGGGCAGTTTGGTAATCTTGGCGACGTGCTTCGCAAATAACCTGGCGAATTTCGGCTTCGAATTAAGGCCGGTACCGACGGCGGTCCCGCCTTGCGCCAGCGGGTAAAGATCTGTCACCGCCACGCGCAGCCGCGCGATGCCGCTCTCGACCTGGGATGCGTAGCCGGAAAATTCCTGACCGAGCGTCAGCGGCGTTGCGTCCTGGGTGTGGGTTCGACCGATCTTGACGATCCGAGCGAACGCCTTCTCCTTTTTGCGCAGCGCGCGGTGGAGCTCGCTCAGCGCGGGAATGAGATCGGCGACGATGCGCATCGCAGCGGCGATGTGCATGGCGGTCGGGAATGAGTCGTTGGACGATTGACTCATATTGACGTGATCGTTGGGGTGGACAGGTTGTTTGGCGCCAAGCTTGCCGCCAAGCAGCTCGTTGGCGCGATTGGCGATCACCTCATTGAGGTTCATGTTGGTTTGTGTGCCGGAGCCGGTCTGCCAGACCACCAGCGGAAAATGATCGTCGAGCTTGCCGTCGATCACCTCGCGCGCGGCGCGGACGATGGCGCGTGCGCGGCGCTGGTCGAGCAGCCCAAGCTCGCGATTGGTTTCGGCGGAAGCAAGCTTGACGATGCCGAGCGCGTGAATGATCGGCATCGGCAACCGGTCATGTCCGATGCGGAAATTCTGCCTGGAACGTTCGGTCTGCGCGCCCCAGTAGCGATCGGCGGGAACCTCGATCGGGCCGAAACTGTCGGTCTCGGTGCGCGTGGAATTGGATCGCGACGATGTCGGTGATCGAGCCATGACAATGTCCGTTACGACGGGCCGTTCCCGGGGATCCAGCTCACCCTGGCTCCGGCGGCGGCACGTTCATTCTAAACAGCGGCGCGCATCTCTTGCGCGCGGATTATTTCTTGCGAAAGCGATCCAGCCGGACGACTTCGGCGCCCTCGCTCGGCTTCGCCGGCTCTTCCTGGTTTTCGGCGGCCGGATCGGGAATCGTCAGGGCCGAGGGCGCGGGGACTGCCGGAAGGTTTGCCGCCGGTGTCTCGGTCGCGGCATCGGACGGCTCGAATTGCAAGCCGAATTGCACCGACGGGTCGAAGAAGCTCTTAATGGAATTGAATGGAACCACCAGACGCTCGGGAATGCCGCCGAACGACAGGCCGACCTCAAAACGATCGTCCGATACCACCAGATCCCAGAACTGGTGCTGAAGAATGATCGTCATTTCTTCCGGATATTGCGCCAGCAACCGCGGCGACAGCTTCACGCCCTCCGCGGTGGACAGAAACGTGATGAAAAAATGATGCTCCCCGGGCAGGCCGTGCTCGGCCGCGTCGGCCAGTACACGGCGCAGCACCCCGCGCAGCGCGTCGCGCGCCAGAACATCGTATCGGATATGATCGGTCGCCATCATCAGTCCTGTTGCGTTCAGATGCCGCCGGCGGACCGGCGGCGATGCCGGTAGCCCGACTCGCCCATGTGCACATGCTACCCCGGCGGCGGGCCGAGGTCAGCAGGCGTCGCCGCCAGTGGCGGAGATTCCAGCAAGGGGCAGCCTTGAGGCAAATTGAAGTGGAGGCTTCTGTTGCCAGGTGCCTCCGAACCCCGCCTAGCGGAGCTTAACCCACTAGGACTTTAGACTTGGTTTTTCAAACCGCTTACGCGGCCTGAGCAACCGGAGCATAGTTGTCGTTTGCAACT
>DASXJV010000327.1:0-8017 GCA_036497205.1 Bradyrhizobium sp.
GCATTCGATGCGGAAATTGGCCGGCTGCAGGCCGACAATGAAAAGCTCAAAGCGGAGCTGGCGGCGCGCGAGCCGACCGTCACCGGCAAGATCGACGAGCCGCTGCCGAAGACGGACTCGTTGAAAAAGGAAGAGCCGAAGGTGGCCGATGGCGAGCGCAAGATCGAAATTCCGCTGCCGAGCGACCGCGACATGGATCGCATGATGTCGTTCCTCGAGCAGGCGTGGCAGCGGCTGGTTGAGATCGCTAACCGGATGCAGAAGGACGTCACCGGCAAGATTTGACGAACCGGCTCCTCGTAGTGGTTTCGTAGGGTAGGCAAGGCGAAGCGTGCCCACCAACAGCTCTTTTAATTGTGTGGGCACGGCGCGAAGAGCGCCTTTGCCTATCTTACAAAGGCCATTCCATGAACCGGATGTCCCGCGCCGCGCTATCGACGGTCAGCGCAAATACCATCGTGACGTCGCACCTCGCGATTCAAACGTCTGGGCGCGGCTTTACCGATCTCACCGCCGAGATTGCGAAATTCGTGAAGGACGCGGGCGCCAATGAGGGCGCGGTGACCCTGTTCATCCGCCATACCTCGGCGTCGCTTTCGATTCAGGAGAACGCCGATCCGTCGGTGCTCGACGATTTGATGACGGCACTCGACCGGCTGGCGCCCGAGGATGCCGGATGGAGCCACGACACCGAAGGCCCCGACGACATGCCCGGACATATCAAGACCATGCTGACGGCAACCTCGCTGCAGATCCCGGTCCTGAAAGGCGAACTCGCGTTGGGAACGTGGCAGGCAATTTACCTGATCGAGCATCGCGTGCGCCCGCATCGGCGTGAGATCGTGCTGCAGTTTGCGGGTGCTGGCCGCTGAAAAGCAAAACCGGCTGCGGATCGCTCCGCAGCCGGCCTGTTGCGTGGGTCCCGTTCCGGGCGGCCGTCGCCGCGGGACGCGTCTTTAGGATCTTGTGATGTCCACGTCCTTGGTTTCCGGCAGGAATAGGAAACCGATAATCAGGCTCATAATCGCCACGCCGACCGGATACCACAGGCCGGAATAGATGTTGCCGGTGGCAGCCGCGATCGCGAATACGGTAGCGGGCAGGAACCCGCCGAACCAGCCGTTGCCGATATGATAAGGCAACGACAACCCGCTGTAGCGGATGCGGCTCGGGAACAGTTCGACCAACCACGCCGCGATCGGGGCATAGACCAGTGTCACATAGATCACCAGGATCCAGAGCATCACTACCGTCATGACGTGGTTGATTTCGGCCGGATCCGCCGAAGCCGGGTAGCCATGCGCCTTGATTGCCGCTGGCAATGCCTTGGCGAAATCGGGGCTGTCAGCCGATAGTATCTGCTCGCCAATCTTCACCTTGGCCGTGGTTCCAGCCGGTGCAGCTTCGTTGTTGTAGTTCACCGAAAGATTGACGAGCGCGGATTTGGCTATGTCGCAACTTGTGGTGAACCTTTCGGTTCCGGTCGCCTTGAACTGGAAGGAGCACTCGCGGGGATCGGCGAGCACCGTAACGGGCGCTGACGAAAGCGCCGCCTCAAGCCTCGGATTGGCAAAGTGGGTAATCGCCTTGAAGATCGGGAAATACGTCAGCGCCGCGAGCAGGAAGCCGGTAAGAATGATCGGCTTGCGGCCGATTTTGTCGGACAGCCAGCCGAAGATGACGAAGCCGGGGGTGCCGAGCGCCAGCGCAACCACGATCATGATCTGGGCCGTCACTGCCGGGACCTTGATGGTCTGGGTCAGGAAGAACAGGGCGTAGAATTGCCCGCCATACCAGACGACGGCTTCGCCGGCGGTCGCGCCCAGCAAAGCGAGGATCGCGATCTTGGCGTTCGACCATTGGCCGAATGCTTCGCTCAGCGGCCGCTTCGAGGTTGTGCCCTCTTCCTTCATCTTCTGGAAGATTGGCGACTCGTTCAGGCTCAAGCGAATCCAGATCGAGACGGCGAGCAGGATGCCCGACAGCAGGAACGGAATGCGCCAGCCCCAATCGCCGAAGGATGCTTCGCCCATCCAGGTACGGATAGCCAGAATAAGCAGCAGCGCCATGAACAGACCGAGCGTGGCGGTGGTTTGGATCCATGAGGTGTAGTAGCCGCGCTTGTTCGCCGGCGCATGCTCGGCGACGTAGATCGCGGCGCCGCCATATTCGCCACCGAGCGCAAGGCCCTGAACCAGCCGAAGCGCGATCAGAACGATGGGAGCAACGATGCCCCAACTCGCATAACCCGGCAGCAGACCGATGAAGAATGTGCCGATGCCCATCAGGGTCATCGTGATCAGGAAGGTATATTTCCGCCCTATCATATCGCCAAGACGGCCGAAGATCAGCGCGCCGAACGGGCGGACAGCGAAGCCGGCGGCGAAGGCGAGCAAGGCGAAGATAAAGCCCACATTCGGCGGCACGTTTGAGAAGAAATATTTCGCGAGGAATGCGCCAAGCGTTCCATAGATGTAGAAGTCGTACCATTCAAAAACGGTACCTAGCGAGGAGGCGAAAATGACTTTTCGCTCTTCAGCAGTCATTCCTCCGGTACGGATATCGCCGCCCGCGGTTGCAGCCATCGTCATTGTTCGCTCCCCGAATTCGCTGATGTAACGTTTGTCCCGTCCGCCGGACTTCGCCGGATTGAGTCACGGGTTCAAGCGACACGGTAACATCGCCGTGAAACCTCTCCCAATAAGACTTTTGGCCCCCTGCGCTACTATGTCGGGAGACTACGAACATTCCAAACACCGGGTCATGCTCCGGCACGCGGCGTATTGCGGCGCACAAACCGGCGGGGTTAACCGCTTGACCGCATGGCAATATTGTGCGCTTGCATGCAACCACAGGTCAGGGGACAATTGCAGCCTTCACAAAGCGGTCACCGGTTCGCCGCAACGCTCTTGCAAGAAATAAATGACTGCCGCTGTCAGCACACACCTCGTCATTGCCGATGACCATCCGCTGTTTCGCGATGCGCTGCGACAGGCGGTTGCAAGCGTCATGACCTCGGCGAAAATCGACGAGGCGGGATCGTTCGAGGAGTTGACCGCGCTGCTTGGGCGGGATTCCGACGTCGATCTGATCCTGCTCGATCTGACAATGCCGGGGATCTCAGGCTTCTCCGGTCTGATTTACCTGCGCGCACAATATCCGGCGGTCCCCGTCGTGATCGTATCCGCCAGCGACGATGTCGGCACGATCCGCAGCTCGCTGGATTTCGGCGCCTCGGGTTTCATTCCCAAGCGTTTCGGGGTCGAGACGTTGCGCGACGCGATCGTAAAGGTGATGGATGGAGACGTCTGGATACCTCCCGACACCGATCTGTCATCCGCAGTTGATCCGGATATGACGCGCCTGCGCGACCGGTTGGTGACGCTGACCCCGCAGCAGGTGAGGGTGCTGATGATGTTGTCGGAAGGCCTGCTCAACAAGCAGATCGCCTACGAGCTTGGCGTGTCCGAAGCGACCATCAAGGCGCATGTGTCGGCTATACTGCAAAAGCTCGGAGTCGAGAGCCGTACCCAGGCCGTGATCGCGGCTGCGAAAATTGCCGGCGGCCAGTGGCGCCAAGGCACGCCATCAGCGCAATAGAGCATGATCCGGAAAAGTGGGAACCGGTTTTCCGGAAAGAATATGCTCGAACAAAGCGATGAGATCGTGATCCGATTCAAATCTAATCGGATCCTCATCGGGTCTATTCCGCTGCCACCATCTGCTGGGTGCGCCACTGACCGAGCAATGCCCGCAACGACGCCGGTTTAACCGGCTTGTTGAGCACCGCGATCTTCTCCTCACGCGCGGCAGCCCGCACATGCGGACTGCGATCGGCGGTGATCAGGATCGCGGGAATGCTTTCGCCGAACCGGCGGCGAATGTCCCGGATAGCGGCGACGCCGTTGCCGCGGTCGAGATGATAGTCGACCAAAAGACCGGTCACCCGTCCACCCGCAGCCTCGATCGCCTCGATTGCGGTGTCGGGATCGGCCACCGCGATGACCTCGGCATCCCAGGCAGTCAGTAGTGTCCTCATGCCGTCGAGGATTGCCGGATCGTTCTCGAGACAAACGATCAGGGAGCCACTCATCGGGGTTCTGGAAAGCGGGGTGGCGCTGGTGACAGCCGCGGTGTGATTGATCGCCTTCGCGATCGGCACTGTCACCGAAAAAAACGAGCCGCCGCCGACATTGGAATTGAGCGCGATGCCGTGGTTGAGCACGCGCGCAAGGCGCTCGACGATCGATAGCCCCAGTCCAAGGCCACGCGCAATTCGCGCCCCTTGCTCCAGCCGGTGAAACTCCTTGAAGATCTCGCCTCGCTTGAGAATGGGAACGCCGACGCCGGTGTCATAAACGCCGATCTGCAGCGATTGGCCGTGGCGTCGGCAACCGATCAGCACGCGTCCGCGCGGCGTATATTTGATGGCGTTGGAGATCAGGTTCTGCAACAGCCGCCGCAGCATCAGACGATCGGATTCCACCGGCAGCGAACTGGGCACGAATGTCAGCTTCAGCCGCTTGGCCCGAGCGATCGGCGCAAATTCGATTTCCAGCGAACGCATCAGGTCGCCGATCTTGAAACTTGTGATCGACGGCGTCATGGCGCCGGCATCGAGCCGTGAAATATCCAGGAGAGCACCGAGGATTTCTTCGATCGCTTCCAGCGAATCGTCGATGTTTTCGACCAGCCGGGAATCCTCGCCGCCGTTTTGGCGCTCAACGAGGCTCGTCACGTAGAGCCGCGCCGCATTCAGCGGCTGCAGGATGTCGTGGCTCGCCGCCGCCAGAAAACGCGTCTTCGAGATGTTGGCGTCCTCGGCGGTGCTCTTGGCCAGCGCCAGTTCCGAATTCAGGCGAGTCAGTTCTTCGGTACGATCCCGCACCCGCTTTTCCAGGGTTGCATTGGAGCGTTCGAGCGCTTCGGCAGCCTCGAAGGAGGGTGTGACGTCGGAAAAGGTGATGACCAGTCCGCCGTCGGGCATCCGGTTCGAGCGCACCTCGATCACCATGTGACGATCCGGGAGACGTTCCAGATACGGCTCGCCCTCGGTGGTATAGGCGGCCAGCCGCATTTCCATCAAAGAATCGCTGTCGCCGAATCCCGGGGGGTTCATTGCCCCCATGAATTCAAGGATTTCCCTGAGCGGAATCCCGATCTGGACGAGGTGTGGCGGCAGACCGAGAATTTCGCCGAACTGCCGGTTTGAACAGATCAGCTGCAAATCCGCGTCGAAGACGGCGATGCCCTGCCGCACATGGTTCAGCGCGGTCTGCAATATCTCACGATTGAAATGAAAGGCGGCGTGGGAGTCGTCGAGCAGTTTGAGCGCGGCCTTGGCGGAGACGGTGCGCTTGCGCAGCAATAGCGACATCACCAGGCGCGAGGACGCAGCCCCGATTGAGGATGCAATCAGACGCTCTGCGTGCTGCAGCAACTCAAAGTCAGCCGGCGCTGCCGGTTCGAGACTGATATGTTGGGCGACCGCGAAGGATTCGAACGAATGAAGGGCACGATCGGGGCCCAGATATTGCGCCACCGTGCTTTGAATGTCCTGCACGGTCACCGTGGTGCGCCAGCGCCGGAATGTCGGCGTGATCGGCGCGAGCGCATTCGGCACAAACAGGTCGGCCTGCAATCGTTCGATCGAGGATGGCTGGCGCGCCAGCGACAACACGACATAGGTCAGGAGGTTGAGCGAGAGGCTCCAGAGAACGCCGTGCAGAAGCGGCGGCAAATCGGCGCCGAACAGGGCTTGCGGACGTAACGCTGCGATGCCGAACGGACCCTCCTGCAGCAGCATGAGCCCGGCTGCGCTGCCGTCCAGGAAGCTCGGAAGAAACAGCGTATAGCTCCATACGGCAATACCGACCAGCATACCCCCCATGGCGCCTCGCGCGGTCGCACGCCGCCAGAACAGGCCGCCGAAAAACGCTGGTGCAAGCTGCGCGATGGCCGCGAAAGACAACAGGCCGATCGCCGCCAGTTGGGTGTTGCCGAGCGCGCGATAATAAAAATACGCCATCGCCATGATCGCGAAAATCGCGAAGCGGCGAACCCGTAGCAGGAAGTCGCCAAAGTCCTTCTGGCCCGCGCGCGATTCCGCGCCTCGCTTCAGCACCAGCGGCACGATGATATCGTTCGAGACCATGATCGAAAGCGCGACGCATTCCACGATCACCATGGCAGTTGCCGCCGACAGGCCGCCGACAAAGACGCCGACGCTGAGCAAGGTAGAATTTCCCTCCATCGGCAACGCCAGCACATACATGTCGCTGTCAACGGCGCCGAACGGGAACGTCACCAGACCGGCGAGCGCGATCGGAATCACGAACAGGTTGATGGCGACCAGATACAGCGGAAACAACCAGCGCGCCCGGCCCACCTCGGCATCGCTGGAATTCTCAACCACGCTGACATGAAACTGGCGCGGCAGCAGCATGATCGCACAAAACGACAACAGCACCATGGTGAGAAAATTACCGATCGATGGCGTGTAGTTGATGGCGCGCACCGCTTCCGGGGTCTTCATCGCGCGCTCGATCAGTTCGACCGGGCCGAACATCCAGAACGTGACGAATGCGCCGGCCGCGATAAAGGCGACCAGTTTAACGATGGATTCGGTGGCCACCGCCAGCATCAGGCCATGCTGATGTTCCGTCGCGTCGGTCTGGCGGGTTCCGAACAGCACTGCGAACGCCGCCATCGCCAGGGTGACGATCAATGCGATATCGCCGACGATCGGAACGCTGGAGAAGGCCTGGTCTTCGCTGAGGATCGTCTCAAGCGATGACGCCACCGCCTTGAGCTGCAGCGCGATATAGGGAACCGATCCAATGATCGCGATCAGCGCGACCGACGCGGCGACCGCCTGGCTCTTGCCGTAGCGCGCAGCGATGAAATCGGCGATCGAAGTGATGTTCTGCGATTTCGCCAGTTGTATCACGCGGCGGAGCAGCGGCGTGCAGAGCGCGATCATCAGGACCGGGCCGATATAGATCGCAAGAAAATCAACGCTGGTGCGGGTGGCGAATCCGACCGAGCCGAAAAACGTCCAGGACGTGCAATAGATCGCCAGCGACAGCGGATAGATCAGCGCGCTTGCGCGACCGCGCTGGGTCGGCGAGAGGCGGTCGCCATAGCTCGCAATCAGAAACAGGAACCCGATGTAGCCGAATGCGGCTGCGATCACGCCCCAGTCGTGCAGCATCGCTGCTTACTCCCTTACGATTTCGGCGCGCGCTTGACCAGCGCTACCGCAGACGTTAGCCGTCGCATGGAGGGAGTATAGCCCGATTGGACCGGCAAAAGCATCGCTATGTCACCGATCCAATCCGGGATTTCGCCGCGGAGGAGGGGATAGCGCTATTCCGCCGCCAGGGGTTTCTTGTGAAGCGGCAGACCGAGCCGTTCCCAGACCTGCAACAGCGCTTCGGCAAGCTGATCGATCAAGCCATCATCGTGGTAGGGCGAAGGCGTGATCCGCAGCCGCTCGCTGCCTTTGGCCACCGTCGGATAGTTGATCGGCTGGATGTAGATATTATGCTCTTCCAGCAGGATGTCGCAGGCCCGCTTGCAGTTTTCGGGATCGCCGACGAACAGCGGCACGATATGGGTGTCGCTCGACATCACCGGCAACCCTGCTGCCGTCAGTATCGCCTTGACGCGGGCGGCGCGATCTTGGTGGCGCTCGCGCTCCCAGGTCGACGTTTTGAGGTGGCGGATAGCCGCGGTCGCGGCAGAACAAATCGCTGGCGGCAGCGAGGTCGTGAAGATAAAGCCGGGTGCGTAGGAACGGACGGCATCGATGATGTCAGAGCTTCCGGCGATATAGCCGCCGAGGCAACCGAACGCCTTGGCGAGCGTGCCTTCCAGAATATCGATGCGGTGCATGACGCCGTCGCGCTCGGCGATGCCGCCGCCGCGCGGACCATACATGCCGACGGCGTGAACCTCGTCGACATAGGTCATCGCGCCATAGCGCTCGGCGAGATCGCAGATCTTCGCCAGCGGC
>DASXJV010000328.1:0-9317 GCA_036497205.1 Bradyrhizobium sp.
TGCAAGAATCGACGCGCGTTTCGACACGATGCTTTCTGCCGGTGCATTGGAGGAGGTCGCGGTGCTGGCGGCCCGGCACCTCGATCCGCTGCTGCCGGCGATGAAGGCCCACGGCGTGCCGGCGCTGCTCCGGCATCTGAACGGAGAGATCACGCTGGAAGAGGCGGCGGCGATCGGCCGCGGCGATACCCGCCACTACGCCAAGCGGCAATTCACCTGGTTTCGGCACCAACTGCCGGATTTCGAGTGGGTGAAGCCGGAGGAGACGAGGGGATGGTTTTCGACTGTCACTCCCTGCGCAAGCGCATAGCGCTTGTCGCTCCCTGCGCAAGCGCATAGCGCTTGTCGCTGAGGGCCGCACGTAGCGCGAACCCGGAATCTCGAGATTCCGGGTCTGCGCCATGCAAGTCAGTTATCGCCGGCTTGAACGGCGGATCCTTAGATGAGCAATTGCACACCGTGAAATGACGGCGAAAAGCACTCGCCGAACGCCCGCAACCCCGGTAGGCTCCAAGATCGCGCCAAGCGTCGCCTTCCCTTGACTTTTAAGGTTTGGCCGTTATGGTTCGCGCAACCTTTGGGAAGTCCGAGCGGTCCTATGCGTAATAAAATTACCCAACTGCTTATCGTCGTCGTACCCAGGCGCACCGCCGGGGGTGGCTAGGGCCATCCAAATTCGGGCGGTGTGCATGGGGCCTCTTGGGCCCCTTTTTATTTTCCAGAAAACAACCAGCCGTTACCTATCCAAACTAAAAGCCCGCTGACGACAGCGCATCCGGAGCAAGCCATGAGCGACAAGAGCCACGATCCGAACCAGATGACCGGCGCAGCGATGATCGTGCGCGCGCTGATCGATCATGGCGTCAAGCACATCTTCGGCTATCCGGGCGGCGCGGTGCTCCCGATCTATGACGAGCTTTTCCAGCAGGATGAGGTCGAGCACATCCTGGTGCGGCACGAGCAGGGCGCCGGCCACGCCGCCGAGGGCTATGCCCGCTCGACCGGAAAGCCCGGTGTGGTGCTGGTGACCTCGGGCCCGGGCGCAACCAACATGGTGACGCCGCTGACGGATGCGCTGATGGATTCGATCCCGCTGGTGTGCATCACCGGGCAGGTGCCGACGCATCTGATCGGCAACGACGCGTTCCAGGAATGCGACACCGTCGGCATCACACGGCCCTGCACCAAGCACAATTGGCTGGTGCGCGACGTCAACGATCTGGCCAAGGTGCTGCACGAGGCGTTCTATGTCGCGAGAACCGGACGACCCGGTCCCGTCGTGGTCGACGTGCCCAAGGACGTGCAGTTCGCGGTCGGTACCTATCACCCGCCGCGCAAGTCCGACGTGCACGTATCGTACACGCCGCGGGTCAAGGGCGACGCGGCGCAGATCCGGAAAGCCGTGGCGCTGTTGGCCTCCGCCAAGCGCCCGGTGATCTATACCGGCGGCGGCGTCATCAATTCTGGGCTCGAAGCTTCAAAATTGCTGCGCGAGGTGGTGGAAGCCACCGGTTTCCCGATCACCTCCACCTTGATGGGTCTCGGCGCCTATCCGGCGTCGGGCAAGAACTGGCTTGGCATGCTCGGGATGCACGGCACTTACGAAGCCAACATGGCGATGCATGGCTGCGACGTGATGCTGTGCGTCGGCGCGCGCTTCGACGACCGCATCACCGGACGCACCGATGCGTTCTCGCCGGGTTCGAAGAAGATCCACATCGACATCGATCCGTCCTCGATCAACAAGAACATCCGTGTCGATATTCCTATTATCGGCGACGCCGGCAATGTGCTGGGCGATCTGCTGCAGGTATTCAAGGCCGAGGCGAAGAAGCCGGATATCCGCAGCTGGTGGCAGGAGATCGCGAGATGGCGCGCGCGCAATTCGCTGTCATACCAAAAGAACAGCGATATCATCCTACCGCAATTCGCCATTCAACGGCTGTTCGAGGCGACGCGCGGCCGCGACGTCTACATCACCACCGAAGTCGGCCAGCATCAGATGTGGGCGGCGCAGTTCTTCGGCTTCGAGGAGCCGCACCGCTGGATGACCTCGGGTGGTTTGGGCACCATGGGCTTTGGTCTGCCGGCGGCGGTCGGCGTTCAGGTCGCGCATCGGGATAGTCTCGTGATCGACATCGCCGGCGACGCCTCGGTGCAGATGACGATGCAGGAGATGGCGACGGCGATACAATACGAATTGCCGATCAAGATCTTCATCCTGAACAACCAGTATATGGGCATGGTGCGGCAGTGGCAGCAGCTGCTGCACGGCAACCGGTTGTCGCACACCTATTCCGAAGCGCTGCCGGATTTCGTCAAGCTCGCGGACGCCTTCGGTTGTGTCGGTATCCAGGCGATCAAGCCCGGCGATCTCGACGGCGCGATCAAGGAGATGATCACCGTCAAGCGCCCGGTGCTGTTCGATTGCCGGGTCGCGGCGCTGGAGAATTGTTTCCCGATGATCCCCTCCGGCAAGGCGCATAACGAAATGCTGCTGCCGGCGGAAGCCAACGACGAAGCCACTGCCGCGGCCTTCGCCGGCGGCAAGGCGCTGGTGTGAAGATGGCTGAGTACACGCAAGCCCTCGCGGCATCGGCGATGTCATGCGCGGACTTGATCCGCGCATCCATCTCACTTCATGAAATGCACTTTACGAAGATAATGGATTGCCGGGTCAAGCCCGCCAATGACGGTAAACAAACCATCACGGCTCAAACCTGAGATTTACGACAATGAACCAGCCCGCATCCGCCTACTTCATGGAAGAGCGCCATGATCCGATCGAGTTCCACACGCTCTCCGTGCTCGTGCAGAACGAGCCGGGTGTGCTCGCGCGCGTGATCGGGCTGTTCTCCGGCCGCGGCTACAACATCGAAAGTCTCACCGTCTCCGAAACCGAGAACCAGAAGCACGTCTCCCGCATCACCATCGTCACCACGGGTACGCCGATGGTGATCGAGCAGATCAAGCACCAACTCGACCGCATGGTCCCGGTGTACCGCGTCGTCGACATGACTTTGTCGGGCCGCTCGATCGAGCGCGAACTTGCGATGGTGAAACTGCGCGGCACCGGCGATCATCGCGTCGAGGCGTTGCGCCTGGCGGAGGCGTTTCGTGCACGCGTGATCGACGCCACCACCGAAAGCTTCGTATTCGAGATCACCGGCAACTCCGCCAAGATCAACCAGTTCATCGACCTGATGCGCCCGCTCGGCCTGGTCGAGGTCTCGCGCACCGGGGTTGCCGCCATCGGGCGCGGGCCAGAGGGGATGTGAGCCATGCTGGCACGCGACTGGTACTACAATGAGCGGCGGCAGACCGGCCTCGATTCCGCCGTCGCTTCGATCTACGATCGCCATGACGACAGCGACATTCGCGCCCGCGCAGCGCTGACCATGCTCGGCGTGCAGCGCGGATGGCGGGTGGCCGATATCGGTTGTGGCAATGGCGTATTGGCTTGCGAGGCGGCGCTGATGGGCGCTGAGGTCGACGCCATCGATATCTCGCCGGCCATGCTGGCGTTGGCGAAAATCCAGGCGCGCGACCGGAAAGTCGCGATCCGGACCCAGTCAGCGGGGTTACTGAGTTTCGCCTATCAGCCTGACACGTACGATCTTGTTGTCAGCGAGTTCGCGCTGCATCATCTGCCGGATTTCTGGAAGGCGGTGGCGCTGTCGCGGATCCATGGCGCGCTGAAGCCCGGCGCATGCTTTTACCTGCGCGATATCGTATTCGTCAGCATGCCTGATGGGCCCGAGCGCGACGTCGAGCAGTGGGCGGATTTCAACATCAAGAACCACGGCTTCTCGCGCGACAGCGTCATCACCCATATGCGTGACGAATATTCGACGTTCGGCTGGGTGATCGAGCGCATGTTGACCGATGTCGGCTTCACGCTGGTCTCGGCCGACTATCACGCGCCGCTGCGTGGCACCTATCTGTTACGCAAACCGAAACACGGCGAGCAGAGCTAGGCGATGAAGCCAGCCGACGTCTGCCTCGCCGTCATGGTGGCGGTGATCTGGGGTCTTGCCTTTGTGGCGAGCCGGATCGCGCTCGACGAATTCTCGCCGGCGCTGATGACGGCGCTGCGGTTTGCGATAGCAGCCGGGCCTTGCCTGTTTGTGCGAAAGCCTGATGTATCCTGGCCGCTCCTGATTGCGATTAGCGGCACGCTGTTTCTCGGGCAGTTCCTGGCGCAGGCCTATGGTCTCGCGCACGGCGTTCCCGCCGGCCTGACCAGCGTGATCGTGCAAAGCCAGGCGCTGTTCACGATTGCCTTCGCGGTGATCGCGTTTCGCGAACTGCCGACGCCTATGCAGACCCTCGGCATCGGCATCGCCGCCACAGGGTTGCTGATGATCTGCGGCACGGTTGGATTCGATTTCAGCGCCGGCGCGTTCGCTGTGCTGATGATCTCGCCGGTCAGTTTCGCGATCGGCAATCTGTTGCTGCGACAGGCGCGAAACGTGCCGATGTTCGATCTGTTCGCCTGGCTCTGTCTGGTTCCACCGCTGCCGCTGTTGGCGCTGGCGCTGGTCACGGATGGACCAACGGCGACCTGGCATTCGCTCATCCAAATATCATTGACCGGATTCGCCTGTATGCTCGGCCTCGGCGCGATTTCGACCAGCATCGCCTACTGGCTGTGGGGCCGGCTCTTACGCGATTACGCCACGGCGCAGGTGGTGCCGTTTGCGCTCTTGGTGCCGTTCGTCGGCGCTGCGGCGTCGACTATTATTTTCGGGGAGCGGTTCGGGCCGCTGCGACTCTCCGGAATGGTCATCGTGGTGTGTGGCATCGCCATCATGCTGCTGTCGAAGCGGCCGCAAGCGCTGCCGAAGATCGCCTGAGCGCCACATGTCGCAACCGATTCTGATGGCTTTTGTGATGTTCGCCGTCGTGATGTTCTTCACACCGGGACCGAACAACGTAATGCTGTTGTCCTCGGGGCTCACTTACGGCTTCCGCCGCACGCTGCCGCATATCGCCGGCATCACCATAGGGTTCGCCTTCATGGTCGCGGCTGTGGGCCTCGGCTTGGGGACGATCTTCATCGCCTATCCGGTGCTGCAGACGATCCTGAAATATGCCGGCGCGGCCTATTTGGTCTATCTCGCTGCTGCGATCGCGATGTCCGGGGCGGCACCGTCGGGACAGCACAATGAGCGCGGCCCCATGACCTTCTGGGGCGCCGCGATGTTCCAGTGGGTCAATGCCAAGGGATGGGTGATGGTGATCGGCACCATTACTACTTACGCTGCGATCGCCAGCTTCCCCTGGAATATCATCATACAGACGGCCATCAGCCTTGTGATGGGAACGTTGTCGACAGTGGCCTGGGCGCTGTTCGGCAGCGCGTTGCGGCCCGTCCTGACGTCGTCGAGGGCCGTCCGGGCCTTCAATATCGTCATGGCCGTACTCCTGCTGGCCTCGCTCTATCCGGCCTTTATGGACGCATGATGCCGCGGTGCGCCATGCAGAAACGGGTTTCCCCTGACGGGGAAAATGCTCTAGACAACGCCGGAAATTCGCGGGCGACCGGCGGGCCTACCCACCTAAAAGAAGCCTGATTAAACCGGCCGATTGTGGCCACCGATGAGGGAACGACTATGCGTGTTTATTACGATCGCGACGCCGACCTGAACCTGATCAAGGGCAAGAAGGTCGTCATCGTCGGCTATGGCAGCCAGGGCCATGCCCATGCATTGAATCTGAAGGATTCCGGCGTCAAGGACGTCGCCATCGCGCTGCGCAAGGGCTCCGCATCCGCCAAGAAGGCCGAGAGCGCCGGCTTCAAGGTGATGGAAGTCGCCGAAGCCGCGAAGTGGGCGGACCTCGTGATGATGCTCACTCCCGATGAATTGCAGGGCGACATCTACCGCGAGCATCTGCAAGACAACATGAAGAAGGGCGCCGCTCTGGTGTTCGCCCACGGCCTCAACGTGCATTTCAACCTGCTCGACCCGCGTCCTGATCTCGACGTGCTGATGATCGCGCCGAAGGGCCCCGGCCACACCGTGCGCTCCGAATATCAGCGCGGCGGCGGCGTGCCCTGCCTGATCGCGATCCATAAGGACCCTTCCGGCAACGCCCACGATCTCGGCCTGAGCTATGCCTCGGCGATCGGCGGCGGCCGCGCCGGCATCATCGAGACCTCGTTCAAGGAAGAATGCGAGACCGATCTGTTCGGCGAGCAGGTGGTGCTGTGCGGCGGCCTGGTCGAATTGATCAAGGGCGGGTTCGAGACGCTGGTGGAAGCCGGCTACGCCCCGGAGATGGCCTATTTCGAATGCCTGCATGAGGTGAAGTTGATCGTCGACCTGATCTATGAAGGCGGCATCGCCAACATGAATTATTCGATCTCCAACACCGCCGAATATGGCGAATACGTCACCGGACCGCGTATCGTCACCGAAGAGACGAAGAAGGAGATGAAGCGCGTGCTGGATGACATCCAGTCCGGCAAGTTCGCGCGCGACTGGATGCTGGAAAACAAGGTCAACCAGACCTCGTTCAAGGCGACCCGCGCCAAGCTTGCCGCACACCCGATCGAAGAGGTCGGCGTCAAGCTCCGCGACATGATGCCCTGGATCAAGAAGGGCGCGCTGGTCGATAAGTCCAGGAACTGATTTTTCTTTACCTCTCCCCGCTTGCGGGCAGAGGTATAGGCCACTACGGCGTCCGTTCTTCGATCAATAACGCCGAAGCGAAGCTTTCGGCTACGTCGCCTCGGCGATGCGGAGCATCCTCCGGTGCGATCCGGGTGGGGAGGCACCGGTGCTACCTCATCGTCAGCATCGCGGGGTCGAACAGCCCCTCAACCCAAACCTGCAAAGAGCCGGGTGAGGGAGCGCTGCCGCTGAGGCGCCAGCGACGAATCCTGTCGCCGGTCGTTTTACCTATTTCTCGAGTTTGTTGTGAACTTGCCAGAACCGCACGGTGCGCTGTGCGCTTTCCGTGGACAACTTGCCGTAATCCTTCAGGGCGAGCTTCAGCGTTTCTTCTGATATCGGCTGCTGCAGCGGCCGGTTGCGCAGGATCGATTCGACCGCCGGCCAGCTCAACCCGCCTGATTTGCAGGGAATGAGGATCAGGTCGGACCGGAGACCCTCCATCAACCGCGCCATCATTTCAGTGGGCACGTTGTTGAGAATGGCAAGCGACGCTGTCATTTCCTCGAACTTCTTTGTTTCGGCAAACTTGATGATGGCCGCGTCGTCCAGTTCGTTGAGTTCCTTCAACAGCTTCACGAGCTTTTCGGCGCGGCTGAAATCGCGTGCGGACGTCGTCTGTACTCCCGCCGCGCCTGCGATAGTCTTCAGTATCCGCTTGATCTCTTCCTGGAGCTCGGGAGGTGCGATGGCTACCAGCCGGGCACGTACTTCGCTCGTCGCGCGTCGCAACAGCTCGCGGAGGAACTTGAGGGGCAGGTCGATACGAAGCCCAAGGATCTCGACGAGCTCATCATCTGCGTCCGCGCGCGCGACGATGCTGGAATAGCCGGCATCGGAAAAGCGGGCGCTCGCGTTGTTTGCAAGCTTTCGAATGACCTTGCGTTCGCCGCGATCGACGATCACGTCGGTGACAGCCTCCGGGAGGTTTATCCGGCCCGAAATTGCGAGCAGATGATCCTGTCCCTTCGTGCTTGCGATCTCCACGAGGGTGCTTGTCCCCAGGCGGCTGGAGTTGGTCAGCACGTTGCCGGCTACTGCGATTTCATCATCCCAGGCAAGGTGCTGAATGACTTCGAGTGGAGCGTAGTCGATCCTCGCCAGGCGCTTGCTGAGTTCGGCCCTGGCCCGGCTTTCAACGCGGGCGATAAGAACACACAGCACGTCGTCAAAGACCCGGACTTGTTCCTCGCTGAGGCGCTCTCCATCATGCAGGAAAAGATCCGTCACCTGTCGAAGGGTCTCAACCCGCTTCTGCGACGAGCCACTACTTAGGGCGTCTTCGAGTTCGCCGATAATGGAATGATCCAGCTGTTGCAAGATAATGCCCCATGTTTCTCTTTCGACCGCCCCCAATGTCCCGAGCCCGATTTAAGGGAAAGTCGAGAAAGTTGTGGGAATTCAAGCAGGACAATGCCCGTCGCAGCCCTACGCCTCCGTTAAATTGAGCCCTCTGGAAATGCAGGATTTGGGAACAGCGTGTGATTTGAGTGAATACTTGTTTAAAATTTGCCGGCTTGCGGGAGCAGCGCTTTCGCGGCTGAGCGAGCGGCGGCATCAGGAATCCGACTCATGCATTAGTCAGGCGGCGGCGCTCGACTGCGAACACCTCGACCGCCGCGGCGCGCCCGCGCAACTGCGTTGGCCCTAGCGCTTCAACAACGACGTCGCTGCCAGGACGCACGAGGCGCAGGAGATCGGCCGATACAAGCAGAGTACGGCCGACCTCCTTGCAATACTCCTGCAGTCGTGCTGCGACGTTCACCGTGTCACCGAAATAGGCGACTTGCCGCCGCGAGTCCCCGCACTCGCTGATCACCACCGAGCCAGCATGCAGTCCCGCGCGAAAGTTCGGCACTAGGCCGAACTCACGCCGATATAAATCCGCGTTCTCCGCAATCCTGTCTTGTATGGCAAAAAAGCAGTCGAGGTAACGTCGCTTGGACATCTTGGCAGCCAGCCGCCACGTCACGATCACCTCGTCTCCAACATAGGCATGCACCTCGCCGCCGTGCGCGAGGATCGCCTCGTCAATGTCGAAGAAGAACCGGGTAAGAAGGTCGTACATGCGCAACTCACCCATCGACTCTGCTAGCGCGGTCGAGCCGGCGAGATCAAGAAACAACAACACTCGTTCCTCTCGTGTGGGTCTTCGATATCGTCCTAGAATTACGTTGAAGAGGACTCGGCTGCCGACAAGCCGTGTCAGTTCGAAACCCGCGCCGATCAGCACGGACATGGCAAAGGCGATGCCGACGATCCGGGGGAAATCGGCGACGAGCCACGCGGCCTCGATCCGGCTGCCGTAGAGTGCGGCTTGCAAGCCCATGGCGACCATCGCAACGACGATCGCCATTGCCACAGACTGCACGACGATCTCGGCGACAAGCGGCCACCGTCTCACCCATTCGCTGCTACGGGAAGTAAAGTACAAATGAACCGCCCAACCGGAGAGCGCCAGACCCATGCCATGGAGGCCACTGCGCAGGTAGTTTGCGAGAGTGGCTTCGGTCGGACTGTTGACGAAATAGCGATAAGCTGCGCCCGCAAGCAACCCGACCAAGGCTAGAACGATCCAGGGTACCACAGATCGCCGCATGTTTTCCTCCACATGGTTCGCGAAACAAGCGTTCGGAGCCG
>DASXJV010000329.1:0-3180 GCA_036497205.1 Bradyrhizobium sp.
TGATGGTGACGACGCGGCGGCGATTGATGCCCCACGGCACTTCATGTTCGTTCTTGCAGGCCGTCACGCAGGCGTTGCACTCGATGCAACGGTCGGCATCACAAAGAAATTTGACGCGAGCCATGATTTATTCTCCCCTCACGCCGTTTGGATCTGGCACAGGGTCACCTTGCCCTCGTGCATACCGGTGACCGGATCGTAGCCGTAGGACGTCAGCGTATTCACGCTTTCGCCAAGCACGATCGGATCGTTGCCCTTCGGATATTTGCCACGCTGATCGACGCCCTGGAACCAGCCGGCGAAGTGGAATGGCATGAACGCCACGCCCTTGCCGACACGGTCGGTAACGAGCGCCTTGACGCGCGCCTTCGAGCTGTTTTCCGGACCGAACACCCAGACCCAGCCGCCGTCCTTGATGCCGCGCTCGGCAGCGTCTGACGTATTGACCTCGACGAACATGTCCTGCTGCAACTCGGCAAGCCAGCGGTTCGACCGCGTTTCCTCGCCGCCGCCTTCATATTCCACCAGACGTCCCGAGGTCAGGATGATCGGGAATTGCTTGGCAAGCCCCTTGTCCACCGCCGCCTTCTGAATCGAGAAACCGAGATTGGCCACGCGGAACTGGCGGCCGTCCGGACGCGTCGGATATTTTGCGACCAGTTCAGGACGCGCGGTGTAGATCGGCTCGCGATGAACCGGTACGGGATCGGGCAGATTCCACGCGACCGCGCGAGCCTTGCCGTTGCCATATGCCATCACGCCATGCTCCAGCGTGACGCGAATGATGCCGCCCGACAAATCGACGGCCCAGCCCACGCCGTCAGGATTGTTGCCGCCGATCTTGTTGATCGTCGCAAGCTCGGCTTCCGTGAGTTCCTTGTCCCAGCCGAGCTTCTTGAGCAGACCATAGGTAAATTCGGGATAGCCGTCGGTCAGCTCCGAACCCTTGCTGTAGGAGCCTTCGGCAAGCAGATTGACGTTTTTCACCGAACCGTCCGGCTGCTTCTCTTCATACACGACGCCGAAGCGCGCGCGGAACGTGCCGCCGCCGTCCTTGGCGTGAAGGTTAGTGTTGTAGAGCGTATGCGTTCCCGGATGCTTGATCTGCGGTGTGCCCCAGCACGGCCACGGCAGACCGTAATAGTCGCCGCCGACGTCCGGTTCATCGGCCTTGGCGCGCAAGGTCACCAGGTCGAACTTGCCCTGGTTCTTCATGTGCGCTTTCAGCCGCTCCGGCGATTGGCCGGAATAGCCGGTCGAGAATCCGCCCCGGTTGATTTCCCGCAACAGGTCCTCGGGAATGGGATGATTATTCTCCACCTTGATGTTCTTGAACATCTGATCGGCGAAACCGAGTTTCGCCGAAAGCCGGTAGATGATCTCATAGTCGTCCTTCGACTCGAAGATTGGCTTGACGATCTGCTCGCCCCACTGCAGCGAACGGTTGGAAGCCGTGCGCGAACCCGAGGTCTCGAACTGAGTGCAGGCCGGCAGCAGGTAGGTGCCATTCTTGCGATCCGAGATCGCAGCAAATGTCGTCGGATGCGGATCGGCGACCACGAGCAATTCGAGCTTTTCGATGCCCTTTACCATTTCCGTCATGCGCGGGACGGTATTGCCGCCATGCCCCATGATGACCATGGCCTTCAGGCTGTCGCGCTGATCGATATCGTCGGGATTGGAGAGCGTCGCGTCGAACCAGCGGGTGGAGGGGATGCCCGGCAGTTCCATGTTCTGCTTGCGCGTACGGGCCGGGCGGCCCGCCTTCGCCGGCACTTCGTCGAAGCGCGACTGGAGATAGTCGTAGTCGACCTCCCAAACCCGCGCCCAGTGCTTCCAGGCGCCTTCGACCAGGCCGTAATAGAGCGGCAGCGTCGTGATATCGAGGCCGATGTCGGTCGCGCCCTGCACGTTGCAGTGGCCGCGGAAGATGTTGGCGCCGCCGCCGAAGGTGCCGACATTGCCGGTCGCCAGCAGCAAGTTGCAATAGGCGCGGACGTTGGCGGTGCCGACGGTGTGCTGGGTGCCGCCCATGCACCAGATGAAGGTCGAAGGCCGCTGCTTGGCGAAGGTCTCCGCGACCTTCTTCAACTGTTCGCCGGGAATCCCCGTCACGCGTTCGACTTCTTCCGGCGTCCACTTGGCGACTTCGGCGCGGATCTGGTCCATGCCGTAGACGCGCTGCGCGATGAACTGCTTGTCTTCCCAGCCATTGTTGAAGATGTGGTGCAGCATGCCCCAGATCACCGCGATGTCGGTGCCGCCGCGGAACCGGACATATTCGGTGGCGTGGGCCGCGGTGCGGGTGAAGCGCGGGTCGAGCACGAACACGTTGGCGCGGTTGATCTCCTTGCCGGTGAGGACGTGCTGCAGCGAAACCGGGTGCGCTTCGGCGGCATTCGATCCCATGAAGACGATCGTCTTCGAGTTTCTGATGTCGTTGTAGGAATTGGTCATCGCGCCGTAGCCCCAGGTGTTGGCAACGCCGGCGACGGTGGTCGAATGGCAGATGCGCGCCTGATGATCGACGGAGTTGGTGCCCCAGAAAGCCGCGAACTTGCGGAACAGATATCCGCCTTCATTCGAGAATTTCGCGGATCCGAGAAGATAGACGGAATCGGCGCCTGACTTGGCGCGGATCTCGAGCATCTTGTCGCCGATCTCGTTGATGGCCTGATCCCACGACAAGCGCTGCCACTCGCCGTTGACCAGCTTCATCGGATATTTCAGGCGGCGGTCGCCATGCACGAGTTCGCGGACCGATGCGCCCTTGGCGCAATGCGACCCGCGATTGATCGGGCTATCCCAGGCCGGCTCCTGACCGACCCAGACGCCATTCTGAACCTCCGCGATCACGGTGCAGCCGACCGAGCAATGCGTGCAGATGTTCTTCTTGATTTCCGTCGGCACCCCGACGATTTTCGGGCCGGCCTGCGCTTTGCGCACCGATCCGAGTGGCATCAGGCCCAACGCGGCACCCGCACCCGCGGCCAGACCGGACTGGCGCAGGAACGTGCGGCGGTCGAGAACTCCGGAAGCCAAGCCGGCGGCGATACCCTGCAAACGCGCCCGGCCTGCGGATCCATCTCTTCGCTTCATCAACATGTGCGTGGTCCCATCAATAGCGGTTGACGCGATAGTAGTTCTTGACGTGATCGGATTCCTTGTAGCGAGCCTTGA
>DASXJV010000330.1:0-3344 GCA_036497205.1 Bradyrhizobium sp.
GATGGGGGCAGACTTTATTGATTACATCCTCGTCGACCCGTTTGTCGTGCCGACGGATCAACAGCCATTCTTCAGCGAGCGGCTGGTTCACTTGCCCCACTGCTACCAATGCAACGACGACAAGCGCGAAATCGCCGCCGCTACGCCGTCGCGCACCAACTGCGGCCTGCCGGAGAATGGCTTCGTCTTCTGGCTTCAACGACAGCTTCAAGTTTACCCCTAACTTCTTCGACATTTGGATGCGGCTGATACTCGCGTGTCAACGCCGGATGGAACATGGATCGGCGAGCCGGAGTAAAAATGCATCACGGACGGATGGGAGAAGCCGGCCGTAGAGGCGAGGCACTCGTCCGGGCAACGTCACCTCAAACTCAGCTTTCCAGTTCGATCAATGAACCTGCTTCCCCGTCCCGACCTGGCATCACCCTGTCCACGGCGCGCAGCGTAGGGGATGGGAGGAGCGGAGCCACGCGCAGCACCGCGAGCATGGCGAGCACCGGACCTTCCCCGCAGCGAGCACCGTGGCAGACTGGTCGCCAGCCGGGATTTACGTCTGGCGCTGGCGATGCTTGCTCTGTTTGAGTCGATAGCTGTCGCCGTTCATTTCAAGGATGTGGACGTGGTGGGTCAGCCGATCGAGCAGCGCGCCGGTCAACCTCTCGGACCCGAACACGCCGGTCCACTCGTCGAACGGCAGATTGCTGGTGACGAGGGTGGAGCCGCGCTCGTAGCGCTGGCTGAAGATCTCAAACAAAAGCTCTGCGCCTGTCGTCGACAGGGGCACATAGCCGAGCTCATCGATGATCAGCAGCTTGTCGGCCGCCAGTTGGCGCTGTAGCCGGAGCAGTCGCTTCTCGTCCCGCGCCTCAATCAGCTCGTGGACCAGGGCAGCGGCCGTGATGAAGCCGACCGACAAGCCCTTCTGGCAGGCGGCCAGCCCCAGTCCAAGAGCAATGTGCGTCTTCCCAGTGCCGCTGTTGCCGACCGCGATCACGTTCTCGCGGCGAGCGAGGTATTCGCAGCGGGCGATCTCCAGCACCAATATCTTGTTGAGTGAAGGGATCGCCGTGAAGTCGAAACTGTCCAGGCTCTTCACCGTCGGGAACCGTGCCTCCTTAATGCGGCGCTCGACCATCCGCCGTTCCCGGTCGATCAATTCGAGTTCGGCGAGGCGCAGCAGGTAACGCGGATGGTCGACACCCTCGGCGGCGCATTGCTGGGCGAGCTTGTCGTATTCGCGCAAGAACGTCGGCAGCTTGAGCGCCTTAAGATGATGGGCGAGCAGAAGCTGGGGTGTGTCGCTCATGACGAGGCCCCGGCGAGAAGGTCGAGATAGGCCTTGGTCGAGGTCATCGCCACGGCCGCACGCGGCAGGTAGGGATAGACCGTCAGGTCGAGCCGCGGCGGCCGGCGCTCGACCCGACACAGCACCAGATGCTTGACCGCGTCAAAGCCGATCACGCCGCGGGCGATGGCCTCTCTGACACCGGCCAGCACGTCCTCGAGGCGGAACACCTCCAGCAGCCGCAAGATCTGGACGAACTCGCGCTTGCCGCGTTTCGCCATGCGGGCCTCAATCAGGCGCCGCAGCGTGGCGAATTCCTCGGGCAGGTCCCAGCCGGCCAGTGGGGCTGCCTGGTCGAGAGCGCCGATCTTGCGTTCGAGCAAAGCCAAGTAATGCAGAGGGTCGAAAACGAAGTCCTCGCGCTCGTAGGAGCGCGGATGGCGGGCGATCACCTCTGCCCCGCAGGAGATCACCACCTCATGGACGTAGCCGCGGATCAGAACCTCTCGATACCCATAGGCGGTCGGCACCGAATAGTCGGTGCCGCGATAGCGCACCAGCAATTGCGAGCTGACCCGACCCGCCTTCTTCTCGCAGGCGTCGTAGGGTGCCGGCGGCAAGGAGTGGAACGCCTCCAGATCGCGCACCAGCCGTTCGCCGATCGTCTCGTCGTGACCGCGCAGCCGATCTCCGAGCCGGCGGCGACAACCCTCGAGCAGTTGCTCGTTCAGCGCCGTCAAAGTGACCGCCCGCGGCACTGGCACCAGCAGGTTCCGCCGGATCCAGCCGATCAGCCCCTCGACCCCCGGGTCAAGCCCGAGGGCAGGCTTTTGCCTTTGTCGTTGCCTTTGCCGGGCCGACCAAACCGATCGGCAAACACGTAATGCGACTGCAGCTCGCTGAACACCCGCGTTCGCTGTCGGACCCCATCGCCCAGGATGCGCGCCACCGCCAGCTTGGTATTGTCGTACAGGATTGAGCGCGGCACCTTGCCGAAGAACCCGAACGCGGCATTGTGCCCGTCACAGAACGCTTCGGCGGTCTCCGCCGGATAGGCCTGCACAAAACACGCGTCGCTATGTGGCAGGTCCATCGCAAAGAAGTGGATCTTGCGCTCGACCCCGGCGATCTCCGCCAGAGCCTCACCAAAATCCACCTGCGCATGGCCAGGATCGTGCCGCAGCGGCACGAATACCTCGCGATGCCGCAACCGTCGCGCCAGCACGTAGTCCTTGACGATGGTGATCCCGCCGACATAGCCGTGCTCGTCGCGAAGCCGTTCAAAGATCCGTTTCGAGGTATGCCGCTGCTTGCGCGGCCGACCTTCATCCGCCGCCAAGATCTCGTCGATGATCCCAGTAAACGGATCCAGTTTCGGACGCGCCGGCGGCCGGCTCCGCCGGTACCCGGGCGGGACCGAAAACGCTAGCATCTTCGCTACCGTGCGCGGGTCGATCCCATAACGCCGCGCCGCTTCCCGCCGGCTCACACCTTCAATCTGAACCGCAAAACGAACCTGAGCGTAAAGCTCCACGCCCTTCATCCCCCAGCCCCTGCCGCTTTCCGACAAAGGCCATCTGCTGCCGGATTTTCACTCCGGCGCTACCGGACTACCCGGCCGCTTCACTGAGGGATTTTTGCTCCGGCGCTTACAACCGGGCACCACGAGTCCTTGGCTGCGGTGCCAACTGGCGCGATCGAGGATCACCACGGCATGGGCAAAGCCTGCCCTAAGGAGCAATCTGCTTACGACGCGCGAGCGCGCTTGAAGCTGGCGAATCCGTTTCGCAAAATTGACCGCGCAGCGAAAGTGTTCGGTTAACATTTTGAGCTCTGACGAAAGCTTTCATAAATGCGAGAAAATCATTTAAACACGACGTGATAGTTACAGACATTTTGGTATCATTTTAAGCAAACGATACAACGGAGGCCAATTTTTTAAAATGGCAGATATCGAGGCGGCTACGGAGCCATTCTTATTTTTTAAGTTTCAGGACATCGTTTTCTCTCTGACTGATATGACACGTTGCGAAACACGTCAGCCCGACTCTTTCGAGCG
>DASXJV010000331.1:0-19532 GCA_036497205.1 Bradyrhizobium sp.
AAGTAGCGCCGTCAGCGTGTTGGTACTGATCCGCAGGTCAACCCGCGGCGGCGGCGCGTTCTCGTGACTTCGTTGCGTCGCCCGGCCGATCTGGGCGCGAAGCAGCAACAGCATGATCGTCATGGCCACCGCGCAAAAAAGGCCGATGGCGATATGGGTGGTGCGCCAGCCGGCGGACTGCATCCCCCAATTGACCAGCGGCGGCCAGATCGTGCCGCCGACATAATTGCCGCTGGCGACAATGGTCACCGCCAGCCCACGATAGCGCTCGAACCAGTGCGAAGCCTCCGCCATCAGCGGCCCGAAGGTTGCCGAGGTCCCCAACCCGATCAGGACATGCACCAGAATGAATTGCCACAGCGTGGTCGAAAGTCCGGCGAGAACATAGGCGAGCCCAAGGAAGGTGATGCTGAGCCCCATGGCCGCCACGATGCCGAAGCGATCGGTGATCTTGCCGGTGGCGACGCCGCCGAGGCCGAAGCCGAGCATGGTGAGGGTAAAGGCGAGCGACACCGCACCGCGCGTCGCCCCAAATTCGGCCTGGACCACCGGAAGCACGACCACGACCGACCACATGCCGACGCTCCCGATCGAGCCGATCACCAGCGCGAGCGCAAGCCTCACCCATGCCTGACCGGAGTCCGGAGTGAACAGGGGCGAATCTTTGGATTCATTGGAGGGGGCGAGCACATCAGCAACTTCGTCGCCCGCGGCCTTGGGGTCAAGCAGCATGGCGCGATATTGGGCATGCAGATGCACCGCAACAGAACCGGTCGCACGAGCCCCTCAATGCTTCGTCATTCCGGGGCGCGCGTCGGCGTTAACCCGGAGTCCCGATCCGATTACTGCGAGATTCCGGCTCTGGAGCCTTTTCTGTTTCGATTGAATCGAAACGGGGCTCTAGATTCTTGATTTGACGCGTTTTCTTAACGCGAACCGGTCTCCACTTCGCTTGAAAGCGCTCTGGCCATCGGCGCATCCGGGAATGACGAAGGCAAAAACCCTCGTTAACCCTTTCCTAACCATAAACTGGGCAAAAATTGCCGAGTGAAGAAGTCGAGTGTCGTCGAACGCGTAAGACGGGGGAGTGCCCGTGGACGCCAGTGCGGTGCCTCACTTTCGAAACGGTGGTCCTTCGGCCGCCGCGCATACGTTTGGCGCCCGTGACCGGCATTCGCGGGGGGAAGCAGCAACCATGGTCGATGTCACGGCGGGTCAGGGCGAAGCGGCGCCGGGGACCGGATTTCCGAGTATCGGTGAAATCGGCGCTATCCTGAAGCGTGGCGATCTCGCGCTGGCGTTCGGCATCCTCACCATTCTGGTGGTGCTGATCCTCCCCCTGCCCTCGATTGTGCTCGATCTTTTTCTCGCGATCTCGATCACGCTGTCGATCCTGATCCTGATGACGTCGCTGTTCATCCAGGCGCCGCTGGAATTCTCATCGTTTCCGACCATCCTGTTGATTTCAACCATGCTGCGGCTGTCGCTTAACCTGGCTTCCACGCGGCTGATACTGTCGCGCGGACATGAGGGCACGGCGGCTGCCGGTCACGTCATCGAGGCGTTCGGCAATTTCGTGATGGGCGGCAATTTCGTGATCGGAATTATCGTCTTCGCCATTCTGGTGATCGTGAATTTCGTCGTCATCACCAAAGGTTCGGGGCGCATCGCGGAAGTAGCAGCGCGCTTCCACCTCGACGCCATGCCGGGCAAGCAGATGGCGATCGACGCCGATCTCTCCGCCGGCCTGATCGACGAGAAGGTCGCGAAAGAGCGCCGCAAGGCGCTGGAAGACGAAAGCGGCTTCTTCGGCGCGATGGACGGTGCGTCGAAATTCGTGCGCGGCGACGCGGTCGCCGGCCTTTTGGTCGTGTTCATCAATGTCATCGGCGGGATCATTATCGGCGTGGCCCAGCAAGGCCTCGGTTTCGGCGAAGCCGCCCGCACCTACACCTTGCTGACGGTCGGCGATGGCCTGGTCACCCAGGTGCCGGCGCTGATCGTCTCCACAGCGGCGGGTTTGCTGGTCTCGAAAGCAGGCGTCAGCGGCGCCGCTGACAAGGCGCTGATGAAGCAACTTTCCGGTTATCCGCAGGCGCTCGGCATGTCGGCCGGCGTGATGCTGGTGCTGTCGATACTGCCGGGCATTCCAATGATTCCGTTCCTCGCGCTGGGCGGCGGCGCAGCGGCGTTGGCGTTTTTGGCTCGCAAACGCAATCGCGCCACATCGACGGCCGAGGCGATCGCGGCCGCTGCTCCCGCTGCAGCGGCTGCTGCGAGTGCCGCGGCGGAAGAGCCGATTGCAACCACACTGAAGATCGACGATCTAAAGATCGAACTGGGCTATGCGCTGCTGCCGCTGGTGAATGGCCCTGACGGTACCGACCGCCTGACCGAGCAGATCAAGGCGCTGCGCCGTTCGCTCGCGATCGAGATGGGCTTTGTGATGCCGGCGGTGCGCATTCTCGACAATGTGCAACTGGAAGCGAACACCTACGTCATCAAGATCAAGGAGGTGGACGCAGGCACCGGCAAGATCTGGCCGAACCAGTTCATGGTCATGGACCCCGCCGGAAACCAGGTCGCGGTGCCCGGCATACACACCATTGAGCCAACGTTCGGATTGCCGGCGACATGGGTCGACGCCAGCCTGAAGGAGGAGGCTTCGCTGAAGGGCTATACTGTGGTCGACGCCGCGACCGTGCTCTCGACCCATCTCACCGAGCTGCTCAAGAACAACATGTCGGACCTGTTGTCCTATGGCGAGGTGCAAAAGCTCCTGAAGGATCTGCCGAAGGAGCAAGGCGAACTGATCAAGGACATCGTGCCGAGCCAGGTCACCATTTCAGGCATCCAGCGCGTACTGCAGCTGTTGCTTGCCGAGCGTATCTCGATCCGCGATCTCTCGACCATTCTCGAAGGCATCGCTGACGCGCTGGCGTTTTCGCGCAGCCCCGCAACGATGGTCGAACATGTTCGGGCCCGGCTGGCGCGGCAGATTTGCGCCCAAAACACCTCCGGCAACGGCTACCTGCCGCTGATCGCGCTGTCGGCAAAGTGGGAGCAGGCGTTTGCCGAGTCTTTGATCGGCCAGGGCGAGGAACGCAGTCTGGCGATGCAGCCTTCCAAGCTGTCCGAGTTCATGACTGTGGTGCGTGACCGCTTCGAACAGGCCGCTCGCGAAGGCGAGGCACCGGTATTGGTGACCTCGGCGGCGATCCGGCCGTTCGTGCGTTCGCTGGTGGAACGCTTCAGGCAGCAAACGACGGTTCTGTCGCAGGCGGAAATCCATCCGCGGGCACGGTTGAAGACAGTCGGAAGCGTTTAGCCCGGCGCACAGCGGGCGGCGCAGCTTTTCCGCCACAGGCAAACGATTTCTCAGCTGGCCGCCAATTGGCCCACCTTTGCGCGGCGGGGCATCAAAAAAGACCATAAACTGCTGTAATAGCTATGGAATTTTATGTCTAAAAGCTTCCGCGCCCGGAACCCGATCGCGGCCGTTCACGTCTTTTCACTGCTTTGTGATCGCCTCTTAGGAACTGAAAGCCGAATCCCTACGTTTGTTGGCAGGAGATGTTGAACCTGTCAGCGGACGGAGCAGACAAATCTGCAAGACAGGAAGGCGGCAGGAGGCTTCCGTGAACCATTCGATCTACAGTGCAGATCGCTCGACCCATCTCAAGATCGTGGTGGTCGCGCTGGTTGCGGGTATCGCGGTGGCGGCCGTTGGCATCTCGGCTCGCAGCAATTCGGACGACTATACTCAAACTGCACGCGTCATGAAGGCCGGCAAGGCCGTGACGATCACCAATTCGAACACCTCGGTTGTTCGCTAACTAAGGATTTTGTGAATTCACGCGGCTCTTTACCAGCCCCCCAAAGTCGCCACGTGAGTATATAGAAGACCCCAACTACCCCAAGTTGACTACCGAAAACGCCCGCTCCCCACGGGCGTTTTCTTTTTGTGTCCTATCGAAAAGGCAGACCTCGCGTTTACTGGTTGTACTTATCAAAGGCGCGTACCCGTCAATCGGGACCGTTCGGCAATCGCCGACTGATGTCCGCTTATTAGCCTCCGCAACCGGCGGAAAACGGAATTGCGGGAGGTCCCGGGTCGGGCAGGAGCATCAGAGGCGCGAACCAGCCAGGAGGTCGTCGGGGTACTCTCGCCGTGAAGCACCAGCAGACGTCGCACCGTCGGCGGCAAGCATAAACTGAAAGACGGCGCCCTCGGGTTTGTTCGGGGCAACCCAAAACCGGCCATCATGGGCCTCGATGATCGAGCGGCAGATCGACAGACCCATTCCCATGCCGCCGGATTTTGTAGTGAACAGTGGATTGAATATCCGCTCGTGCTCTTGCGAGTCGATTCCTTTTCCGGTGTCCGCCACCGATACGATGACGCCCCCGCCGTCGTGGGCCTCAGACATCACGCACAGGACCCGCGCCCCATCCTTGGCCGCCATCGAATCGATGGCGTTCGTGATCAAGTTCAGAAGCACTTGCTGCAGCTGGACTCGATCTCCTGTTACCCGCGGTACCTGTGCATTCGGCTCGGCTTGGACCAGTATCCCGTGCCTCAGCAGATCGCCGCGCGCCAAGGCAAGGGCTTCCCCGATAAGTTCGTTGACCTCGAGCGAAGTTCTGTTTCGGGCGTCCTTCTTGAAGTTCGCCCGAATGCTTTCGATCACCGCTGCCGCGCGATGGCCATCAGCGACGATCTGCTTGAATGCCGTGTTCGCTTCATCGAGATCGGGCGTCGAGCGACCAAGCCAGCCCAAGCCCGCATCGGCATTCGTGATCATCCCAGACAATGGTTGCTTGATCTCGTGAGCAATCGAGGCCGCGACTGCGTCCCCGGTCATCAGTCGCGCCTCGCGCTCGCGACGTTGCGCCAGCACAGCGCGGAGCAACTGGCCGTAAAGCGTCGTTATCTCATACAGCAGGACAAACAGGACGAGACTACCGGACACGAACCCGAAGAGCCGGCCAGCATACCAGCCAAAACTGAAGCGGGCCAAACCGGGAAACGCGACCAGATAGATCTCTATCGCGTACGCGCACAACACCACCATCAGCCACAGATCGAGCACCGAACGCCCCCGGATCCAGAGCACAAAGACTGTAAGGACGCTCCACAGGGCTAGACATCCGGCAACATAAAGCCAGAGGGTAGAAAAATGGACCGGATCGAGTGAGATGCGGGGCATAAGCGCATCCCCCGCTGTGACAAGAAAAGTCGCGGCACACACGACAGCCGCGGTCGTGGCCACACTCCAAAGAATGGCCGCACTCGCGGAACTCCGCAACGGCCCGGGGTCGGCATCCTTCAAGAGCGCATAGGCCATGACGGACGTGGGAAAACCGGCGTGCCACAGAATGTAGAGCCAATTCGTGCTCTGCAGCCCGGCGCCAAGCAGACCACCTGGCGTGAAGACGCCCGGAAAGGTCAGCATCCACGGGATCACGATAAGCGCCGTGAAAAGATATCCACTCGCGATCGCGAGAAGCGCACGCGAACGCAGGATAGAGAACTGGGCGAACAACAGGACCGCGGTGATCGAATCGATCACGAACATCGCCGTGGCATAAGCCGGGACGAAGGCGTTGATCCGCCCCAGCTGGATGGTCGAGAGCGGCCCAGCCGCAATGAAAAGGACGCCCAGCAAGGCGAGCACGACGGCAAGGGCAAGCCGTCTCTGCGCCCGGCGGGGCGATAAGCTCACGAGGGTGAAATGCTGTTCCTTGGGGACAACGGTAGCCGTTTTGCCGTCTTTGTCCATTGGGCCGGCTGACGACGAGCTAGGAAGCGTCGCGGCCTCTAAGAAGGCTGAACTGGCAAGGTTTCCCGCGGCGCTGATCACGCCAGTGACCGATCTCAGAAGACTTTTTCGCTTCATCGTTCCGGCTCTCCCGGTCCGATTGGACACCCCGCGTGACCTCAGTGTAGCTCGTTTGCGCGCGGAGATCGATGTCTGGTTGGGCTCAAGACCGACAAGTCTCGGACGCACGCTCTCCAGCGGTTCTTTAACTGGATCAAGCAGTGTCGGCGTGTGGCAGCCCGCCACGACAAACTCTCAGCCAGCTACCTAGCCTTCATCCAGCTTGCTCCAAATAATCGGATGAAACTTGAAGAGATATCGAGGCTCAGCCGGGCGGGACGCTCTCGATCAGCTTGCCGGTAAAGACAGGCGCCGAGTGTGGGACGCCGTCAGGCGAACCACCGGCCTGCTCGATCGTCACCGCATAGGTCGCGGTGTTGATGGTGTCGGTATCGTAGGACGCCAGCACCGGACGCGCGGTGAAGTCGCCGCCGCCGATCACGCCGAGCGAGCGCGGCCGCTGTAGTTTGTCCGAGATCAGCCAGAGTTCAAGACTCTGGCCGGGCTCGGCAGAGGCGTCGATCTTGCGTACCCAGAAGTTCTTGGTCCCGCCGTCGACCGTGAGAATGAACGCAGGCGATCCGCCCTCCTTTTGCAGGACGGCGACATATTGGGGGGACGGCGTCGGCGCAGGCGGGGTCTTTACCTCAACCACCTGCGTCCGTGGCTTCGGACGAATGCCGTTGGGAAGCAAATCAGGCTGATATATCCCGACCGCGATCATGGCGACCAGTGCGGCTGCGATCGCCGTCGTCAACGTCGCAACGTTGCGCCAGCGCCGGGCCTGGTTGGACAGGCGGACGGCGCTGGAGGTGTCAACGACTGCAGCCGGTTCGCTGACTTCATGAGCGACCGGCGGCTGCGGCGCGTCGAGAAGCACCAGCGGCGCCTGCGGTTCGGAAAGTCCTACTGCTGTTCTGATCCTGTCCCAGACTTCAGGCCGCGGCTCGACCGACCCGTCCATCTGGTTCAGGACCCCGAGCTTGTGCTCCCAGGCCTCGACCATTGCCGTGAAGTCCTTGTCGACAGACATCATGGTCTCGACCTGGGCTCGCTCATCGGCATCGAGAGTGCCGAGCGCATATTCCGCGGCGAGCGCGATATGGTCTTCGCTGTAGGCCATCATCTAAAGTCCAAGACACTCCCGGATGTCCATCATGCTGCGGCGCAGCCAGGTCTTCACCGTATTCACCGGTGTCTCGAACTTTGCCGCCAATTGCTCGCGGCTCCAGCCGTTGTAATAGGCCAATAGCACGAGCTTTTGCCGATCCGGCTCCAGACGGCCAACGCACTCCAGCAACCGCTTCAATTCTTCGGTCATCTCCCGGCGCGTCAGCGGATCCGGACTCCCGGCAGCCACTTCAATTGCCGTCGGCTCCTCTTCGATCGAGAGTTCGGTTCGTTTGCGCACGACGTCGATGGCGCGGTTTCGGGCAATGGACGCCATCCAGGTGATTGGCGACGACAGACCGGGATTGAACTGTCCGGCACGGTTCCAGATCTTGATGTAAGCCTCTTGAATGACCTCCTCCGCGAGATCCTGTCGCCGTAAGATACGCAGCACCACGCCAAAGAGTTTTGCCCGCGTGGCGGCGTATAGCCGCTCAAAAGCGGCCTCATCCCCCTTCGCAACGGCGGCAATCAGCCAGACCAGCTCAGCTGGCATCAGCATTCAGCGTCCCCAGAATCGCGATGCCCCCATCGCTTGCTACACAGCCAAAGCGGCAAATCGAGAGCTTCGTATCATACGTTGCGCCAAACCGGTCCACCAAGTCGCCGATGGCCGGATTGTGGACATTGAATAAGAAAAACCCGGACCTCGCGGCCCGGGTTTTGACGATACCTTGCAAGTGACGGATGGACGTGCGTCAGGCAACGGCCCCAATGCGCGCGCGCATCAGGCCGATGCTGTCGAGATCGGCCTGTTCCCGAGCGCTTTCCTCAGCGCGCTCGCGCGCCTGATCGCGCTCGTCCATGAGCTCGACTTTCTTGAGCTCCTCGAAAGCCTCGCCCAAGAGGCTCTTGGCGTCTTCCAGCTGAATACGCAGTTCGTCGGCGGAGCGGGTCAGATTCTCCCGCCGCTGGATCGCAGCCTTGGCATAGGTGGGATAAGCGAAGTGCGAGGGATCGTTGATCCCGGCGCGCTCCTGTTCACTGTAGATTTCGCGCTCCAGGTCGACCGACATGCGCTGGAAGTCGGCGATCATGCCTTCAATCTGGGCAACCCTTCGGCGCTTTTCGTCGACCTGAAATTTCTTCAGTCGGATTAGCGTTTCACGTGACTTCATCGACTCATACTCCCCAGAAGTCCCGATCTGCAAGCGGGACAGACCCGGCATCCCCCAGGGGCCCCACCGGCATCGCTACTTGTGTGGCGCGGATGATGGCCTGACAAAGTTAGCGTTCCGTTTCCAAACTACCGAGGATTTGCTCAAGTTGCCGGTAACCCTCATCCAGGCCGGTCACCTGGTCCTTGGATTGGCGCAGAAAGCCCTCGAGCGGCTCATGCAGCCGGATCGCCTCGTCGACCTCGGCGCTCGAGCCGCCTCGATAGGCCCCAAGCCGGATCAGTTCCTCCATATCGGCATAGGTTGCCATCACCTGACGTCCCCTTGTGATGGTCGGCAGATAGGCCGGATCGGCTGATTTCGGCATGGTGCGGGACACCGATTTGAGGATGTTGATCGCTGGAAAACGTCCGCGCTCGGCGATGGCCCGCTCCATCACCACATGGCCGTCCAGAATGCCCCGGACCGCGTCCGCGATCGGCTCGTTGTGATCGTCGCCGTCCACCAGCACCGTGAAAATGCCGGTGATGGTGCCGATGCCGACGCCTGGACCCGCGCGCTCAAGCAGTTTCGGCAATTCGGTGAACACGGTCGGCGTATAGCCCTTGGCGGTCGGCGGCTCGCCCGCCGACAGTCCGATCTCGCGCTGCGCCATCGCGAAACGAGTGACCGAATCCATCAGGCACAGCACATCCTTGTCTTCATCGCGGAAGTATTCGGCGATCGCCAAAGTCAAGTAAGCCGCCTGCCGCCGCATCAATGCGGGCTCGTCGGAGGTCGCCACCACCACCACCGACCGCGCCAGCCCCTCTTCTCCGAGGTCGTCCTGCAGAAATTCCTGCACTTCGCGCCCGCGTTCGCCAACGAGGCCGATCACCGTGATATCCGCGTCGACATTTCGCGCCAGCATCGACAACAATACCGACTTGCCGACGCCGGAGCCGGCGAAGATGCCGAGCCGCTGGCCACGGCAACAGGTCAGAAAGGTATTGAGCGCTCGCACGCCGAGATCGAGCGGCGGGCCGACACGTTTGCGCGAATGCGCCGGCGGCGGTGAGTTGCGATAGGGCATCGGCGACGGCCCCTGCGGCAAAGGCCCGTTGCCGTCGATCGGCTCGCCCATGGCGTTGAGGACGCGGCCGAGCCACAAGGGCGATGGCCGCACCTGGCTTGCGGCATTGGCGATTACGGCGCGACAGCCGCGCCTGACGCCTTCGAGGCCGGCGAATGGCATCACCACGGCGTTGTTGCCGGTGAAGCCGATGACTTCGGACGGGATGAAGCGATTGCCGCCGGTCTCGATCACGATACGGGCGCCCACCGACATCGCGTGAATCGGACCTGCGATCTCGACCATCAGGCCGCGCACGCCGACCACGCGGCCATAAATATTGACGCCGTCGATATCGGTGATCTGCTCGGCAAGCGCTTTCATTGCGAAAACCTTAAGTTTCCACGCGTTGCAGCCCCGCCCTTAACTTCGTGTTTACCCGCATCGTTAATCATTACGTCACTGTCTTTGGTGACTGAGAGCGCTTGACCATTAGAAAGGTCGAGTCGCGAGAGTCGGTTAGGCCCGTCTCTTAATGTGGAACTGAAACGAGAGCGGGTACGAAAAGCTGGTTCGACGCAATACTTTAGGGCGATTCGACAAAAATTGCACGGATAGAGCTTGCGGATACGAATCAGATTTTGTTAACCATATGTCGTCAGGATCCGAATCAGTTGTTCAAAGGCGTTTTGTGCCGCAAGTGCGGCCGACCTGACGCCCGGAGCGGCGACTATAGGGGACTGGCATGCGCGTTCTGCTGATAGAAGATGACAGCGCCGTCGCGCAGTCGATTGAGTTGATGCTGAAATCCGAGAGTTTCAACGTCTATACGACGGATCTCGGAGAAGAAGGCGTCGATCTCGGAAAACTTTACGACTACGACATTATCCTGCTCGACCTCAATCTGCCTGACATGTCCGGTTACGACGTACTCAAGCAGCTTCGGGTGTCGAAGATCAAAACACCCATTCTGATCCTCTCCGGCCTCGCCGGCATCGAGGACAAGGTCAAGGGTCTCGGCGTCGGCGCCGACGACTACATGACCAAACCCTTCCACAAGGACGAACTGGTTGCGCGCATCCATGCGATTGTGCGCCGTTCCAAGGGCCACGCCCAGTCGGTGATCCAGACCGGCGATCTCGTCGTCAATCTCGACACCAAGACGGTCGAGGTCGGCGGCCAGCGCGTGCATCTGACGGGCAAGGAATACCAGATGCTGGAGCTGCTCTCGCTCCGCAAGGGCACTACCCTCACCAAGGAAATGTTCCTCAACCATCTCTATGGTGGAATGGACGAGCCGGAATTGAAAATCATCGACGTCTTCATCTGCAAGTTGCGCAAGAAGCTCGCCAACGCCTCCGAGGGGCGCAACTTCATCGAGACCGTGTGGGGCCGCGGCTATGTGCTGCGCGAGCCGCACGAGGTCGAAGAGCGCATTCCCGCCTGATCGAAAGTTTACAGGGAGCCGGTCAGGCTCTCGCCTCCCGACTGGACCCCGCCGCAAATGGCGGGGTTTTTGTTTGAGGGTGCCGCGCCGACTCATAAATTAAGGTTGACCCTGGCGTGGACAAATCGATGTCCGGCCTGGAGCGCATTACAGACGCAAGTCGGACATCGCGCAGCCTACTCCAGCGCCGGGCTGGGGCCGTGGAGGAAGGTGGACGCTGTGCCGCCTGGATCGCAAGGCCCGACACACGCGATCAAGACCGTTAAGCGATTTTCTAAGCGATTTTCGCGGTAGAAAGCTCACATCTAGTGCGCCGCCGAGGCAACCGCCTTCAATGCGGGCGGCATGACAGCCGTGCCCCCGGCGCGCGCGGTTCGGGCGGCGTTCGGGCGGTAAAGCCCGCGCCGATCCGGATCGGGCTTGAAGGCGTCGGATATCCCGACCACGGATTCGGCTGCTCCGAGCGCCAGAACGCCGTCGGGTTCGAGCATCTTTGCAAGGCGATCGAATATCCCGACCTTGGTGTCCTGGTCGAAATAGATCAGAATGTTGCGGCAGAAAACCACGTCAAACGTTCCAAGATGAGAAAAGTCCTGCAGCAGGTTCAATTGACGGTGCTGCACCATGGCGCGGATATCGGCATTGAGCTGCCACAGCTCTCCAATTTGCGTGAAATACTTGACCAGCATCTGAATCGGCAAGCCGCGCTGGACCTCGAACTGGCTGAAGATGCCGGTTCTGGCTTTTTCGAGCACCGCTTGCGACAGATCCGTCGCAACAATTTCAACTCGCCACCCCGCCAGCGCCGGGCCGAATTCCTTGAGGCACATCGCGATCGAATACGGTTCCTGCCCGGTTGAGGAAGCTGCACACCAGATGCGTAGGGAACGGCGGTTCGCGCGCGCCTGCAGAAGCGCCGGAAGTATCGCCTCGCGCAGATGATCGAACGGAATCTTGTCGCGAAAAAAGAACGTCTCGTTGGTGGTCATCGCCTCGACCACCTCCACAGTCAGCGCGTCGGATCCGCTCTTTATTTTCGCAACCAGTTCGGCGATTCCGGCGAGACCGCCCCTTCGCGCCAGCGGGATCAACCGGCTTTCAACCAGATATTGCTTGTCGGAGGACAGGTCTAGACCGGATCGCTCTTTCAGAAGCTTACGCAAAAACTCATAATCCAGCGATGTCACGAACGATCTCCCGAAAACAATCGAACCAGTTTCGGCGCGATCTGACTAAGCGGCAGAATAGCCGCGCAAATGCCCGCATTCGCGGCTGCGCCCGGCATTCCCCACACCACACTTGAAGCTTCGTCCTGGGCGATCACGCTGCCGCCGGCCGCGACGATCTCCTTGCCGCCGCGCATCCCGTCCGAGCCCATGCCCGTCAGGACGACAGCCAGTACGCCGCCCTGCCAAACATCGATCGCGGAGGTGAATAATGGATCGACGGCGGGCTTGCAGAAATTGACCGGCGGTCCATCGTCGAGAGCGATCACGACATCGGCGCCCTGGCGCGCGACGCGCATATGGCGACCGCCCTGCGCGAGATAGATCTGGCCGGCCTTGACGACCTCGCCATCGACGGCTTCGTGTGCCGGCCGGCGGCTTGAGCGCGCCAGATGCTCGGCAAGGATCGTCGTGAAAGTTGGCGGCATGTGCTGCGTGATCAGCACGGGAAAGCGATCGATCAAAGGGCCGAGTTCGGTGACTACCGCCATCAATGCCTGCGGACCGCCCGTCGATGACCCGATCAGAAGCGCGCGCGGAGCTTGCATGCTGAACGCGCGGCGCAACAACTGCGGCTGCGCAACCGGAGCCAGCGGCGACCGGGGCAATGGCTCACGCGGCCGGTCCAGCGCCGGCGCCAAAGGCGGACTTGCCGAAGCCGGGGCTGCACCGCGGACCTTGGCGCCGAGATGGCGAATTTTCTGAATAAGATCGTGGCGGAAGGTCTCGGCGGCGGCCGGTTCGCGGGTGCTTTCAGGCTTCGGGATGTAATCCGATGCACCAAGCGAGAGCGCCTTGAAGCTGATCTCCGCGTTGCGGCGGGTCAGGGTCGACGCCATAATGATGATGAGGTTGCGTTTCTTTGCCAGCAACAGGGGCAGCGCGGAAATGCCATCGAGCTCCGGCATTTCTATATCGAGCACGGCGACATCGGGATTGACGCGCTCAATCTGGTTGACGGCGTCGAGGCCTGTGCGCAGCGATGCCACGACAACCATATCTGCTTCGGATCCGATCCAGCGCGCGATCAACCCTCTGATAACCGCGGAGTCATCGACCACCATCACCCGCAACGGCTCTTGCGGCGTCGAATTCGGGACCGATGAACTTGCCAACGCAACACTCATTGTTCACCCAGATACGGCTCAAGCGGCCCTAGAACGATAACGCCGAGGGCCGTTCAGCCGCCGGATGGCGCAGATCAGATCAGGCCAACTTCCTGGAATTTCGCCGTGACGATGTCCTTGTCGAACGGCTTCATGATGTATTCGTTGGCCCCGGCGTGAAGCGCACGCGCGATGTGCGCGACATCGTTTTCGGTGGTGCAGAACACCACCTTGGGTTGGTCGCCGCCGGGCATGCGGCGCAGATTGCCAAGGAATTCATAGCCGTCCATCACCGGCATATTCCAGTCGAGCAGGATCGCATCGGGCAATCCGCGCTTGCAGACCTCCAGCGCCTTCTCGCCGTCCTCGGCTTCGACGATTTGGAAATCCAGGCCTTCCAAGATGCGCCTCGCGACCTTTCGGATGACGCTTGAGTCATCGACCACCAGACATGTTCTCATTTTAGCCTCTGCTTCTTCCAGATTTTGAAAAAGATGTTTCCATTGCAACCCGGCCGTCCCCGCCGCCGATCTAAGCCGCCATCATGTCAGGCACGATTTCGAGAACGCGATCGACATCGAGAACGACCATCAGCTGACCGTCGAGCCGATGCACGCCGCCGGCCAGTTTCGCCATGCGGGGATCGAGGTTGACGGGGTTTTCCTCGCGGCCGTCGTCGGAGAGCTTGAGAACTTCGCCGATCTGATCGATCAACAGGCCGTAGGATTCACAGCGCAGGTCAACCCCCACGGCCATCGGCGACTTGCCGTCGTCGTTCTTGGGCAGGCCGAGGCGGGCGCGCATGTCGACCACGGTGACGATGCGGCCGCGCAGATTGAGGACGCCGGCGATCTCGCCGGACGACAGCGGCACCCGGGTCAACCGCTGCGGCATGAACACGTCCTGTACCCGCGAGATCGGTAAGCCAAACAGCTGGCCGCTGATTACGGCGGTGACGTATTCGGCCACGGTGCTTTCGGTGGTTTCGGTCTTGCTGGCCATGCTTGTTTCCTTCATGCCGTCGGGCTGAACTAGTTTCATGCCGCCCGGTTGAGTTCGGCGGTCTGTTCCTTCAGCGCCGCTATCAGGCCGGGGCGATCGAACTTGGCGACGTAATCGTGGAAGCCGGCCAGCCGGCCGCGCTCGATCGCCGCCGGCGACACCATCGAGGACAGCGCGATGATCGGCATCGAGCTTAAGTGCTGATCGGCCCGGATCGTCTCGGCGAACTCGAACCCGTTCATGTCGGGCATTTCGATGTCGGTCAGCACCACGTCGAACGACTGGCCCGAGCGAAGCGCCACCAGGCCCTCTTGGGCGTTGGGAGCAACCCGCACCCGGTAGCCCGCCGCCTTCAACACCGGCGCCAGCATGTTGCGGAAGAACGCGCTGTCGTCGACCAGGAGCACCGATTGCGCTGATGCCGCCGGGCGCATCTCCTTGCGGCTGAACCAGTCGGCGAACGCCATGGGTAAGAAGTGGCCGACGTCGATCACTTCGGTGGCCTGTCCCTTGATCACGGCTGAGCCGAGAATACCCTGCTGGCCGCCGCCGACCTCGATGTCGAGCCGTTCCTCGACGATGTCGACGATCTCGTCGACCACCAGCCCCATCGAGCGGCCGTCGTCGGCGAAAACCAGGATCGGCTGGGCGCCCGAGGTGGCGACGTTGACGCTGGTCATCTGTACCAGCGGCATCAGTTGATCGCGGTATTGCACCATATAGCGGCCGTTGGAGAGTTCGATCTTGTCGGCGGCGATTTCTTCCAGCCGGGTCACGAGCTCGAGCGGCACTGCCTTTGGCTCCGGGGAGCCCGCACGGAACACCAGAAGCGAGGTCAATTGTTCGGCGGCGCTGGCGCGCATCGCGGCGTTCTCGTCGGCGATTTCGTGAGAGGCTGCGACCGCAGTGCCGAGCGCTTTGGCGATGCCGTTGGGATCGATGATCATGATGACAGCGCCATCGCCCAGGATGGTGTTGCCGGAGAACATGTCGATGTGGCGCAGCTTGGTCGACATCGGCTTGACCACGATTTCTTCGGTGTGGAACACGCCGTCGACCACGATGCCGAAGGTCTGGCTGCCGACTTGCGTGACGACGATGAAGCCGTTTTCCGGATCGCTGGAGGAGCCGTCGTCGATCTTGAGCAGTTTTTTAAGGTGCATCAGCGGCAACAGCTTGTTGCGCAGCCGTAATACCGCGGTGTCCTTGATCCGCTCGATCCGGTGCTCGGAATTGGCGCGCGCCCGCACCAGTTCGACCACCGATAGCTGCGGGATCGCAAAGCGGTCGCCGGCGGCTTCCACGATCAGCGCCGAGACGATGGCTAGCGTCAGCGGGATCTTGACGGTGACGCTGGAGCCCTCGCCGGCCACCGACTTGATCTCGATGGTGCCGCCGATCTGATCGATATTGGTGCGCACCACGTCCATGCCGACGCCGCGGCCGGACACGCTGGTGACGGAGGCAGCGGTAGAGAAGCCCGGCGCGAAGATGAACTTGTGGATCTGCGCTTCCGTCATCTTCTCCAGTTCAGCCTCGGTGACGAGACCGCTGGCGACCGCCTTGGCCTTGATCCTCTCGGTATTGAGCCCGCGGCCGTTGTCGGCGATGCAGATGATGATGTGACCGCCTTCGTGATAGGCCGACAGTCGAATGGTGCCCTGCTCCGGCTTGCCGGCGGCAGCCCGCTCGGAAGGCGTCTCCAGCCCGTGATCAGCCGAGTTGCGCACCATATGGGTCAGGGGATCCTTGATCAGATCGAGCACCTGGCGGTCGAGCTCGGTATCGGCGCCGTGCATCTCCAGTTCGATCTGCTTGTTAAGTTCGCCGGAGAGATCGCGCACGATCCGCGGCAGCTTCTGCCAGGCATTGCCGATCGGCTGCATCCGCGTCTTCATGACGCCTTCCTGCAGTTCCGCCGTGACGTTCGACAGCCGCTGCAGCGGCACCTTGAACTCGGTATCTTCGTTGCGCCGGCTGATCTCCAGAAGCTGATTGCGGGTCAGAACCAGTTCCGACACCATCGTCATCAGATGTTCCAGCGTGTCCACATTCACACGGATCGACTGGTTGGCGACGCGATCGCTATCGGCGGTTTCCAGTTCGGCGATCGTCCTTTTCGCGACCGGCTTTGTCTGTTTCGCTGACGCGGTACGCTGCTGAGGTGCTGCCACGGGCGCGGGCGGCGGCGGCGCGACCTCAGTCGCGGTCTCGCGGAACGCGCGCTCCAGCTCATCCAGCGACACTTCGCCGGGACGCAATTGCCGTTCCAGTACCGGCACGGGCTCGACGGGAGCCGCTGACGTGACCGGCGTAGCCGTTGACACTGCCTGCAACCCGCGCTCCACCATCTCTTGAAGCTTGACGATCAGATCCTGATCGGTGCCTTCCGGCTCAGCCTCGGTTGCCTCAAGCCCTGCAAGAATTTCCTTGATGCGGTCGATGCTGCTCAGGATCAGGGTGACCGCTTCGGCCGTCACCGGCATTCCGTCGCGGAATTTGCCCATCAGGGTTTCGCCGGCATGCGCCAATGCTTCCAGCCGCGGCAGCCCCAGAAAGCCGCAGGTGCCCTTGATGGTGTGAACCAGACGAAAGATGTTATCGAGAATCCTGGCGTTGTTCGGGTCCTGCTCGAACCGCACCAGCTGATTATCGACGGTATCCAGGCTCTCGCTGGTTTCCGTCAGAAACTCCCGCAACAGATCATCCATGAAATAGGCTTTCGAATACAGAGGCGCCCGATTTCGACGCGCCTTTCTGAGTTCGGCCAGCTTCTATGCAAAGCGTTTAATATTGGTTGAGTAATTGGAAAAGAACGGGCTCAACAAAGAGATAAGACGGCTTTATTGAATCCGGCGGCCGGCGGTAAACCCTTGGTTAACCATATTCTCGCCGCTCCAGGCTCAGGAAGCGGTCACCACCACCGCATCGCCCTCGGGCGCAAGCACCACCTTCAGTCCGCAGGCCTGCGCTAAAAGCCGCGTGTAATAGGGCTGCACCGCATGGGCATCGACGGCCTGGGTCGAGTCCGAACTCAAGAGATCGGCGATATTTTGCGGCAGGCGGGCGTTGAGCCCGGCCGCGGCGACGCGAAAGCCTACTCCATCGCCTTCGCCGACCGGATCGACCGTGAGCACGCCGCCGCGCGGGATAGTCTGCTGCGCGATCACCATCATGTTCAACAGCAGCTTGACCCTGTTTTTCGGCAGCAATATCCGCGGCAGATTCCACGCGATCGTGGTCTTGCCGTCCTCGAGATGACCCCGCGCCATGGTCTGCGCGTCGCCCAGGTCGATCTGCGCGCCCGACGATCCCGCAGCCCCGAACGCCAGACGGCAGAACTGCAATCGCGCCGACGCGGTTTTGGCGCTCTTGCGGATCAAATCGAGGGCAAATTCACGATCTTCCGGTTTGGGATTGTCGTCGAGGACCTCAAGCCCATTGACGATCGCGCCCACCGGACTGATGAGATCGTGGCAAACCCGCGAACACAACAGCGCCGCGAGTTCGAGGTTGTCGGGGGCGGAACCGGGGGACGAGGTGCCAGACATAAGATGTTCCTGGAAATCCGCGACAGGCGCGGAGACGGCGAATCACGCATGCTCGCCGGCTTGATACACTGCAGACGCGCGGGCTGCCAACACAAGGCAGCCCAAGTGGAAAGACGAACAACATATGAGACCCGCCAATGAATGAGGCAGGTTCGCCAGGACCCGTGATCGATCGCGATAGCGCGGCCGCGCTGATGGAGCCCCTGACTGATCTGGTGGTCCGGGCCGGCGCCGCCATTCTTGCGGTCAACCGCCTTGCCATGAAGATCGACGGCAAGGTCGATGGCTCGCCGGTGACGGAAGCGGATCTCGCCTCCGACCGGATCATAGGCGAAGGTCTGGCGCGGCTCATCCCGGATGTTCCGGCGTTATCCGAGGAGCGCACCCATCAGGCGAAGCCGCCCTACCACGGCAGCTTCTTTCTGATCGATCCACTCGATGGCACCAAGGATTTTGTCGCCGGCCGCAACGAGTTTACGGTCAATCTCGCGCTGGTGACGAACGGGACGCCAGTTTTGGGCATCATCGGCGCACCGGCGCTCGGATTGATATGGCGCGGGCTGGTGGGCCGAGGCGCGGAGCGGCTGACGACGACTGATGCTTCCGCCCGGCTAGCCGAGCCGATCCATACTCGCGCCCTCCCTAAGCGTGGCGAACCCTGGATCGTGGCGGTCAGCCGTTCGCACGGGGATAGCCGGACCGAAGCCTTCATTGAGGCCAGACCCGGCGCAATCCGGCAGATGCTCGGATCGGCGGTCAAATTCGGCCGGGTGGCGGAGGGCGGAGCCGATATCTATCCCCGCCTCGCCGCAACTAGCGAATGGGATGTCGCAGCCGGCCACGCAGTCGTCACCGCGGCCGGCGGCAAGATCACGGATGCGCAAGGCGCTGACTTGCACTTCGGCAAAGGGCGCGACGGCTTTATCGTGCCGGAATTCATCGCCTGGGGCGATCCCGCGGCGCTCCGGAGGTGAAACCGTCATTGAGAGCCAAAGGGTAGCGCGAATGCGCGCCCGATGACAGGCTCCGCGAAGCAAATCCACAGGCTTCCAGCGCAAAAGAATGGATTGCGGCAATGACGAGAAGCGGGCGGACCCCGCCTCCCCTACTGCGCTAGATCCTGCTCCAGCTGCGGCCAGCGCAGTTTCGCATCCCGCAGGAATCGCTCGGGATCGGCAGCAAACGCATCCCGGCTTTCCTCGCGGCCGAACAGATAAAGCCGTTGTCCCGAGATCAGCCAGAACCGGGGGTTTCCGGCAAAGGTCACGCCGCGCGCCAGGTCGGTCGCGTCGTAACCGCCGAACTGGGGGCCGTAAATATCGGGATGGGCGACAAAAGAGGCGCGATTGCCCTCGTTGTGAAAACGCCAGACCGCCCCCGCTTCGGAGGCCTCGAAGTCCGGCAGGCCGATGACCGGGCGGGCGTCGACGAAATAGGCGACCGGGTCGAAACCCTCGATGGCGAGACCTGTGTAATGGTTCACGATCACGCGCTCGGTGGTCGCGGCCCGGGCCGGATGCGGAACCAATACAAGACTTGCCCATACAAGAACTGCCCATACAAGAGCTGCCCATAACAGGCTTGCCGGCAAATCGATAAAGGCTATTCCGGGGCGAAAATCTATTTCGGAACGACTGCCGTTTCTTTCCTGCCGTTGTGCCGTCATAGTTGATGCCGATAACATCCGAGTCGGGGGACACTGGGCGCAACCTACAACCGTGCTTGTTGGCATCAGGTTAAGGTGGCGGTCAGGATTTCGATACCAGGGGTTCTTATATGATTTTCGCATCACGCCTTGCCGCGGTAACGCTCGCCGCGCTGATGTGCTGGACCGTGCCCGCTTTCTCGCAGCAAGGCCCGCCGCAACCCGCCCCTTATACCTACGGGCCCGACGAACTCGTCTCCGCCGGGCACAAGTTCTTCGGCAATGTGTCTCGCGGCCTCGCCTCCGTGATCGAGCGCGCGGTCAGCCAATGGGG
>DASXJV010000332.1:0-3450 GCA_036497205.1 Bradyrhizobium sp.
CGCATTTGGCTGGCACAGCGCACTGGTGCGGACCGGCAATGGCGCAAACTGTCTTATGGCGAGGCCAAGCACACGGTCGACGCGCTGACACAGGGCATTCTCGATCTCGGGCTTGCGCCCGGCCGCCCCGTCGCGATCCTCAGCGGCAATTCGATCGAGCACGCGCTGATGACGCAGGCGGCGATGCAGGCGCGGTTTCCTGCGGCGCCAGTTTCGCCGGCTTATTCGCTGATGAGCCACGATCACGTCAAGCTGAAATATTTGTTCGACCTGATCAAGCCGGCGGTCGTGATGGTGCAGGACGGCCCGACTTTCGAGAAGGCATTGAAGTCGCTTGATCTCGACGGCGTCACCGTCGTCCATGTCGCGCGCCCGTGCGAGGGCCTCAAGAGCATCGCCTTCGCCGAGCTCGCGGCAACGCCGGTCACAAAAGACGTCGAGGAATCCATCGCAAAAATCATGCCGGACACCGTCGGCAAGCTGCTGTTCACCTCGGGCTCCACCGGCATGCCCAAGGCCGTCATCAACACGCAAGAAATGATGTGCGCCAATGCCGCCATGATGATGCAGGTTCGGCCGCGCGATTCCAATGCGCCGCAAGCCACTTATCTGGACTGGATGCCGTGGAATCACACCATGGGCGGCAATGCGCTGTTCAATCCGGTGTTGACTGAAGGCGGCACGCTCTACATCGACGATGGCCGTCCGATGCCCGGCATGATCGAAGAGACGCTGCGTAACCTGCACGAGATCTCGCCGACCTATTACGCCAATGTGCCGGCGGGCTATGCCGCTCTCGCCGCTGCCATGGAGAAGGACGACGCCTTGTGCCACAGTTTCTTCAAGAACCTGGGCTTGATGGCCTATGGCGGTGCGCGGCTGCCCGACGATCTCTATGATCGGATGCAGGCGCTGGCGGTGCGCACCACCGGCGAGCGCATCGTGTTCTACACCGGTTGGGGCTCGACCGAGACCGCGCCGACGTCGACGGGGACCTATTGGGACACCGAGCGCGTCGGTCTGATCGGGCTGCCGTTTCCCGGCGTTGAGCTGAAGATGGTCCCAGTTGGATCGAAATATGAATTGCGCCTGCGCGGCGTCAACGTCACGCCCGGCTATTTCGGCCGGCCCGATGTCACCGCGGCCGCATTTGACGAGGAAGGGTTTTATTGTATCGGCGACGCTGGCGTGTTCGTCGATCCCAAGGATCCGCTGCAGGGCATCATCTTCGCAGGCCGTGTCGTGGAGGATTTCAAGCTCACAACAGGCACCTTCGTTCATGTCGGCTCGTTGCGTACCGACGCCATCGCCGCGGCAACGCCGGTAGTGCAGGACGCGCTGGTCACGGGGCAGGATCGTCCGTTCGTCGGGTTGTTGGCGTGGCCCAATCTGCACGCCTGCCGACAGATCGTCGGCAACCCCGATGCGAGTTACGAGGACGTCGTCAAACACCCGGATGTGCTGGCATGCCTGAAGCGGGGCTTGCAGGCGCATAACGCGTCCACCGAAGCCAGCAGCATGCGCATCGCGCGCGCCATGCTGATGACCGAACCGGCCTCGATCGACGGCAACGAACTCACAGACAAGGGTTACATCAATCAGCGCGCCGGGCTGGAGCGTCGCGCCGCGCTGGTGGAACGTCTCTATGCCGATCATCCCGGCGAAGACGTGATTGTGCTGCAATGAAGGCTGCGCTCTCTCCCTTCGTCATTCCGGGATGCGCTATTTGGCGAGGCCTGGAATCCATACTCCCGATCGTGATTATGGATTCCAGGCTCGCCCGCTTGTTCGCGCCACGGAATGACGACTTTCGTTCTCTGCGTTCCTCACACAACAGAGTAGTCCCATGAATTTCGATTTCTCCGACGAACAAAAACAACTCCGCGACGAAGCGCGAAAATTTCTCGCCGAAAAATGCCCGCCCAAGGCGGTGCGCGCGGTGCTCGATGGCAAGGAACCGTATGACCGCGAATTGTGGAAGGGCCTCGCCGAGATGGGCTTTCTTGGCGTCGCTATACCTGAACAATTCGGCGGCGCCGGCGCAGGCCATCTCGAACTCTGCGTGATCGCCGAGGAGATGGGCCGCGCGCTGGCGCCGGTGCCGTTTTCCTCAACGGTCTATCTTGCGGCGGAAGCGATCCTGCTGGCCGGCAGCGAAACGCAAAAGCAGAAGTGGCTTCCCGCCATCGCATCGGGCGCCGCGATCGGCACGCTGGCGCTGTTCGAAGGCAAGGGCAATCCGTCGCCGCAGGCGATCAAGCTCAGCGCGTCCGGCAGTCTCAACGGCGTGAAGAAGCCAGTGCCCGACGGCGCTATTGCTGACTTTGCCATTGTCGCCGCCTGCGCCGGTTCAAACGGACGCGAGACCGACATCTCGCTGTTCCTGGTCGATATGAAAGCCGAAGGCGTCGAAGCCAAGGCATTGACCAATGTCGATCCGTCGCGCGGTCAGGCCGAGCTCACCTTCAAAAATTGCAAGGCCGAGCCGCTCGGTCCCGCCAATGAAGGCTGGAGCATTCTATCGCAAGTGCTCGACCGCGCCGCGGTGCTGATGGCGTTCGAGCAGGTCGGCGGCGCCGACCGCGCGCTGGAAATGGGCCGCGACTACGCGCTCGATCGTATCGCCTTCGGTCGCCCGATCGGCTCGTTCCAGGCAGTGAAACATATGCTCGCCGACATGTACGTCTCGGCGACGCTGGCGCGCTCGAATTGTTATTACGGCGCCTGGGCGCTCTCGACCAACGCGTCGGAACTACCGGAAGCAGCGGCCGCCGCGCGCATCAGTGCGACGCAGGCGTTCCAGCATTGTGCCAAGAACAACATCCAGGTGCACGGCGGTATGGGCTTCACCTGGGAGTTCGACTGTCACATGTATTACCGGCGTTCCAACGCGCTGGCGCTGTCGCTCGGTAGTCTGTCGTATTGGGAAGACGCGCTGATTGACCGGATGCGCAAGAGGAATGCGGCGTAGTTCTGAAAAAGTCATTCCGGGGCGCAGCGAACGCTGCGAACCCGGAATCCCGAGATGAGCAACTTCTAGATTCCGGATCGATCCGCGAGGCGGATCGTCCGGAATGACGGGCCTGATAAAGGACAACGCGAATGAACTTCGATGACACCCCGCAGGAGGCCGCGTTTCGCGCCGAGGCAAAGGCGTGGATATCGGCCAATGCACCAAGGCAATATGAAGAGGACTTGCGCAAATCCTCACTCGGCCGCACCCAGCTGAAAGGCGCCAACATCCTCGAAGTGGCAAAAGCCTGGCAGAAGAAAAAGGCCGACGCCGGCTGGGCCTGCCTGCACTGGCCGAAGGAATATGGCGGACGCGGCGCAACGCCGATCGAGCGCGTGATTTGGCAACAGGAAGAGGGCGCCTTCGGCAAGCTCAGCGCGATGTTCATCATCGGCCACGGTATGTGCGGGCCGACCATGATGGCCTACGCCAGTGAA
>DASXJV010000333.1:0-6925 GCA_036497205.1 Bradyrhizobium sp.
TACCACCTGCACCTGGCGCCGCGCGGCAACGCCGCGCTCAATCATCCCGTGCTCGATTCGGATCTCGGGTATCTGCTGGCGCCGATGAACCGCGGCATTCGTCTCACCACCGGCGTTGAGTTTGCCCGCCGTGATGCACCGCCCACGCCGATCCAGCTTCGGCAGGCGCTGCCGCGGGCGCGCGCTCTGTTTCCGTTGGCAGACGCGGTCGACGCAAAGCCCTGGATGGGGGCACGGCCGTGTTTGCCCGATATGCTGCCGGTGATCGGCAAGGCGCCCCGTCACGCCGGGCTGTGGTTCGATTTCGGGCACCAGCACCACGGTCTGACGCTGGGCCCGGCGACGGGCCGTCTGCTGGCGGAGATGATGACCGGCGAGACGCCGTTCGCCGATCCCAAGCCCTTTGCGGTCGAGCGTTTTGGCTAGCATTTTTTGCGAAATGAAGGCTCAAGACGCCGCCTTGTCCGTTCAGCTCGCTTGCGTCGTACAGCCTCTCGCGGCGATACTGTGAACAAATGCAATCAGGAGAGGGACATGAAGGTAAACGTCGAAATAGATTGCACGCCCCTAGAAGCCCGGCAGTTTTTCGGACTTCCGGATCTGCAACCGATGCAAACGGCTGTCATGGACAAACTTCAGCACCAGATGATGGCCAACATCGAAAAGGTTTCGCCGGAAGCACTGATGCAGAGCTGGTTCACGTTCGACCCGAGGATCGCCGAGCGGTTTCAGGACATGTTCGCGACCATGGCGGGCCTGGGCGGTGCGCGCGCCACTGACAAGAAATGATGCCGACTGACCGAAGCGAGCCGCAAGCCACGGGCCGGCTCCGTCCGCCGGGCCTTGGGCTGCTGCTCGCCGAAGCGAGAGGGATATTCGAATTCAACGCCAGCCTTTGGCTTTCGCCGCTCCTGATGAGCGCCACGAAGGGCGATGGTCATCCGGTGCTGACGTTACCAGGGTTCCTCGCCAGCGATCTGTCGATGGCGCCGATGCGGCGATATCTAATGGAACTCGGATACGATACCTATGCGTGGAAGATGGGCCGCAACATCGGCGGCGTCTCGCGCATGCGGGCCGCGCTGCGGGATCGGCTTGCCGAGATTCACAGCTCGACCGGCCGTAAGGTCAGTGTCGTCGGGTGGAGCCTGGGCGGCGTCTATGCGCGCGATCTGGCGCTGCAGGCGCCGGACATGGTGCGGTATGTCGTGACGCTGGGAAGCCCGTTCGCGAACGACATCAGAGCGACCAACGCCACGCGGCTCTACGAGGCGCTGTCAGGCGAGGCGGTTGAGGACAATTCCGCGCTTCGAAACGCGATCGCAGGCGATCTGCCGGTTCCGACCACGTCGATCTACTCGCGCTCCGATGGCATCGTGAACTGGCGAACTTGCCTGCTGCGTCCCTCCGACACCGCTGAAAACATCGAGGTGCACCTTGCCAGTCACGTCGGACTGGGCGTGAACCCGGCCGCCTTGTGGGCAGTGGCGGATCGGCTGGCCCAACCCGAGGGCCAATTCAGGCAATTTGACCGGTTGGGTCCGTTTGTCATTGCATATGCGCCTCCGGAAAATGCACAATCGCCACTGAGGCCCTGACCCCAGGACCGTCTGAACGCAAGAAGCGCCACCAAGGCGCCGCGTGATCCGTTCGCGGGAGGAAAATATGAGTGACGCCAGAAAGCTGTCCTCAATGGACGCCTCGTTTCTGTACCTGGAAACGCCTGAAATGCCGATGCATGTCGGAAGCATGGCGATCTTCCGCCTGCCCGACGCTTACAAAGGTGACTTCTTCGAGGACTTCAAGGCGATGATCGCCTCGCGGCTGCACATTGTGCCGATCCTTAAGGCGCGTCTGGAAAAGGCGCCGCTCGACATCGATCACCCTTCCTGGGTCGAGGACGACCAGTTCGATATCGACCGCCACATTTTCAGGGGCAGCCTTCCTGCTCCCCATGACCGCGCGACACTGGAGCGCATCGTCGGCTGGATGCATGCCAAACTTCTCAATCGCGCCCGTCCGCTTTGGGAGTTCTATGTCTTCGAAGGCATGAAGGACAACGAGATCGGGCTTTATTCCAAGATGCATCACGCCTGCATCGACGGCGGCGCGGGCGCAGCCCTCACCAGCATGATCTACGATGTGACCCCGGTTCCGAGGCAAGTCGAGAAGCCGGCGGCGCGCGCGAAGGTCGGGCAGGAGCCGCGCGACATCGCCGCTAATTTCATCGACTCCTATCAGCAGCTTTGGACCCAGCCCTTCGATGCCAAAACGGCCGCCAAGGGCATCGATCTGCCGCGCTCCGGCAAAAGCGATCTCGGATCGATCCTGTTCGACAACGCGATGTTCCAGATCGAATCCGCGGTGAAGTTGGCCGGCAGCATTCCCACGATGCTGAAAAGCGTCTCCGATGTGGTTGGAAGGATTTCCGATCCGAAATCGCGCGACAGCATCGCCAGCATGGTGTCGCCGTCGACGATCCTGAACAAATCGATTTCATCGGAGCGCAGCTTTGCCGGCGTTTCGATCCCGCTGAGCCGGGCGAAGGCGCTGGCCAAGCAGGCCGGTGGCAAGCTGAACGACGTGGTGCTGGCGATCTCGAGCGGCGTGGTCAGGCGCTATCTGCTAGAGCGCGGTGCGCTGCCGGCGAAATCGATGACGGCCGCGGTGCCGATTTCGTTGCGCGAAGAGGGCAACACCGACGCCAACAATCAGGTGTTCGGCATGATCTGTTCGATTGCCACCAATGTCGAGGATCCCAAGGCGCGGCTGGAGGCGATCATCGCGCAATCGACCAAGTCGAAGGAGATGTCGCATCCGCTGCGGGCCTTGATGCCGCAGATGTCCAACATCTCGATGCTTGGCGCGCCGATCCTGGTGCAGATTTTGGCGCTATTGTACAGCCGCTCGAGCCTGTCGGACGTGCTGCCGCCGGCGGCGAACATCACGGTTTCGAACGTGCCCGGGCCACGCCAGACGCTGTATGCAGCCGGCGCGGAATTGTTGCACATCTTCCCGGTGTCGATTTCGACCCACGGGCTCGCGCTCAACATCACCGTGCAGAGCTATCGCGATCAGCTGGATTTCGGCTTCATCGCCGGCGCCAACATCATTCCTCATGTTCAGGTTCTCTGCGACATGCTGCCGGGAGAATTCGCAGCACTCGAAGCCGCTTTCGCGCCCCCGGCCGATCTCAAGAGCGCGGCAAGCTAGGGCATAATCAGCGAATTAAAATGAGTCGACGATGATAGAGATGCCGCAGCTGCAGTTCGCCCAGACGAACGGAATTCGCATGGGCTATTACGAAGCCGGCCCGAAAACTGACACGCCGCCGGTTATTCTCTGCCACGGCTGGCCGGAGATCGCGTTTTCGTGGCGTCACCAGATCAAGGCGCTGGCTGCTGCCGGAATTCGGGCAATTGCGCCGGATCAGCGCGGCTACGGCGCGACCGACCGGCCCGAACCTGTCGAGTCCTATGACATCGAGCACCTGACCGGCGATCTCGTCGGCCTGCTCGACCATCTCAAAATCGACAAGGCGATTTTTGTCGGCCACGACTGGGGCGGCTTTATCGTCTGGCAAATGCCGCTGCGGCATATCGATCGCGTAGCCGGCGTCGTCGGCATCAACACCCCGCACACCAACCGCGCGCCGGCGGACCCGATCGAACTGTTACGCAAGCGCTTCGGCGAGCAGATGTATATCGTGCAGTTTCAGGACCCCGCGCATGGTCCCGACAAGATATTCAACGGCCGGGTCGAACAGACCTTTGACGCCTTCATGCGCAAGCCGGTTCCACGCAGTGACACCGCACCGGCGGAGACGCCGGTCGCCGGCGTCGGCGCATCACCGCGACTCAATCTGGCATTTCCGCAAATGATTGCCGGTTACGACGCCAAACATGATCCGCGGACGCCGATCCTGTCGCCAGAGGAAAAAAAGGTTTTCGTCGATACATTCACTAAATCCGGCTTCACCGGCGGCATCAACTGGTATCGCAACATGTCGCGGAACTGGCAGCGCTCGGCCGGGATCGACCACACCGTGCGGGTGCCGTCGCTGATGATCATGGCCGAAAACGATCACGTGCTGCCGCCGTCCTCGGCCGATGGCATGGAGAAAATCATTCCCGACCTCGAGAAATACCTGGTTCGGGGCAGTGGCCATTGGACGCAGCAGGAAAAGCCGGACGAGGTCAGCGCCAAGCTGATTGAATGGCGTAGAAAGCGGTTCGGCTGAGCCTTCGATCAGGGCAGGAGACAATCAGCGATGGCGTCTACCAACAGACTGAGCCCGATCCCGCAGCCGCCGACCAAGCCGGTGATCGGCAACATGCTGTCGCTGGACTCGAGCGCGCCGGTGCAAAATCTGGCCCGGCTGGCCAAGGAACTTGGGCCGATCTTCTGGCTCGACATGATGGGTGCGCCGCTTGTCATCGTCTCCAGCCACGATCTCGTCGAAGAGCTCAGCGACGAAAAACGTTTCGACAAGGCGGTGCGCGGACCGCTGCGCCGCGTGCGCGCGGTCGCCGGCGACGGACTCTTTACCGCCGACACGACCGAGCCAAACTGGAGCAAGGCGCACAACATCCTGCTGCAGCCGTTCGGCAATCGCGCCATGCAGTCCTACCACCCGAGCATGGTCGATATCGCCGACCAGCTCGTGAAGAAGTGGGAGCGGCTAAACGGCGACGAAGAGATCGAAGTCGTTCACGATATGACTGCGCTGACGCTCGACACCATCGGGTTGTGCGGTTTCGACTACCGTTTCAATTCATTCTATCGGCGCGATTATCATCCGTTCGTCGAGTCGCTGGTGCGCTCGCTCGAGACCATTATGATGATCCGCGGTCTCCCGATGGAAAATCTGTGGATGCAGAAACGTCGGCGCGATCTTGCCCGCGACGTCGCCTTCATGAACAAGATGGTCGACGAGATCGTCGCCGAGCGCCGCAAGAACGCGGAAGGAGCCGAGGACAGGAAGGACATGCTCGGCGCCATGATGACCGGCGTCGACCGCGCCACCGGCGAGCAGCTCGACGACGTCAACATCCGCTACCAGATCAACACGTTCCTGATCGCGGGGCACGAAACCACCAGCGGACTGTTGTCATGCACGCTTTATGCGCTGGTGAAGCATCCAGACGTTCTCAAAAAGGCCTATGAGGAAGTCGACCGGGTGCTCGGGCCCGATATCAATGCCAAGCCGACCTATCAGCAGGTTACGCAACTCACCTACATCACGCAGATTCTTAAAGAGGCCTTGCGGCTTTGGCCGCCGGCGCCGGCCTATGGCATCTCGCCGCTCAAGGACGAAACCATCGGCGGCAAATACAGGCTCAAGAAAAACACCTTCATTACCGTGCTCGTGCTGGCGCTGCATCGCGACGCAAGCGTCTGGGGACCAAATCCGGATGCGTTCGATCCGGAAAATTTCAGCCGCGAGGCCGAGGCGACGCGTCCCGTCAACGCCTGGAAGCCGTTCGGCAACGGCCAACGCGCCTGCATCGGTCGCGGCTTTGCGATGCATGAAGCGGCGCTTGCGATCGGCATGATCCTTCAGCGCTTCAAGCTGATCGACGTCAACCGTTACCAGATGGTGCTGAAGGAAACGCTGACGATCAAGCCGGACGGATTCAAGATCAAGGTGCGTCCGCGCACGGACAAGGATCGCGGCGCTTACAGCGGCCGGGCCACGACGACGGCCGCTGCATCGACAGCTGCGCCAACCCCGCGCGCACGGACGCGTCCGGGGCACAATACGCCGCTGCTGGTGCTATACGGATCGAACCTTGGAACGGCCGAAGAGCTCGCAACCCGGGTCGCCGATCTCGCCGAGGTCAATGGCTTTGCTACCAGACTCGCGCCGCTCGACGATTTCGTCGGCAAGCTGCCGGAGCAGGGCGGAGTGCTGATTTTCTGCGCGTCGTACAACGGCGCGCCGCCCGATAACGCCACGCTGTTCGTCAAATGGCTCGGCAGCGGTTTGCCGAAGGACGCGTTCGCCAAGGTGCGCTACGCGGTGTTCGGCTGCGGCAACAGCGACTGGGCCGCGACCTACCAGTCGATACCGCGGCTGATCGACGGGCAGTTGGCGGCGCACGGCGCCCGCAGCGTGTATACACGCGGCGAGGGCGATGCCCGCAGCGATCTTGATGGAGAATTCGAGAGCTGGTTCGCCAGACTCGCGCCGCTGGCGACCAAGGAATTCGGCATCGATTCGAATTTCAGCCGCAGTGCCGAGGACGAGCCGCTGTACAAGATCGAGCCGGTCGCTCCATCAGCGGTCAATGCGATCGTTGCGCTGGGCGGCGTCGCGCCGATGAAGGTGCTGGTCAACTCCGAGCTACAAAACAAGCTGGGTGCCAACGCCTCCGACAGATCGACCCGGCACATCGAGGTGCAACTGCCTCCTGACATCACCTACCGGGTCGGCGATCATCTCAGCGTGGTGCCGCGCAACGATCCGGCGCTGGTGGACTCAGTGGCGCGCCGCTTCGGCTTTTTGCCTGCCGACCAGATCCGGTTGCAGGTCGCCGAAGGCCGGCGCGCGCAACTGCCGGTCGGGGATGCCGTGTCGGTCGGCCGGCTCTTGACCGATTTCGTCGAGCTGCAGCAGGTCGCGACCCGCAAGCAGATCCAGATCATGTCGGAGCACACGTATTGCCCGGTGACCAGGCCGAAACTGCAGGCCTATGTCGGGGACGATGCCGCCGCCTCGGAACGCTACCGCGCCGATATTCTCGCCAAACGTAAATCGGTGTTTGATCTGTTGGAGGAGCATCCGGCCTGCGAATTGCCGTTCCATGCCTACCTGGAAATGCTGACCTTGCTCGCGCCGCGCTATTATTCGATCTCGTCGTCGCCCTCGGTCGATGCGAGCCGTTGCAGCGTCACCGTCGGCGTGGTCGAGGGCGCGGCGAGC
>DASXJV010000334.1:0-5373 GCA_036497205.1 Bradyrhizobium sp.
TCTAGCGAGGAGCTTGAACCCGATCCCATCCCGAACTCGGCCGTTAAACTCCTCAGCGCCAATGGTACTATGGCTCAAGCCCTGGGAGAGTAGGTCGCTGCCAGGCCTGCCAAGGACAAAGCAATTCCTCTTTACGTGTCACGATCAAACGAAACGCCGCTTTCCCCTTGGGGAGGCGGCGTTTTTTGTGTTTGGCGTTTCGTCTGTTGCGGGTGGCGGGACAATACCGATTTGTTTAGGCCATGATTTGCCGCCAGATTCGACAGGCGTCGTTTGAATCATCCGATCGCTCCTGACCACTCTAAAACCGCCCAACAGAGGAGACTGCCATGCGTGAGTTCGTTCGTCCCGTCGCCGCCGCGTTGTGCGTTGCTTGCCTCGCGGGCGCGATGGCCATCGTATCCACTGGCGCTGCGCTGGCGCAGGGCAAACAGGCGCCGCCGAACCAGATGGCGCCGGCTCAGGCGGCGCCGCCTCTGGCGCAGCAACCCGCCATCAAGCAGATGGCATTGACCGACAAGCAGATCGAGGGCGTGCTCGCGGCAGCCAAGGACATGGATGCGATCACCGCGAAGCTGCCTGACAATGCCAAGCCGGATCCGAAAATCATCGCGCAGCTCGAAGGCGTCGCGAAGAAGAATGGTTTTGCCAGCTACGATGAATACAACAACGTCCTCGACAACATCAGCATGGTGCTCGCAGGCTTCGATCCGGCGACCAAGAAATATGTCGGCACCGAAACCGTCATCAAGGCACAGATCGCCCAGGTCCAGGCCGACAAGAAAATGTCCGCCAAGGACAAGAAGGAAGTGCTCGGCGAGCTCAACGACGCGCTGAGGTCGCCGGCGCCGCCGATCGAGAACAAGGGCAATATCGACCTCGTTGCGAGGTATTACGACAAGCTTGCCGCCGCGCTGGGTGCCGACCAGGAATAGCGTTGATCGACAGCCCCAGGAGCGTTCTCTGGGGCTTTCGCTTTTTCAACGTCACGCAAGTTCAACGTCACGCAGGCGGTCAGGTTCGCGTGCGCATTCGCATCATGAAGCTATCGAAGCTCAATTCAGCCACTTGCATCCATGCCAGGGAATCGTTGCGGAAGGCTGACAGGCTAGCGTACATCTTGCCGAAGTGCGTATTGCTCTTCGAAAGGTCCGCATAGATCTCGTTCGCGGCGTTATAGCAGCTCTCCATCACTTCTTGCGGGAACGGGCGCAGGATAGCGCCAGACACGACCAGCCGTCTTAGAGCCGGCGGGTTGACGTAATCATACTTCCCGGTGACCCACGTAAACGTATCATGCGAAGCCGCGGTGAGCGCGGCCTGATAGTGCTTCGGCAACCCATTCCACTTCTCCAGGTTGATGACATTGTGTCCCTGACCGGTGCCCTCCCACCAGCCCGGGTAGTAATAATATTTCGCAACCTTTACGAAACCCAGTTTCTCGTCGTCATAGGGGCCGACCCATTCGGCGGCATCGATTGTGCCCTTCTCGAGCGCCGGGTAGATGTCGCCTGCCGCGATTTGCTGCGGCACGCCTCCGACCTTCGCAATGATGGTCCCGGCGAAACCCCCAATGCGGAATTTAAGACCTTTGAAATCCTCGATTGACTTGATTTCCTTGCGGAACCAGCCACCCATTTGCGCACCGGTGCTGCCAGTCGGAATACCGTGGCAATTGTGCTCTCGCAGCAGATCGTTGAGCATGTCCATACCGCCGCCAAACAACATCCACGAGATATGCTGCCGCGTGTTGAGCCCGAACGGCAATGCCGTGCCGAATGTAAGCGCCGGATTTTTGCCCCAGTAGTAGTAGAGCGCCGTATTACCCATCTCGAGTGTGCCGTTCGCCACGGCGTCGAGCACCTGCAGACCGGGAACAAGTTCGCCGGCGGCAAACGGTTGAATCTGGAAGCGATTGTCGGTGATTTCAGCAACACGCTTACAAAAAAATTCGCAGCCACCGTAAAGCGTGTCGAGTGACTTCGGCCAACTGGCGGCCAGTCGCCACTTCACCTCAGGCATCGATTGCGCGATCGCGGGCGCAGCAACTGCGCTCGCAGCGAGACCAACGCCAGTTGTTTTTAGAAATTCACGACGTTTCATGCGCTTCCTCCGTTTTTATGTCGATACATCGACGAGAGGGACCACGATCTTAATGTCGCTTTTCTGTTTTTCGCCGACGCCCAACGCTGAGATCGGTACCTGAAACCCAGACCTTGAAAACAACAACCCCTGGTTTTGGGCGCAATCGAAATCTGAAAATCACGGACCGCAAGCAGGATGATCAATCAGTTCTCAAGAATCAAGGGCGTTGCTCCGGCGCTGTCCCATTACGCAGTTGCGAAGCCAAGCTGATGCGCGGGGCGACGACCGGCAGTAAGCGCCTCGTTGCCGAAACGACGGCATTTTGGTTTTGCACGATCAAGCTGTGCCTAGCCGCCGAACTTCGCTTCCATCGCCCGCCGCGTCTTGATGGTCTCGTTATCAGCATCGATCTCGACATCGCTCCAGCGCACCACCGCGCCATGCGCGATGCCGTTCTTGAGCTTCACTCCGTGCGCGAGCCCGATCGGCAGCGCGCCGGCGGCAAGGCTCGCCGCTGCCGGCATCAGTTTGCCCCAGACCGTATAGCCGCCTTCGCCGTCGAGGATTTCGCCGGCGCGCAGGTCGCGCTTGGCGACGGAAGCAACATCGCCGCGGAAATCGTGCGGCTGCCCGGTCGGCTCTTTGCGCAGCGCTGCGGATAAAATCGAGATGTTCAACTCAAGCCCGATCAGATGATAGGGCTTGTACATCGCCGCATAGCGGCCGCTTGAATCGGTCTTTAGCCCGTATTGCCTGAAGCAATCCGCGGCATAATCGTTCGGCGCTTCCAGCACCACATAGACGCCCCAGCGCAGATCGCGGAACACCGGACGGCCGTCACGCTCCAGCGACGAGACCACTTCCACCACGCCGGATTTTTCCAGCACGCCGCCTTTGTCGCGCGGCCGCATCACATGCGGCAAATCGTCGACGCCGCAGGGCGGAAACAACAGTCCGTCGGCGGGCACCTCTAACCTGGTGGCGTTGGCGACCGCCGCCATTTCGATGGCCGACTTGGTGCCGTCGAGAAACGAGTTGAACATCTGCGGGTTCATGCCTGCCGACTGCGCCTCGTCGGCCGTCAGCCCGTAATGGCTCCAGACGCCTGCCGGCGTCACGTCATGATAGGTCGGCAGGTATTTTGTCCCTTTGCCGGCAGCGACGACGCGAAAACCGGTGGCGCGCGCCCAGTCCACCATCTCGGCGGTCAAGGCCGGCTGGTCGCCATAGGCCAGCGAATAGACCACGCCTGCGTTGCGCGCCTCCTCCGCGAGCAGCGGCCCCGCCAGCACATCGGCCTCGACGTTGACCATGACGATGTGCTTGCCAGCCGCAATCGCCGCGCGCGCATGTTTGATACCGACGGCGGGATTGCCGGTCGCCTCCACGATCACTTCGATATCGCCCGATGTCGCTTTGGAACCATCCGCGGTGAATGTGGTCGCAGCGATCCGCGCGGCGTCCCAGCCGACGGTGCGGCAGGCCTCGCGCGCGCGCTGCGGATCGAGATCGACGATCACGGGCACCTCGAGCCCCGGCGTATGCGGCACCTGCGACAAAAACATCGAGCCGAACTTGCCGGCGCCGATCAGCGCGACGCGGACAGGTTTTCCGGTCGCGCGGCGGGCGTTAAGCAGATGAGAGAGGTTCATGGAGGGGTGATCCGATCGGAATTTTGATTTCTCGCCATTCCGGGACACGCGTCTTCGCGTGGACCCGGAATCCCGAGATGATCAGCGCGAGATTCCGGGTTCGCGCTTTCAGCGCGCCCCGGAATGACTGTGCAAACTTTTACTCCGCCGCCTGGCGATGGCTGCGCGCGAGCCGGAGCAGCGCATCGTCATCCACGGTCTGAATCGGCGAAAAATCGCGATGGGCGATATATTCAGGCCGCGTGGGGTTGCGGATATAATTCGAGACTGCGTTAAGCGTGAGATAGACGATCTTGCGCGGATATGGCGTGATGTTGCCGGCCGAGCCGTGCACGAGATTGCCGTGGAACATCAGCATGCCGCCGGCCTTGCCGGTCGGCGCGACAATGCCGCCTTGCTTTACCAGCCGCGTCACGGTTTCCTCGTCTAGCGTCCACAGCGGATAAGAGGTGGTCTCAAGATCGTGCGAGGCCTTCAGGTCGCCGGCGGTCTGGCTTTTCGGCACCAGCATCAGCGGGCCATTGATGGGCATCACCTCGTCGAGAAAGATCGCGATGTTCATCGCCCGCGGCTCCGGCATGCCGTCGTCGCGCTTCCAGGTGCCGTAGTCCTGGTGCCACTGCCAGACGTCGCCGGTGAAGGCCGATTTCGCGTTGATCTTGTACTGGTGCATGTAGACCTTCTCGCCGAAGATCTGCTCGACCGGATCGATCATGCGCGGATGCGCGCCGAGCAGGCCGAACGCCTCGTTGTAGAGATGCGCGGCAAAGGCGGTGCGCGGCGCGCCGCTCTTCTCGCGCCATACCTCCGGGCGGTCGGTGTCGTAGATGCCTTTCGCCTCGCGCGCCAGCAGGTCCACTTCCTCGCGGCTGAACAGCTCCGGCAGAAACAGCCAGCCTTCGCGGTTGAAATCGTCGATCTGTCGCTGGGTCAGTCTCATGGTGGTTCCTCCTCGCTTTTTAGGCCCAAGCCCTTAGCGTTCATTTTGGAAAAGACTAGCACCGGGGCGAGGGGTTTACCAACCGGCGCCTAGCGGCTTTTGGGCGAACGCCGGGAAGACGCGCGGCGCGAGTTTGTTTGGTGGGGCGCCGCCAGGTTCCCCCGGAATTCGGGTGGATCGCAACTATTTCCAAGCCTAGATTCCAGGCCAGCATCAAGCTCAAGACATGGGACGAGAAGATCTGGGGCGATAGAATTTGGAGCCAGCCATGACCGACCACAGTTTTGCAATGTTCGACACCGCGATCGGCCGCTGCGGCATCGCGTGGGGTCCGCGCGGCATCAATGCGGTGCAGCTGCCGATGTCGAGCGAGGACAAGACCCGCGCCCGCATCCGTCAGCGCCATGGCGACCTCGCGGAGACGCCGCCGCCGGCTGAGGTGCAGAGCGCGATCGATGGGATCGTTGAGCTGCTCGCGGGCAAGCCGAACGATCTCACTGAAATCGTGCTGGATCTCGACGGCGTTCCCGAATTCAACCGCGGCGTCTACGACATCGCGCGCGCCATCCCGCCGGGCAAGACGCTGACCTACGGCGATATCGCCAAACGGCTCGGCGGCGTCGAGCTGTCGCGCGATGTCGGCCAGGCGCTCGGGCGCAATCCCTGTCCGATCGTCGTGCCTTGCCACCGTGTGCT
>DASXJV010000335.1:0-13050 GCA_036497205.1 Bradyrhizobium sp.
CACGGCGGCGAGCGCATCCTTGCGGACCGCGCCGAGCTGCACGGTGTCGGCGGCCTGGATCACCTCGCCGAGCGGAGCCTTGATCGCGGCCGGCTGCCCCGCCAGCTCGCTGCGGAGATACTCACGCAATCCTGCATCGCGGACCGCGTAGCTCGCCAGGGTGTAGCGCGCCATGCTGCCGACGGTCAGCTTGTCGATGGTGTCACGGCTTTTGGTCCAGGGCAGCATCTGCATGATGCGTTGGATCGGAATGTGAGAGCCGGTCGCGAAATAATAACCCCACAGCGTGTCCAGCAGATCCTGATTGCTCGCGAAGGTGGGCGTCATGTTCAGCCTCTTGTCGTCTTTCGCAAAGGGATTCCTGGTGAACACGCCGCGCAACTTGTCGAGCATGCCGGGCTTTGCTTCTTCTAACGGGATGTCGGTCAGGATCGGCAGCGTGCCTGCGAGATAGCTGTCGATCATCACTCTCCGCCCCGGCATCTTTGGAGCGATCCGGCGCAGCAAATTCCTCCAGTCGGGCAACCCGGAATACGCGATCGCGCGGACGATCACCCATTCGTCTTCCGGCGGCACAGGAAAGAAACTGGTGACGAGCTGCTCGGCGTTGGCGGGGTTCGACCCGATCGCGCCGGCGATGAAGCCGAGATAGATGCCGGAATTCTCCGGCTCCTTGAAGCTTTGTGCATGGAACAGCACGCGCACGGCGGCGGGGACATGGGCGTAGTCGGGCTTGGCCCGGTAATTGTAGATCCACTGCTGAACCACGTTGAGCGACGCACGCGGATCGATCTCCGGCGTGACGGCTGCATCTGCGGGCTGGACCAGCAAAAGCATAGTGATGACGAGTGTTGCGTAGCGCATGTGATGCTCCTAGGAAGCGCTCGCGCGTGCGAGGGTCGCAGCGCGAACGTTTTCCACCCTCACAGCTAACCAGCATTTTGAGCAGCTATGCGACGATTCTGGGAACGCGCGGTTCGGCGCGGCGTCGAAATTATGGCGGACGAAACGGCCCTCGGCCCGCAACTGACCTTATCCCCGACATCCTTTCGCCCCCGCGGGCAATTTGATTGCAACCCGTCAAGTGGGAGACAGGCGGGACGTGATGAGGCAATGCACGGTGCCGGGCCGGCGGTGTGCCCGGTCGAGAGCCGCAGGCGCGCTCTTGGTCGCCGCGCTCGGGCTGATTTCCGCTCCGGCCGTTGCGGTTGAAACCGCAGCGCAAGCGCGCGGCGCCATCGCCGTGCAGGGCAATCGCCGCATCGACGCCGAAACGGTGCGTTCATATTTCCATGCGGCCCCCGACGGCCGGTTTGACGACGCCGCGCGCGACGCGGCGCTCAAGGAACTGCTGGCAACCGGCCTGTTCGACAATGTTACAATCGACCGCGCCGGCGAGCGGCTTGTCGTGCATCTGACTGAGGCACCGGTGCTCGACCGTGTCGCGTTCGAAGGCAACAAGAAAATACAAGACAAAGAGCTTACAGCCGTCGTCGAGTCCAAGCCGCGCGGCACGCTGCAGCGCGCCGTGGTGCAGGCCGACGTCGGCCGCATCATGGAAGCCTACAGGCATGCCGGGCGCGACGATGTCGGTGTCGTGCCGCAGATCATCAGCCGCGGCAACGACCGGGTCGACCTAGTCTATGTGGTGACGGAGGGCGGCAAGACCACGGTGCGGCAGATCAACTTCGTCGGCAATCGGGTTTTCGGCAAACGGCAGCTCGCCGCCGTAATCAAGACTTCCGCGACCAACGTACTGAGTTTTCTGATCGGCGGCGACGTCTACGATCCCGACCGCGTCGCGCAGGACCGGGAGCAGCTGCGGCTATACTATCGCAGCAAGGGCTATGCCGACGCCAGTGTTACTTCCGCCAAGGCCGAATACGATCCCGCGATACACGGATTTACGCTGACGTTTTCGATCGATGAAGGACCGCTTTATCATTTTGGCGACACCAATATCGTCTGCAATGTGCCGGGACTGGATCCTGAAAAGCTTCGCCGACTGCTCGTAGCGCGACCTGGCGCCGTATTCGACGGCAACGCGCTGGACAAGACCACGGAGGTTATTGCGATCGAGCTGGCAAAACTCGGCTATCCCTTCGCACAGGCCGTCCCCCGCATTACCCGCGATGCAGCCGCGCAGCGCATCGACGTCGCCTTCACGATCGGTCAGGGACCGCGGACCTATGTCGAGCGCATTGAGATCCACGGTAACACCCGCACCCGCGGATACGTAATCCGGCGCGAATTCGATATTGCCGAAGGTGACGCTTACAACAAGATGCTGATCGATCGCGCCGAACGGCGGTTGAAGAATTTGAACTATTTCAAGACAGTCAAGATTACCACCAAGCCGGGTTCGGTGGCGGATCGCGTCGTGCTCGATGTCGAAGTTGCGGAACAGTCGACCGGCAATTTCACGATTTCCGGGGGTTACTCGACGACCGATGGCCTTCTCGCCGAGGTCAAGGTGAGCGACAGCAATTTCCTGGGTACTGGTAAAGCAGTCAGCGCTTCCGCAAGCTACGGCCAGTACGCGCGCGGGTTCGACCTGTCGGCCTCCGAGCCCTATTTCCTCGGCACCCGCGTCTCGGCAGGCATCGAGCTTTACGGCAGGCAGAACGATGCGAGCCCCTATCAGTCCTACGGCAACGACGTCTATGGCGCGACAATGCAGTTCGGCACGCCGCTGACCGAGCAGATCGGCGTGCAGTACCGTTACTCCTTATATAACCAGAACGTGACGCTCGATCCGGCGTCATTGACAGCGGCGCCGTCGCTGCCGATCCAGCAGGCCGCGCTCGCCGGTCCGCAATGGGTCTCCTCCGTCGGTGACACCGTCACGTACAATACGCTGGACAACAACAAAAACCCGACCGACGGAATCAAATCGCAACTTACGCAGGATCTGGCAGGCCTCGGCGGCGACGTAAATTTCCTGCGCACCACTGAAGACCTCCGCTACTACCACGCGATCAACGATGACGTGGTCAGCTTGGTGCGCGCCCAGGGCGGCTACATCACCGGCTGGGGCGGCCAGCAGGTGCCGCTGATCAACAGCTTCTTCGGCGGCCCGACGATGGTGCGGGGCTTTGCGCCGAACGGGTTCGGCCCGCGCGATCTCACGCCCGGCACGACCATGGATAATGTCGGCGGCACCATGTATTGGGCAAGCACTCTTGAATTGCAGAGTGCGATCCCCGGCGTACCGCAGGAATACGGGCTGAAGGCGACTGCCTTTGTGGATGCCGGCAGCGTTTTTAACTACGGCGGGCCGACGACGTTTCCAGGCTCCACGCAATCGCTGCAGATCGCCAATTCCAACATCGTGCGCTCGTCGGTCGGCGTGGGCCTGGCCTGGGACTCGCCGTTCGGCGCGCTTACCGTCAATTACGCCGTGCCGCTGACGAAGGCGGCCTATGACGTGGTGCAGCCGCTTAACTTCAGCGCCGGAGGGTTTTAGTTAGGGGACCTGGCAGCTGCGCCCGAAAGATGCGCTAGCGATACGGAGTTTCTCATCGGGCGCGCATTCGCGCGCGACCCGTTGGGTAATCCGCTTTACGGCCTGTTTGCGCTTGGAGCTTACGACCTACGAAAACCCCGCCGAATGGAATTCGGCGGGGCCAATGCTCATGGAAGTTTCAGGTTCTCGCCTGAACCGAAGACAAAAGCTTACTTCAGCGAGCTGTTCACCAAGGTGAACTTGTCGTTCAGGGTGCTACCCAGACCGTTAACCACAGCGATAATGGCCAGCGAGATGCCGGCTGCGATCAGGCCATATTCAATTGCGGTAGCCCCCGATTCATCGGATAAAAAGCTTAACAAGGTGCGTTTCAATACTGCCTCCTTTGGAATTTCGTGTTGGTCACCGTTCCACGACCTGAGAGTAACGCCGCAACATGTAAGGCTGCATTAACAGACTTTATTCAATTTGAAATTGTTCGAATTGCGCAGCCCCGTTCATCCAGAGCGCGATCAGTATATAGCACGGGTTAGTACAACCACGGCCTTGCGGTTACCCATCACTACCGCCTCTCCGTCGCGAACCCATAAATCAACGCCAGCCTATCGAGGCATTCCCGGAATCGGCGCGCGAAATAATCGATCCAGCGCTGCCCGCGCAATCCGCGCCGTTGCCCGATCTGCTCCATGGTCATGCCCAGAATCAAAACCTCATGCACCAGCGCGGCGCCGACGGCGCCGAGTTCGCGCTCGACGCGGTTCAGCCGCAGCACGGCCTTGCGCTGGCGTTCCGTAATCGGCTCCCGCGTCTGCCCGCCGTCGACATATTCCCGCGTGGGATCGACCGCCTGCGGGCCGCGCTCGGCTTTCTCCCAATCGTCCTGGAAAGCCCGCCCGCCCTGGTACTGCGCCTCGTCGATCTGGCGATGCGTGTGCAGCCGCGCCAACGGGTCATTGCGGATCGAGCGCAGCGTGACGATCTTGTCCCCCGGCTCCAATGCCAGGGGATCGTCCACTTCAATGGCCGCCACTTCCGCGTTGCGCAGCAGATCTCTCGATCGCCGGTCATGAACCTTTGCTGGTCTATGCGGCTTGTTGCGTTTTGCCCGTGCCACGTCCGATTACCTCCCTTGAATAGTGGAATTGAATCTCGTTATGCCGTCCGCTTGGCGACATAGGCCAAGAGCTCGGGGCTGATGATGATGCAAGGCTCTGCGCGTATGCCGAGGCATCCAGGGGCGCTTCCTACTGCGCGGTTTTCTTGCACGCTACGCCGTCAATTCATCGCGCAATAATGCGGCCAGTTGTTCGCGGTGAACCGAACGGACTGGCTGCTGCGCGATCAGCGCGCGCAAATGCGCGATGCGATGGCGACGCGGCAGGCCCTTCATTCTGAAGGCCATGGCCGCATTCTGAAGGCCATGGCCGCCGGGGTCAGCTTCGATCCGCGTTTCATGCCACCTCCACAAGCCGCAGTGAGATGGTACCGGCAGCCCGTTCCGATCCGGTACCGGGGCCGCGCGTCAGATGAAAATGCGGAGCGCAGTAGCTTGAACCCTCGCGCCGGGGGTGACCGCAAAATGTGATGGCTTCGCCCTCCTCGTCGCCGCCATAAGGGTAGCGGCAATCGCCGCGTCCAAGCTCGACCAGCGAAAGATGGCGCGGATCGATTTCGACACAGCGGAGTTTTACCGTCTCGGCACGTTCGAAAATCGGCATGGGCCGCATGAACTCGGGCGCGTAGCGTTCACGCAGTTTGCGAAGCAGCGGCGCTTTGGCACTCAGTGGCGGCTTGGGCCAGTCCTTGCGCCGGTCTTGACCGCCAAGTCCCATTCGCGTGGCGCGGCCGATCGCGGCATTACGGGAATAGGCGGTGTTGAATTTTGCGTTTATCGCATCCGCGATTTCGGAATAGGACATGCCCTTGGCCAGATATTCCCGCAACGCTTCTGAATGCTCCGGCGCCCAGTCTGTCGATTGCATTCGCTTCTTCTCCCTTTTCTGCCCCCTACGGCGCCGTCATTGCCGTGCCGGCAAGTTCCGGCCACCTCGGCTTCGCCGCCGAGCTTTTTGATGCTGCCTGCTGCCGGATCCCAACGCCGACAATTTCGGATATTCCGAAATTAAAGTCAAGCTTGATTTCGGATAATCGGAATTGCTATCATTTCTGAAATTCGGAAAAGATGCGCCATGCTGGATATCAGGATGATCGAGCGGGGACTGCAGAAGCCGGGCAAGACCAAGGGCGGTCTGGCAGCGGCGATGGGCGTCCGCCCGGGCGCGGTTTCCGAGATATTGGCCGACACACGCCTGATTAAGGCTGCGGAAATCCAGCCCATCATCGATTACCTCGAGCTGAATTCGGTGCCGATCATGGGCCGCGTCGGCGCAGGCGCCATCATCGAGCCCGAACACGAGCAGGTGCCGCCGGAAGGCCTCGGCGAGGTCGAACTACCCTTCCCTATTTCGGACGAAACGATCGCCTTTGAAGTGGCCGGCGATTCCATGCTGCCGAAATACGAAAACGGCGACATAATCGTGGTCTACCGGGAACAGCGCCATCCCGTTTCGAGCTTCTACGGGGAAGAGGCCGCGGTCAGGCTGAAGACCGGCGAGCGCTATTTGAAAACGATTGAGCGGGGCAAATCTTCGACACTGGTCAACCTCACGAGCTTCAATGCCAAGCCGATCAACGGGGTGAAGCTGGAATGGATCGGGGAGATCTGCGTCACCCTGCCGAGGGGTCAGATCGAGCGCTTGCGCTCCAAAGCCGCGGCCCGGGCACGCAAGGGCGCCACGGCGCACGCTGTGGCTCACCCGAGAGAAATGAAGGGGAGCCCGAAATGAGCGCGCGCCGGTGATTCTTGCCGGCTGCGGGCTGGGTTACAGTGGGCGGAAGCTTATTTTCGGATTTTCCGAACTAATAGGTTGACTAACTTCTGATTTTCAGAAATAATTGACTGCATCCGCCAACCTCGCTTCCGGCGGCGAGGAGAACACCGCCATGCAATATTTCGTCGTGATGATCAACTATGGACGGCGCGGGCGCGAGGCCATCGTCGATCCCGAGATCACCCGGCGCGAAGTCATCTCACGCGTTGCCTCCGGCGAATACAAGAACATCAGCTTCATTCATGAAATCGCCGACTCTGCGGTCGACGATATCACGGCCGAAATTCTGGCGGAGGCCGCCGTTCCCGAAATCCGGATCACCGGGGCCGACCTGCAGGCCACCGGTTTCGATCATGGCCGCGATCTTGCGAAGCATGAGGCGGTGTGACGACCGAGCTTCGAGAAAAGCGGCTCCGTTTAGCCAGCTTTTTCATTTCTTGATGCTGCGTCACTCGCACGGATGCCGGTCCCCATCATGGCCAAGGAACGTGCCTGATGCCGGATCGTAGGAACGATAGCGCCAAGCGCAAGATGAGCCGTTCGCGCTGCCGTCCATGGAAGCATAAGTGTTGCTGCTGCCGAACGGTAGCGATGCCAAGGCGCCTGCCGTTTCACCCGGCGAGGGCTGGCCGGAATTCAGAACATCTGCGTTGGGATGGTAGAATGCGTACGCGCCCGGTTCCTGGATAGCCGCCTGGGCGAACGCCGGCGTTGCGATGATCATCGACAGGATTGCTGCCGCGCCGACGATTTTTGATCTGGTCAACGTCTGTTTTCTCCATGTAGCGATCTGTTGCGAGCATCGCGACCTCTCAAGCTCGGTACTCGCATTGAAGTCGGTCTGATTCTAAAAACCGCGAATATTCTCAGACTGTGCTCTGAATGTTCAGATGCGTCTCGCTCAAGGTAGGTCGAGAATCTTCCTGCGCCATTAAATTGGGATCCAGCAAGCTAAATTGATTTTTAGTTGAGGCGCGCGTCGCTTTTTCGTCGAGAACGCTTCCGCTCGCTAGCAGACGAGCAACTGTTCAGCTGCAGCCGTTCGCAAAAGGACCTCACGCGAAGAGAAGTGAGAAATCCAATACACGAAAGGGATATGCTTCGTCGGTCGACCGCAGTGGGGATCAGCAACGGCAAAATCGAAATCAGGGTCCTCGCGCCGGCGAATACCAAGGTCCCATCTACTGACAAGCGCATTCTCTCTTCAAAAGCAAACCTTAGCAGTTTCAGCTGGCCGGCCCCTTGCCGAGCCGAGGCGGCCCTTTCACCCCCGTCTTTCCAGTCGGACAAATAATCTCCACCCGGCAACCCGAGCCGGAGAAGATGGTCAGCCGAAAGCCGTGCAACCTTACGATCGCGGCCACCAGACTCAATCCAAGACCCACGCCCGGAGTATTTCTCATCTTGTCGGAACGGTAGAAGCGCCGCAACACCGCCTCGCGCTCCTGTTCGCTGATGCCGCAACCGGTATCCGTCACGCGCACGATGGCTTCGGCATCGCCGCGTAACAGTTCCATGTCCACTTTCCCGCCTGCAGGCGTAAATTTGATGGCGTTGTCGACCAGGTTGGCAACCGCCTCGATCAACAAGTCCCGGTCGCCGTGCACCGTGAGTTGGTCCGTCACCCGGACGTGCAAGACGATATTTTTATTTTCGGCGATCGGCTCGTATATATCGCACACCTCCCGCAGCATTTCGTGCAGTGAGACCCTGCCGAAACCTGCGGAGCGCCGGCTGTTTTCGATCTCCGCAAGGCGCAAAAGCGCCGTGATGATCGCCAGCGACTGATCGATACCTGCGATCGCTTTGTCCGCGACAGCCTGAAGCTGCTCCAGAGTGGCTGCGTTGGTGCGCCCGCGCTCGAGGGTGAGCCGCGCGCGCGTCAGCGGCGTCCGCAGGTCGTGGGCGATATCGTTGCCGACACCGGCGAGCGCGTGGATCATCGTTTCCATTTCATCGAGCATTCCATTGACGATGACCGCGAGCTTCGAAAACGGCTCGTCGACGGTACGGTGCGGAAGCCGCTCCCGCAGATCACCGGCGATGATGCGCTGAACCCGCTGATTGACCTCCTCGACCCGCTTCTGCGCGCGCACACTCAGCCACGCGCCAGCCAACAGGCAAAGACAAAAGCCCGGCAGCAGACCCAGCGCGAGCGCCTCGCCAACTACGTGGGAAATTTCCTTGGTTTCGTCGACTTCTCTTCCGATAACCAGCACGTCACCGCTCGGCAGGCGCCGCGCGATCGCGCGGATCATCCGATTCTCTCGTCCGGTCGGAACCATCCTGACGACCGAGACGGTTTGCACCAAATTATCCATCTTGAGTTCAAGGGGCAGGCTTTCCAGATTGCCTGCAATCCTGTGACCGTCCGAACCGAATAGTCCGGCATACTGAACCCCCCGGGAATCCTGCCTCAGATGTTCATCGAGCGCCTCCAGCCGGCGCTCGCTGGATAGGGCCGCAAGAACGTTCATTTGACTGGCGATCATTCTGTCGGATCGCGCGATCATGTAATCGTCGGTCTTCCAATAGATGAACCCGAACAGCACGATAACGAAGATCGCGAACACGCCGGCCACCATGAGGGCCCAGTGGAAGGTGTTCGAGCTTATGAAATCCGGTCGTCGCATTGGGTTTCCGCGGCGCGGATGTGTTCGGCTGGCGCCAGCATAACCCAATAGGATTAGCAGTGCACGGCCGCCGGAGCGAGCAAGCACGTCAGGGCGCGACGCGAAGAATGAACCCGGCACCGCGAACATTGTGGATCATAGGGGCTTCGTCAGGCCCGTCCACCTTATGACGCAGACGGCCCATATGCACGTCCACAAGATTGGTCGCAGGAACAAATTTGTAATTCCACACTTCCTCGAGCAGCATGGCCCGCGTCAGCAGCTGATCGCTGCGCTGCATCATGTATTCCAGCAGGCGAAACTCGCGCGGCAGCAAATCGATCGCGCGATCGCCGCGTCTGGCAGTGCGCTCTATCAGATCGAGTTCCAGCGGCCCTACCCGCAGCGTCGTCTCACGCGATTCTGCCGGCCGGCGCAGCAACGCTTCTACTCTGGCGACGAGTTCAACGATTGCAAACGGTTTGGTAAGATAGTCGTCGCCACCCATTCGCAATCCGCGCACGCGATCGTCCACCGCGCCGAGCGCACTTAGCACCAGCACCGGGGTGCGCACCTGGTCCTTCCGCAGCGCCTCGATAATCGTGAGGCCATCCATTCCGGGTAACAGTCGATCGACGATCATGGCGTCGGGCCGCAATGAACGCGCCTTGTCGAGGCCTTCGATTCCGTTGGCCGACCATTCGACTTCAAAACCGCGATCGGCCAGCTCGGCTATAATTTCCTCAGCCGTTTCGCTGTCATCCTCGATTAGAAGCACTTTTGTCATCAACTGATTCTCGACTGCCGCGAAGACATTCGCAGTGCTCGATCGTGTTATCCCTGGAGCCGTATGCTTGCCCGAGACCAATTCCATAATATCATCAGCCTGCAAATGCCACGGATTTTGCCATTAAAGAGCCGACGGCGCCCGCCCATCTCATTCGGGGGCATAAGACATGACGTGCGCCGTCCGCTCTGCGGCCATCTGAACACCGCCTCCGGGGGCAAGCGCGGTGGGCCGCTCGGTAAAAACATAGGCTCGAAAAATCGGCCGCACCATTAAATAGGGTTTTAAAATTGGCGTGCCGGTCGGGGCAGTTGCCTGCGGCATCCGGCGCAAGATCAGGATGTCTGCATCGGCTGGAGCCGGGTTCGTACCTTTGCTGCCATCAACCAGATCAACCGCAGGATCAAGAAACACCTGATAGCCCCGCTTGACGCCGCTGTTGACTCGACCTGCTGCCCGAGGTCGCGTACCACCGCGACCTAGCGCAGCTGCGCCACGCCATTCTCCACCACCGCGACCTGCAATCCGGCTTCATTGAAAATGATCGCATCGGCGGACACCTTGTAGCTCGATGTCTTGCGGATTATGGAGCCCGATCGTGCAGTAAATTCCGCGGGAGAGAGCTCCATCGGAATTCGGCATTTCGGTTTCCGTCAACAGCGGCCGGGATCCGGGTTGCAAGGCTTCCGGGAAGGTGCGGTCCGGAATTTCGGGCACGCGCACCACGGGAAGCGAGTTTTCCCATCAGCAGCCTGCCGGAGACGATACGCCGGGTGTTGCAGCGGCCCCTGTGACGTTGGCTGGAGCCATCGTGCCGGGCGTCGCCAGATTATTCATTATCATGTTCTCGGCGCAGGCCGACGTGTTCGGCGTCGGCACCACGGTCATTGTCGGATCGGTGATGCTGGTGCCGGCAAGCTGCGTGATATCCGGCTGGATCGTGCCGGGTGCCGGGTTCGCCGGAATTTCCGGCGTCGAGAGCGGCAAAGCCGCGCCATTGGTCGGCGGGCCTCCCGGCGTAGAGCTGCAGACGGTGGTCGATGGGCTGCCGAGCGGGGACACTGGCGTTGTGGTCCCCGTCGTACTGCCGATGATCGACGTGGGAATGGTCCCCAACGCAGTCCCTGGCATCATCGTGGAGGACATCGTCGTGGTCGATGGCGTCATCGTGGCTGTGCTGCCCGCCATGGATGTGGAGACCGTGCTCGGTACCGTCGATGGCGTCGGTACGGGCGTTGCGGTAACGGCAGGCAGAGGCGCTGCCGCTGCTATCGCGGATGACGCCACCGGTACCGTCGAGCCGGGAAAATCGGTCATAAACGACGTGGCTGGTGTTGCGGACAGCAAGAGCGGCGCGGTCGAGGTGGCAGTCGTGGACGTGGGAGAAGTAGCCGGCACTGTCGGTATCGTCGGTGCCGCCGACGTCGCGGACGTAAAGGGGGTCGTTCCGGTTGTGCCACCCACTGCCGACATGGAAGTAACCGGCACTGCCGGAGTTCCAGGCGTGATTTGCCCTGTTGGCGTGGCACAGATCACGACAGTCCCCGGCGTTGTAGGATTAGAAGCCAGCGGCACCGGCGCCAGCGTGGTGACGGGCGTGCCGGTCTGGGTCGTCGCCGAGAACGGGCTTGGGCCGTTGAGTGGGGAGGTCACGATCGCCGCCGGCGTCGATGAAAGACCCATGGCTGTGCTGCCCATGGTGGAGACCTGCGCCTGGCAAGCGGTGCAGCCCCCCGCCAGCAGGGTGGCCGTTGTGAACAGCAAGCGTCGCATTGCCATTGCTCTCTCCGCGCCGGTCTAGCTTGTCTGCGGTTTGTCTCTGCGAACCGCGACCTTGTCGCCTTCCGCCAGGTTCACCATTGGATTGAGGATGACCTGATCGCCCGGGTTGACGCCATCGTGCACCTCGACCTCCTTGCCGAAGTCACGCGCGATCGTGATCTTCTGCAGATGGGCGGTGCCGTTCTCGACCACCGCGACATGCAGGCCATTCTGATCGAATACGACGGCGTCAGCCGGGATGATCATCGATGGCGTCTTGCGCGGAATAAGTAGTTCGACAGTGCAATAAATCCCGGGACTAAGCGCGCCGTCCGGATTGGGAACGTCGATTTCGGTCAGCAGCGTCCGGCTGCCGGGTTGCAGCGCGCTCGCGATACGCGTGACCTTGCCGGGAAAGGTTCGATCCGGAATCTCGGGGACACGGACCACCGCATCGACGCCGGGCCCAACACCGAAAGCCTCGTCCTGTGGCACGAACACCTGGGTGCGGATCACATCCGGATGCATCAGCGTGAACATGAAGGTCGATCCGGACGTTACGAGACTGCCGTTGTCGATATTACGTTGTGTGATCACGCCGTCGAACGGCGCCACGACGCGCTGATAGGCCTTCTCCTGTTCGAGTATTCGAATCTGGGCTTCCTGTGCAGAAATATTCGACTGAGCCACTCCGACCGCAGCCTGCTGAGCCTGCAGGGTCAGGCGATCGTTGTCGCCCTGCTGAAGCGTGAGCCATCCCTGCTTGACCAGGTTGCTGTCGCGCGCATTGGTGACCCGGGCGAGCTCATGGCTTGCCTGCGTCTGCTGCAATGTCGCCTGATATTGGGCGAGCGTCGCCTTGGCTTGCGAAATCTGGTGGTCGAGCTCCGGGGCGGTAATGTCCACCAACAGGGCTCCGGCCTTGACCCGATCGCCGATGTCAACGTAGCGCTTTTCGATGTAACCGCTAGTGCGCGCAAAGATATTCGCCGCCTCAAAAGCCGTCGTAGTCGCCGGCAGGCTGACGGTAATTTTGCTGTCGCTGGCGCGGACCGCGGCGACGCGAACCTCGGGAACAAAAGTCCTGTTCTGTTCCGCGGTGGCCGCGACCTCGAGCTCGGCCCGGTGGTGGTGCCAGCCTCCGATTTCCAGGCCGCCCAGCAGCAGCAGCAGCGCGCTTCCGCCGAACAGCACTCCTCCGTAATGACGTGGCCGCTTGCGACCTGGATTGGGTAGCGCAACTACGCGATCGGTTTCTGGATCAAGCCGGCCCTCAACATTCTCATTTTTCGGCTGCACACGAATCTCGGTCATTCTGGCACTTCCTCGAATACGCCATGGTGAGGCTTTCCGTCGTTGCCCTTGCGCAGCATGGCGAACAGGTAAGGCACGATCAGTAGCGTTGTCGGCGTCGCGAACAGCAGGCCGCCGATAACGGCGCGCGCAAGCGCAGCATTCTGTTCCTCGCCGGCGCCGCCGATCGCCATCGGGATCATGCCGACGATCATCGCGGCCGCCGTCATCAGCACCGGC
>DASXJV010000336.1:0-3561 GCA_036497205.1 Bradyrhizobium sp.
GTCGCCAACGCGCCGGAAGAAATCGTCGAGGAAGAAAAAGAAAAGCGTGAGGCAGCCGTGGCGCGGAAGGCGAAGATTCTCGAGGCGCTGGAGCGGCTCAAGAACGCCACGTAAGGAGCGAAGCGACGAACCAATCCAGTAATCGCTGTATCCACTCACTGGATTGCTTCGCGGAGCCTGTCATCGGGCGGCGCTTTGCGCCGAGCCGTTGGCTCACAATGATGGTCGAATTCCTTCGGTCAAAAGCTCAGGATGACGAGTTCGCCGGAAACGGCTTACTGAGGAATTTCGAACCTTTCAGGCCATACCGCCACGGCAACTCGACAGCCCGGGAAATGCCGATCCGCACGCCGGCGACGATGTCCGGTTTGTCCGCGCGCGCGTGCAGTGCGATCGGGGGCGCGTCGAGCGGCAGGCCGTTGTACTCTTCGGTAATCGCAAGCGCCTCTGTCAGCTTGCCCGGACCCGAACACAGCGATCGCTCATCCTGCAATCCTCGTCGGCGCCTCATTGCTGGAATGCCGTGAGTCGGCTGCAAGGCGCGGATCAGCACCGCGCTGGCCGAGCCGGCCTGCTCGCACACGAAATTGACGCACCAGTGGATGCCGTAGGAGCGATAGACATAGGCGACGCCGGGCGGACCGAACATCACCTTGTTGCGCGGCGTCGGCCCGCGGAACGAATGCGCGGCCGGATCGGTGTGATGATAGGCCTCGACCTCGACGATGATGCCGCCGATGCCGTCCACCAGCAACGTCGCGCCAATCAGATCGGGCGCGACTTCATGGACGCTGCGGGCAAAGAACGCACGCTTGAGCTGCCGACCAAGACTTTGACCGGCAGCGCGCGGCACAACTCGATCAGAGGAAATGCGGCTTTGAGCCATTCAAGGGGGTCTGCAAATGGCGGGAAAGGGGCTGAAAATGCGTCGCGGATGCCAATATGCTAAAGCCTGCAGGCTAACAAGACGAGCGGTTGCGATTCCCGGCCAAGCGGATTAGCTAAGGTACCTTCCAGAACGGACATTGCATGGTCGTCGTCGTCGATACCGTTTCAGCCACGCCGCTGCGCCCGCGTCACCCGGAAAAGATGAACCGGCCGGACGCGTTCTCGCCGCCGAAGCCGGACTGGATTCGCGTGCGCGCGCCGAATACGCGGGGCTATGCCGACACCCGCAAAATCGTCAAGGAAAACGGCCTCGTCACAGTGTGCGAAGAGGCGGGCTGTCCGAATATCGGCGAGTGCTGGGACAAGAAGCACGCCACCTTCATGATTATGGGCGACACCTGCACCCGCGCCTGCGCCTTCTGCAACGTCAAGACCGGCATGCCCGGTGCGCTCGATGCGCTGGAGCCGGAACACGTCGCGGAGGCCACGTTCAAGCTCGGGCTCGCCCATATCGTGATCACCTCAGTGGACCGCGACGATCTTGCCGACGGCGGGGCCGAACATTTCGCGAAAACCATCCGCGCGATCCGCGCGCGCTGCCCGACCACGACCATCGAGATCCTGACGCCGGATTTCCTGCGCAAGGACGGCGCCCTTGAAGTCGTGGTGGCAGCGAAACCTGATGTGTTCAACCACAATCTGGAAACGGTGCCGTCGCGTTATCTCACAGTGCGCCCGGGCGCGCGTTATTTCCATTCGGTCCGGCTGCTGCAGCGGGTGAAGGAAATCGATCCCACCATCTTCACCAAATCCGGCATCATGGTCGGACTCGGCGAGGAGCGTCACGAGGTCTTGCAGGTGATGGACGACCTGCGCTCGGCGGATGTGGACTTTCTGACCATCGGGCAATACCTGCAGCCGACCCGCAAGCATCACGCCGTCATGCGATATGTGCCGCCCGATGAATTCTCGGGCTACGAGAAGGTTGCCTATACAAAAGGCTTCCTGATGGTGTCGGCGAGTCCGCTGACCCGCTCGTCGCATCACGCCGGCGATGATTTCGCCAGGCTGCAGGCGGCGCGCGCCGCGATATCCGGCTAAAGCGTCAGGGCGATGCCAAAATTCTCCAGCAAGCGCCCGGTTCACCACAGCGCGCCGCAGATGTTCGACCTTGTTGCCGACGTCGAGCGCTATCCCGAATTCGTGCCGCTGTGCCGCTCGCTAAAAATACGTCAGCGCACGCCAATGGCTGACGGCACCGAGATCGTGATCGCGGATATGACGGTTTCGTTCAAGCTGGTGCGCGAAGCCTTCACCAGCCGGGTGACGCTCGACCGGCCCAATCTGAAAATTCTCGTCGAATACCTGCAGGGGCCTTTCAGCAACCTCGAAAATCGCTGGTCGTTCGAGCCGAAGCTGGACGACACATGCGATGTCGGGTTTTTCCTCGCTTACGAATTCAAGAGCCGGATGCTGGCGATGCTGATGGGCACGATGTTCGACACCGCGTTTCAGCGATTTGCGGCGGCGTTCGAAAAGCGCGCCGATGCGATTTACGGAAAGCCAGCAAAAAACCCGTCGTCCTGAGGTGCGAGCCGCCTTCGCCGAGCCTCGAAGGACAGGTTCGTCAATGCGGTTCATCCTAAGAAGCAGGAAAGTCAGCGGCGCAACTGCGCCGCCAACCGCACCTCCCAGGTGAACGCAATTGGGTTCATCCCCCGGGATGACAACTCACGGTCGCGGTGGCCTTCGCCGCTTCACCGCTGACCGCCGCGGTGTTCGCGCCACGCGCGGATGCAACCGGCTGGCAGCCTCGCGGCGCGGCTTGGCCGGCGGCTGCGGTCCGCGCGCCAGCTCCATCAATATTCGCAGGGCCTCCACGACGGAGCGCTGGCGCACCGTGCTGCGGCCGATCGCGCCGAAGCGGCATTCGCGATGCACGATTCTGCCGTCGCGGGCCGCGACGGCGAAATGCACCAGGCCGACCGGCTTGCCCGGCGTCGCGCCGCCCGGACCGGCAATGCCGGTAATAGAGACGGCAAGATCGACGCCCGCTTTTTCCAGCGCGCCGATTGCCATGGCGGTCGCGGTCTCCTTGCTGACGGCGCCGAATGTCGCGAGCGTCGTTGCCTTGACGCCGAGCATCGCGCGCTTAGCCTCATTGGAATAAGCGACGAAGCCGCGGTCGATCACGTCGGACGAGCCGGGAATGTCGGTGAGCGCGCCGGCAACCAGACCGCCGGTGCAGGATTCCGCGGTCGCAACAGTCAGCTTGCGCATCCGGCAAAGATCGAGCAGCGAGCGGGAGAGGGCGCGGGCGTCGCTGCCGCTCATGCTAGTCGCTCCCGCCTTTGGTGTCCCAGGGGAGACGGATGGTCGCGCTCGCGGTCGCGGCGATGCCTTCCTCGCGGCCGGTGAATCCAAGGCGTTCGCTGGTGGTTGCTTTCACGGCTACCCGCGACAGCGAAAGGCCGGTGATCTCGGCGATGCGCGCGCGCATGGCGTCCCGGTACGGGCCGATCTTCGGCCGTTCGCAGACCAGCGTCACATCGAGGTGAGCAATTCGCCCGCCGCGCGAGCCGACCCGATCGACCGCGTATCGCAGGAATTTATCGGATGCCGCGCCCTTCCACTGTGGATCGCTTGGCGGAAAATGCGAGCCGATATCGCCGT
>DASXJV010000337.1:0-21566 GCA_036497205.1 Bradyrhizobium sp.
ATCCGCGCTTCGGGTCAAGTTGATACGCGGGTTGACCGGCAGCCACTGCCCGCTATATTCCGCCGGCTTCGCGACCTCTCCCATGCCGGCGAGCGTGGCGAAAAGCCCCTGTGGCGGAATTGGTAGACGCGCTCGACTCAAAATCGAGTTCCGCAAGGAGTGCTGGTTCGATTCCGGCCAGGGGCACCAAGGCACCGTATGAGCGTCGCTAAACTTCTGCGCTCTGCACCGGATCAGAGCCGGGATCTTCACTCCTGGCCGAACAGGCGGACCTGAGGCATCTCAATTCTCACCGGCTCGGCCGCGAACACTAGCGTCGAGTTGAATCTGGAGACAATAAAACACCAAGCTAAAGGAGCGAGGGTTCGGCTTGTGTAGCAAGCTGCGGGGCGCAAGCTGATAAACGTACAGCTAAACAACCTCGCAATCCGCTCAAATCAGCGACGCCACCTTCTCCAGCCCGATCAGGCGGGCGAGCGTGCGCACTTCGCGCTTCTGGTCCTCGCGCAACTGGAACAATAACGGCATCGCGGCCGATTTCAGCTGCTGAACTTCCGGGGCGTCGGGATCGATCGGCACGCCGGTGGCGTTCGGGTCAGCCTGACGCGTGGCGTGAATCTTGCGGGCCACGGCGCGCAGCGCGCTTTCCACCGCCGGCCAGTAGGATTCCTGGTCGGATGAGAGCTTGAGGCGCTCCTTGATGCCGGCGATCTGCACGTCGCTGAGCAGCGCGTAGGATTTCTGCACCGGCGGCTTGCTGGCAACCTTTGGCTTTGGCGGCGCAGCCGGCGCCACCGGCATCGCCACTGGGGCTACGACCTTCGGCGCCTCGACGTCGGCAGGCGTGCTGGATGCAAAGGCCTGCCGCAGCGGCCCACTCAAAACAGCGTTTTGCGGCGGTTCGAACGATGCCAACGCAAGCATGGCGACCGCCAGCCTGTCCCTCTTGCTTTCCCGGTTCGAGACCGGGCTTTTGACGACGGGCGAAGCCATCTCCAACCCGGCCGCCGGCACGCTATCGCGGCCGAGAATGCTGGCGGCAGCAACACCGACGACCAGGAAGCACGTCAGCGCGATGATGGTCATTGCTTTCGTCAAGCAGTTCTCCGTTTCCTTCCGCGAACAACGGTCACTTTCCCGAGAACTAGCCGGTAATTAAGGCTTAACCGTGCCGCCCGCGGTGACGGCTGGGAATTTGAGGGCGGAGCAATTGCCGCGGAAAGGTGCAAAAAAATCAGGCCGCGATGGAGAGAACGTAGGCATCCTGAATGTCGGCGACGATATCGGACGCGTCCCACAGCGCATCAGGCGCGACCGATCGCAAACTGATGGTCCAGTTGCCGCCCTTGCTGGTACGGGGCATGCTGACGATGTCGAATTGCACGCCGCGGCACAGCGGATGCGGCTCGAGCGCGCAGGCGACCCGGCTCCTGATCTCGTCGAGGGTTGCCGGCGTTTTTGCAAAGCGTGTCCCGAGATCCATGTCGCATCCCTTTCAGCGGCGGTTTCCAGCGCGACCCGCCGCGGCAGCCGTGAACGGCCTGCGGAGACGATTGTTGGGGCGAGATGATTAATAGAGCGTTAAGGCCAGAGCTTGCGGCCGTCTTGGCTGCGAATTCTTGCGAACGCGCGCGCCCGGTGCGGCCGACTAAGCTCCCCAAACGCGACCGGCACGGGAATGAAGGCGGCACCGGCGGGCCATCGGTCCGTGCCAGCCTGGGTGGCTTGCATCACGGTTTCTGGATCGGACGCGAGCGGATGGCCGGATAACGGCATCAACCGAGCAATTGATCGAGCCGGTCGCGCAACTGGTCCTGGTGATATGGTTTCGCCAGCCGCGGCAGATCGAGCCGGGCACCCTCTGGCAGCTCGGCATAGCCGGTCGCTAGCAGGATCGGCAGCGACGGCCGCACCTCTCGCGACGCCGCCGCCAGTTCGATACCGGTCATGCCGGGCATCACATGATCCGTCATCATCAGGTCGATCGGCTGCTCGCTCCTGAGAATGTCGAGCGCATGCAGGCCGGAACTGACGCCGATCACCTGGTGACCGAGGTCTTCGAGCATTTCCGTGGTCGACATCGCGATCAACGGGTCGTCGTCGACGAACAGGATCACCGCGGAACGGTTGACCTTCTGCAGCCTGTGCGCGGGGCTCTCGGCTTCCGGCAGGGCGGTCGCTACCGGAAGCAGCAGCGTCGCGGTGGTGCCCTTTCCCACCGCGCTTGACAGCTGCAGCGCGCCGCCGAGTTGCACGGCAAGCCCGTGCACCATCGACAGGCCGAGGCCAGTGCCTTTCCCGAGCGGTTTCGACGAGAAGAACGGCTCGATCGCCCGCTTCAATATCTCCGGCGTCATGCCCTTGCCGGTATCGATCACCGACAGTTTCAGGTAGCAGCCAGAGTTCAGCGCCGGATCGTCGGTCGCCTGATATTCAGCGACCTTGATATCGATCGAGCCGCCGTCCGGCATCGCGTCGCGCGCGTTGATGGCGAGATTGAGGACAGCGAGCTCGAGCTGGTTGGCATCGGCGCGCGCCGGCGGCAGCCCCTCCGGAAGTTCCAGTTGCAGCTCGACGCGGGGTCCCAGCGATCGTTCCAGAAGGTCGATCATGCCTAGGATCAGGACGCGCAAATCGACCGGCGCCGCGCGCAGATCCTGCTGTCGCGCGAACGCCAGAAGGCGCTGCGTCAGCGAGGCGCCGCGCTCCGCGCCCTGCAACGCGCCGTCGATCAACCGGTGCATGCGCGGATCGTCGGGCAGGCGCCTGCGCAGCAGATCGAGATTGCCCATCACCGCCATCAACAAATTATTGAAATCATGCGCGACGCCGCCGGTGAGCTGGCCGATCGTCTCCATCTTCTGCGCCTGCCGCAATTGCTCCTGCGCCCTCTCGCGCGCCGCGACTTCCTTCATCAGATCGGCGGTGCGTTGTTCGACGCGCTGTTCGAGCGTGGCGGTCAGTTCGGCCAGCGCGATGCGCTCGGCCGCCAGCTGCGCCAGCAAAGTCTCCCGCTCGATTTCGGCGACCTTGCGCGCGGTGATATCGGACGAAACGCCCACCAGCGATTTGATGCTGCCATCAGGCCTGCGGACCGCCCGCGCGCGGACGTCGACCCAGTGCTGCGATCCATCGGGCCAGATATTGCGGTATTCGATGCTGTAGTCCGTGCCCGTCTTGATCGCTCGGTCAAGCACCTCGAGACGCCTCGCACGATCGTCGGGATGAACCGCCGTCAGCAAATCCTGATACGAAAACGGCTCGCCCGGTCCGCGTCCGAAAAACGTCCGGCAGGTGTCGGAGGCTTCAAGCTCAAACTCCGGAAGATGCAGCTCAAGCGCACCGAGATGACCGGCGTTCAGCGCGGTTTGCAGCAGTTCTTCGCTTTCGGTGAGATTCTCGAGAATCGCGCGGGTCTGGTACTGGCGGCGCCGGCCCCTGACCGCCGAGCCGACAACGCTCACCAGCGTGGTCGGATGAAACGGTCGTTCAATGAAGGTGACATTGCCGAGCACTTGTCCCAGCCGCACCGCATCCGGATTGCGCTCGGGACCGCCGCCCTGATGCGTCAACAGCACTATCGGAAAATCCGACCATGACGGCTGATCGTTCAGCCAGCGCATCAGGCCGCGCAAATCCGCGGTCTTGATCGCTTCGTCAGCGATCACCGCAAGGCCGGCGCCGCCTTCGATCTCGTGCATCAATGCCGCGAGATCGTTGCAGATATTGGCGTAGTAACCCGCTTCCCGGATCAGCGCCGCGGCGACAGAGGCGTCGCGTCCGATAGGCGCGAGAATGACCGCACGCTCTGAAGACGCCCCGGGTCTCACAGGGCGCGCTCCTCCAGCAAGGGGTTGCGTTCGCCGATGTAAATCGGAACGCCGCGCAATATGCCCTGAAACCCATCGAGCGGGCCCCCGATTGTAAGGCCGCGTCCGTCGATGCGAAACTCGCGAATCGTCGATTCGTGCGCGCCGGCGCGCTTCTTGATGATCGACATCGCGCGCCGCACCATGCCAAGCGCCTCGAAATAGCGCAGCAGGATCACCGTATCCGCCAGATAGGTTACATCCACCGGCGCTTTCATATCGCCGACCAGCCCATGCTGCGCCACCGTCATGAAGGTCGCCGCGCCCCGGCGGTTCAGATATTGCAGCAATTCGTGCATGTGCAGGATCAACGAATTTTCCTCGGGCATCGCGGCCTGATAACCGTTGAGGCTGTCGATCACCACGGTCTTGATGTGATCCTCATCGACCCGCTTGCGGACGCGGTGCGCGAATTCGCCGGGCGACAGCTCGGCGGCGTCGACCTGCTCGATGAAGAGGTTGCCGCTGCGCTGCATCTCTTCGAGATCTATGCCGAGGCTCTTCATGCGCGCAAACAACAGCCCGAGTTCTTCGTCGAACACGAACAGCGCCGCTCGTTCGCCACGCGCGATCGCGGCGGCGACGAAGACGATCGCCACAAGGGATTTGCCAGTGCCCGCCGGTCCCAGGATCAGCGTGCTCGATCCCGCTTCGACGCCGCCTCCGAGCAGCTGGTCCAGTTCGGCAATGCCGCTCGATATCCTGGTTCTCAAGAAGCTTGAGCGGTATTCCGACGCCACCAGCCGCGGAAAGACATTCATTCCACCTGTCGTGATGGTGGCATCGTGATAGCCGCCGCGAAACTTTACGCCGCGATACTTGATGACGCGCACCCGCCGCCGCTCGGCGCCATAGGCCGGCGCCAGTTCCTCAAGCCGGACCACGCCATGTGCTACGCTGTGCACGGTCTTGTCGGCGAGTTCGGCAGTCAAATCGTCAAGCAGCATCACCGTAGTGCCGAATTTCGCGAAGTAGTGCTTGATCGCCAGGATTTGCCGCCGATAGCGAAGCGAACTCTGCGCCAGCAGCCTGATCTCGGAGAGACTGTCCAGCACCACCCGAGTCGGCCGCGCGCGTTCCACCGCTTCGAAAATTTGCTTGGTGGTCTCGCCGAGTTCGAGATCGGACGAATAAAGCAGGCTCTGTTGTTGTTCGGAATCGAGCAAACTCTCCGGCGGCAACAATTCGAACACTTCAATTCCATCATCCAATGCCCAGCCATGGGAGGCCGCACCGTCGCGCAACTCGCGCTCGGTTTCAGACAGGGTGACGTAGAGGCACTTCTCGCCCGCCCGCGCGCCCGCCATCAAGAACTGCAGTGCGATGGTGGTTTTGCCGGTCCCGGGCGCGCCCTCCACGAGAAACAGGTGCTCACGCGAAAATCCACCCGACAGGATATCGTCGAGCCCCCAAATTCCGGTTCTCGCCTTGCTTGTAAACGCCTCAACGGAATTCATACGACCCCTCATTGCGGGGCTAAACCGCCGTGGCATCAAACGGTTCCACAAAGATGGAACTATTTTTGCGGAAAATTCTGGCCAAATCGCCGGCTACGCGAGCATCAGCGGCCTGAAATCCTTTGGCCGCTCTCGTGGCATCCGGCGTTGACGGCACGCAAGCCCCAGCGCAGGTCGCCTGACGCTCATGATCGACCCCGATCGAAGATGCGATCGGCTGCGACGCTCATCTTTCCGTAAATCGCGTGCGCCGTTTATCGCTTCTCGATGAAGAGGCTTTGAACGGCGCGGCCGAAATAACCACGTTCGTCCGCAAGTCGGGCCGTGGCGAGGCCCGCGCCATCAGGACCGATCCAGGATTCGGCATCGAGCGCGATTCTCATCGGCTGGGCCGTCGGAATTGCTTCAGCGGCCCATACCGTCAAAGCCGCCGGCGCCGAGCCGTGCTGCATGACGCCATCCCATGGTCCGGCAGCATTCGGACTTGACGACGCGATTGCCGTCCAAGCCATAGATGGCGTCCATTAACTCGCGGCCGCGAGCGATCTTTCGAAGCCGTTGGGCACTTCAATATCGACCTCAAGCGTCGACACATGTTTGCCCCTTTCCATCCTAACGACGACCTTTTCCGGATCAAGCACGACATGCCGCGAGACCACGGCAAGGATCTCTGCCCGCAGCAGTCCCAACAATTCTGGCTGGCCGCGCAAGCCGCGTTCGTGCGCCAGGAGTATCTGCAGCCGTTCCCGTGCAACAGGCGCGGAAGCAGTACGGCCACTGATGAGCCGCAGCAGATTCATCATGCAGCCCTCCGTCGCAGTAACCGGTTCATCAACCCTTTGCGTTCGACCGGCACCATCATGCTGACAGTTTCACCCATCAGACGGCGCACCGCATCCATGTAGGCGCGGGCTGGCGCGCTGGCCGCGTTGTTCAGAGTAACCGGTGATCCAACGTTCGATGCCCGCAGAACATCCTGGCTCTCGGGAATGATACCAAGCAGCGGCGTCGCAAGGATTTCAAGGATGTCGTCGATACCGAGCATTTCCCCCCGTGCTGCGCGCGCTAGGTCATATCGTGTGATCAGCACATGCTTTTCTACCCGCTCGCCCCTCTCCGCCTTCACGGTCTTTGAATCGAGCATTCCAATGATGCGGTCGGAGTCGCGCACCGACGAGACTTCGGGGTTGGTGACGATGACGGCCTCGTCCGCATAGCGCATCGCAAGGGTCGCGCCCCGCTCGATGCCCGCCGGACTGTCGCAGAGAATCCAGTCAAAGTTGGTTCGCAGGTCGGCGATAACCCTCCCGACACCCTCGTCCGTCAGCGCGTCCTTATCCCTGGTCTGGGATGCGGGAAGCAGCCACAAATTCTCCAACCGCTTGTCGCGAATGAGAGCTTGCGGGAGCTTTGCAACGCCCTGCACCACGTTGATGAGGTCGAACACGACCCGTCGTTCCGCCCCCATGACAAGATCGAGGTTGCGCAGACCGACGTCGAAGTCGATGACCACCACTTTCTCTCCCATTTGCGCCAGGGCCGCACCGAGCGCGGCCGTGGAAGTCGTCTTTCCGACGCCGCCTTTTCCAGACGTCACGACCAAGACTTTGGCCATTATTTTCCTCCTTTGCCGATTAATTCAGCGGTGTAATTTTCATGATGTTGCCTTCGAGCCACGCCTGAGCTGGCCGATTGCGTAGGGTGGCGCTTATGTCTTCAGCAGTCTGGTAGTAGCCATCGATCGCCAGGAGTTCGGCCTCAATTTTCTGACAAAAAATCCGCGCGGCTGAATTGCCGTTGACACCCGCCATCGCACGGCCGCGGAGCGTTCCGTAGACGTGGATTGAACCGCCAGCGACAATCTCCGCACCGGAACCGACCGAACCCAGCACAGTCACATCGCCTTCAGCAAAAATAACCGATTGACCGGAGCGCACCGGGCTTTCGAGCAGCAGAGACGTTAGTTTCGATTTTGGTTTGGCTTCAGGCTTTTGCGGTTCGACCTGCGCGAGCACGCAGGGGCGTCCGCCCGTCAGCAAAGGCGGCATGCTCGTGGTGAGGTGAGCGGCGTCCACGCCCTCGATACCGAGCACGCGAATATTGCGTTGTTCGAGGCTTGTGATGAGATGCGCGATAGCGGATTGGCTAAGCTCCACGGCAGAAAGGTCCAGCACCACCGGCTTGCCGACAAAAAAGCCGGGCGAACGGGCGAGCGTTACGTCTATTTCTTCAAGCCAGCCAACGATCGGAACGGTAGGGCTAAACACAAAGGCAACGTAAGAGCGGCCCCGCATTCGAACCAGTTGACGTGTTGGCGCCGCAGATGCGTCCATGGTGGTCGATTCGCCTTATCTTATCGAATAGTTAAAGATCGGCGGTTCCGGTTAACGATTGATTAATGACACCGGATATTCGGCTGCAGGACGGCCAGTCGCATCGCGCTGAATGAAGATTCTGTTCACTCCTGCTTCGACGTGGCGACGCTGGATTCGAAACCGTGAGATTAGTTTGTCGAGTTTGTGGCTGGCCCCCCGCATTTCTGAAACAGCCAGTCATGGCTCGATCAACAGCGATCGGCGGGCAATTCAAACATTACACCGACGTTTTTGATGGCAAAAACTCACCCCAATTTGGCCGAGGTTCGGACTTAATAATGTCTCGGCTTGGTTCGATCACATCCCGGTGATTTCGCAGCCGACAGCTGGGAGGGCATTCCCTGCCGTCGAGGCGCGACATGTGCCGAGGGGAACGGGGCGGTGGCAGTGGTAGGGACGGGCCGGGCTCGAGATCGTATCTCGTTGGCGGACGCGAATTACGGTGCACGGTGCAGTTTCCGCATCCGGCGATCTGATTCAAATTTCACCAACCAAATCTTGCATCTCGTTCGGATCGACCGCGAGGTTTTCCGCGCGCACCGACGTCCCTGCTTGGAACCTTCCTTTATCGCATCTCTAGAGACGCCCACAGGTTTGTTCCTGCGGGCGCCAACCGGCCACCGCGTGCAACAACCAAGCGTTATGAGGAGTAGCGTATGAGTAGCTTGAGTGAGCAGGACCATCTCAATCCAAACGATCCCAGGTACTATGCGCCGCGCTGGTTGCGTGAAAGATCGGCGTCGCGATTATCCCCTTCGGGCGAAACAGGTTCCGAGCGCGCCCGGCTCCCTGTTTCCTCCTCACCTTCTTTCAACGCCTTGTATGAGGAAGCGGTTTCGAAGGCTCTGCAGAGTCCACTCGACCCCGAGTTCATTCACGAACCTCCAGGGTTCGTGAATGAACTGGACCGGCGAATAGCGTTAATCAGGGTCGCCCGCCGCTTCGCTGCAGCCGCTGGCATTGCCGCCCTGGTGGCGCTGTTCTTCGTCATCATGATCCCTGCTTCGCGAGATTATGCCCGGCCAGTGGACGGCGGTGCTTCATCCTTCTCCGGGATCTGGCAATCGATAAAAACCGCTCTCTATCAGCCATCCCGCAGAGACGACGACGCGAAGCCCGCTCTGTCCGAGTTTCAGGCACTTCTGGCGTCAACCCGGACCAGCCCGCCTGACATTACCCACGAGCAGTCCGAAACACTGCTTCAACAATTTCTGCAATGGCGCCAAAAACCTGACTCAACTGAAGCACCTCAACAGTGAAACCGATCCATCCAACATGGGGAGAAGCAACGATGCCTAATCACGGGTTCAATATGCCCTTGGTGTGGAGGCTGCGATGAACCCTCGTTGGATGACGATTCTAGTTGGTGTCTTGCTCGCGAGCGCTGCGGGCGCGGCGCCTGGTGATCAGACGGAAGTTGTACGCGACCTTGCAGGCCGCGTCGGACCGGTCATTGGTTCAGCGTTGGCCTGCCGGGATATCGCGCGGCCCCGTATTCAGGTTATCGCCGATAAGTTCGCGGCTGTGATCAAGGAAGCCTCGTCCAACGAGGCTGAACGTGATGACCTTACGCAACTGCTCGATCGCAGTGTCGCGGACGGCCGTAGCGCTGTGACAATGGGAAAGATTGATTGCAGACTAGCAGACCGCCAGCTCGCTGATCTCGAACGGTCGATCGCCGGGCCAACTTTGTCCGGTGTAATTGCACCATCTTCCGCGGCCGCCGCCACAGCGCCCACGGCGCGTATCAGCACGCCGACCCGCGGTGTAAGCGATCGAGAAATCCGGTTCGGAATCGCGGCACCCTTTTCCGGCACTGCAAAGGAACTGGGGCGCCAGATGAAGCTCGGGATCGATACCGCTTTCAACCGGGTCAATGAGGCCGGGGGCGTGGACGGCCGGATGCTCCGGCTCATCGCGGCTGATGACGGTTATGAGCCGACGCGAACTCCCGAAGCGATGAAACAGCTCTACGAGAAAGACCAGGTATTCGGCATCATTGGAAATGTCGGAACCCCCACCGCGGTCGTTGCGGTGCCCTACGCCCTGGAGCGAAAGCTGTTGTTCTTCGGCGCCTTCACTGGCGCCAATGTACTGCGCCATGATCCTCCCGATCGCTATGTATTCAACTATCGTGCGAGCTACGCGGAGGAAACCGACGCCGTGGTGCGCTACCTGGTAAAATTGCGTCGGCTGCAACCCAGGCAAATCGCCGTTTTCGCCCAGCAGGATGCGTACGGCGATTCGGGATTCGCCGGTGTCGCGAAGGCATTTCGTACGCTCGGCGTCAGTGACAGCGCGATTCTGCGTCTCAACTACACGCGAAACACCATCGATGTGGACGAAGCGGTCCATCAATTGAAAGCGCAGAAGCCGCCGATCAAAGCGGTAGTCATGGTGTCAACTTATCGGGCCGCCGCAAAGTTCATCGAGAAGACCCACGATCTCTATCCTGGAATGATTTACACCAACGTGTCATTCGTGGGCAGCACCGCCCTTGCCGAAGAATTGAGGCTATTGGGACCGCGCTATGCCACCGGCGTAATCGTGACGCAAGTGGTCCCGGCGGTTTCCGGCTATTCGAGTTTGGTTCTCGAATACAAGAATGCCCTTGCCAAATATTTTCCCGGAGAGGCGCCTGATTACGTATCACTTGAAGGCTACGTTTCGGCGAACGTCCTGATCCAGGCTCTTAAACGTACTGGACCGCAACTCGATACCGAAAAGCTCATCGACAACCTGGAGAGCATGCGCAATCTAGACCTGGGGCTTGGAACCTCTCTCAGTTTTGGCCGTGCTGAACATCAGGCTTCGCACAAAATATGGGGAACGGCGCTGGATGAAAACGGGCGGTTCCAGCCAATCGAGCTTGAATAAGCATTGACCTCATCGCCCGAACGCGCAGGCGTTCGCTTGATGCTCCGGATCACAGCGGCGGATCGACGGCTTCGTCGTATTCTTTCCTGAACCGCGCGATCAGTTCGGCGGCGGGCAGAATTCTGCCGACGCTGCCGACGCCCTGGCCGCTGCCCCAGATTTCTTTCCAGGCTTTCGGCTTGGCACGCTCGCCTGAGGCGTCGGTACCGAAACTCATTTTCGACGCGTCAGACTCGGGGAGATTGTCGGGGTCCATGCCGGCCGCCACGATCGACGGCTTCAGGTAATTACCGTGCACGCCGGTGAACAAGTTAGAATAGACGATATCTTCCGCGGTCGAGGTAGTGATCATCTGCTTGTAGCCCTCCACTGCATTGGCTTCGGTGGTGGCGATGAAGGCGGAGCCGATATAGGCAAAATCGGCGCCGAGCATCCGCACCGCGCGGATCGCCCGGCCGTTACCGATCGCGCCTGACAACGCGATCGGCCCACCGAACCATTGCCGTGTCTCCGCCACGAATGCGAATGGCGATATTTCGCCGGCATGGCCGCCCGCGCCGGCGGATACCAAGATTAGGCCGTCAGCGCCCTTCTCGATCGCCTTGTGGGCAAATTTCTGGTTGATCACGTCGTGAAAAACAATGCCGCCCCAGCGATGGGCGGCCTGATTGAGTTCCTCGCGCGCGCCGAGCGAGGTGATGATCATCGGCACCTTGTGCTTCTCGCAAAGCGCGAGGTCCTGTTCGAGCCGGTTGTTCGATCGATGCACGATCTGATTCACCGCGAACGGCGCCGACAGCCGCTCGGGATGCGCCCTGTCGTGCGCGGCGAGTTCTTCCTTGATCCGCACCAGCCACTCGTCGAGCAGCGCCGGCGGACGCGCGTTCAGCGCCGGAAACGATCCGACGATACCCGCCTTGCACTGCGCGATCACGAGATCGGGCACGGAAATGATGAACAGCGGCGCGCCGATTACGGGAATCGACAGCCGGCCCTTGAACAAAGCAGGCATGGACATCGAAAAAATCCTTATTCAGCGAAGCCGTGATGCATTGGCCTGAAAGATGCCAGACATCATACCAATAAGGCAATCGCGCCAAGGACAGGCCAACCCTGCACGGCCCGGTTCCGGCGCTACTGGCACAGCGCGCGGCTAACGTAATTATCAGTCCGGCAGTCGTCCGGTTTTCGTGCCCGGCCGGGGATCAACGCTTTCGCGGAGCAGGTTTCTGCTGAATCGATGTTGAGGCTCTTCCCCTCTTTGAAGCCCTTGGTCTGGCAGAGTTTATCGGAAGCGAGCTTGCAGTCCGGCGCGCCGTTGGTCGAAACGGGACATATCATGCGCCCCGCCACCACCGAGGAGGGCTGGGCCAGGCGCGACAGCGCATCGCCCGCATCTTTCACGCGCGCGTTTAGATCGTCGATGGTCTCACCTGGGCTTTTCAGGTTCGGAAGGATCGACAGGGAGTTCTGGAACATCTTTCCGAGTTCATTGAACAGGCCCGGATTCTCTTCGCGCGCCGGCGAAGCAGACGACGGTGCTGGCTCGTCTTGCTGAGGCGCGGGCCGATCCGGCGCCGCTTGCTGGGATGGCTCCTGGACGCCAAGAAAGGATCGCGGCGGCGCCGCTTGCGGCCAGCCGGCGCCTGCGGCGATCGTGCACATCCACAATGCCGTGCCCGCGGTCGCGACTTGGATCCTGGACTGCGCGACGAGGTTGCCGGTTCGATCTAGCATGATTTTGATCGTAACCTGAAGCCGCGATCTGGCAAAGCACTTCGCGATCTGCCTTCAGAACATTCGAAATGCAACGATAAAACCGAGCACGAGCACGCCGGCTCCCAGCGACACCCACAGGCCGAGATGTTTCTCGATCCGGACCCGGATCCATTCGCCGTAGCGGTTGAGCAGTATAGCGACCACGAAGAAGCGGCCGCCACGGGCAATCACCGACAAGACCACGAACAGCCAGATGTTGTAATTGGCGAACCCCGAGGTGATGGTCACGAGCTTGTAGGGGATCGGCGTCAAGCCCTTTAGCAGAATGATCCAGGCGCCGTATTCAGCATAGCCCGCGCGGAAAGCCTCGACCTTGTCGCCATAGCCGTAAAACTGGATCAGCCAATGTCCCACGGAATCGTAAAGCAGTGCGCCGATGGCATAGCCGAGAAGGCCGCCCAGCACGGACGTCGCCGTGCAGACCGAGGCGTAAAGCCACGCCCGCTGCGGCCGCGCCAGCGACATCGGGATCAGCATCACATCCGGTGGCACCGGGAAAAACGAGCTTTCCGCGAACGATACCGCTCCCATAATCCACAGTGCGTATGGTTTGTGGGCGGCGTCGATACACCAATCGTAAATCCGTTTCAGCATGGCGCGATGAACCACCATGGCGCGGATTTGTCCATGCCGGGAATTGGAGGGATTTCAGGAACGCTTAGTGGCGCTTACGCAGGCCACGGCTCTCAAGCGCGACAATTGGTCGCCGCGTGACTCGCGGGGGCGAAACCTTGGGCATTTTGACGGCGGATTTCGGCAGCTTCTCGGCGATTCCGAGCAAATGTTCGCGCCGCTCCATTTCGCGCCACACGTCCGCGGGACGCACACCCGCCGAAGCCCACAAAACGGTGAGATTATAGAGAAGATCGGCGCTTTCCCGGACCACCGCGTCGGAATTGCCGTTCACCGCGTCGATCACGACTTCGATGGCTTCTTCGGCCAGTTTCTTGGCCATCTTGGCCGGGCCGCGCTGAAACAGCCGTGCGGTTCGCGAAATTGCCGGATCGAGATCCTTGGCCGCGATCACCGCCAGATAAAGCCGCTCGAGCGAATCACTCATTCCCTGAAACTATTCGAAACCCGTGGCCAGCGTGTTAACGGCCAGCGCCAGCAAGAAGAAATCCGCAGGCCACAGTGACCGGCGGATTAATTTGGTCTGGAAACTTGCGGTTACCAGCCCGCGAGGGGATGGCCCCGGTAATAGGGCACGCCCGACCCATATCCATATCCGCCGTAATAACCATATCCATATGCGCCGTAATAATAGGGGGCATCGCCGTAATAATACGGACCCCCGCCGTAGTAGACGGGGCCGCCGTAATAATCGTCATAATAGGCACGGCGGTTCTGGGCCGCAGCGATCGCAAGACCGGTGCCGACGATCCCGGCAAACGCGGCCGCCGCGGCGGCACCGCCGCCCCGATAGAATCTGCGGCGAGCGCTGAAGTCAGTGGCGCCGCTGGTCGCGGTCGCCGCCGACAGGCCCTTGCCTGATGGCGCCGGCCCAGCCAGTGCCAGCGACGGCTCGAATGCGGTCAGCGCTACAGCCGCAACTGTCGCCATCACGGCGGCGCGACCGTGGGCCGAAAACACACCTTTTCGCGCGAACATCTCAATGTCCTCCCATGGCCGCCTGACCCAACAGATCTTTTGATAGCCAACGACTGGGCGCATCCTAGGTTCCCCAATCCGAATGCCAGCTGAACGATAGGCGGCGAAATCATGGCGCTCATCGACCGTTCAGATTTCATCCGGCAGAATGCTCGCTGCCGCCGCTTGGAGTGTCATGAAACAAGCATACCCTGCGCGGCAACTGCCGTCCGGTCCCGATGTGATGCGCGTAAATCAGACAATTTCGGCCCGCTCTTTTTTGGCTTTGCTGACAGGCCTGCTGGGTCTTGCGTGTTTCGGCACGGGAGGGAGCCAGGCGGCAGGCGAAGCCCGGCAACCAATCGCGATTCAGCTTTCTTTCGACCGTCCAATCGATGCGAGCGCCGCCCCTTTCGTGCTGGCGGCGGCCCGGGGGTTGTTTGGCTCGGAAGGTCTGGCGGTCACGACCAATATCGCCAGCGGATCGCCGGACGCGATTGCGCGCGTCGCCGCGGGTGACAGCGAATTCGCACTCGTTGACATCAACGAGTTGATCCGCTTTCGCGACAAATCAGGCGCGCCGCCTATCAAGGCGGTGTTCGTGCTGTTCAACCAATCGTCCTACGCCATCGTTGCCCGCAAAAGCCGGGGCATCCACGCGCTCTCCGATATCGAAGGCAAGACTCTCGGCGTCGCCGAAGGCGATCTCTCGATCCGGCTATGGCCGGCGCTGGCGCGGCAAAACGGTATCAAGATCGCAAGCGTGAAGCAGAACAAAATCAGCGCCGCCGTGCGCGAGCCGATACTATCGGCGGGTCAGGTCGATGCCGTGGCGGGGTTTTCGTATCTGTCGGCGGTAAACTTAAGAGATCGCGGCGTGCCGGCTGATGACCTTGCGGTGTTTCGATATGCCGATTATGGCTGCGAGGCCTATGGGTTCGCGGTAATCGTGAATCCGGCGTTCGCAGCCGCCAAGCCCGAAGCGGTGAAGGGCTTCCTGCGTGCGGTGATTGCGGGCACGCATCTCGCCATCAAGGAGCCCGGGCGCGCGGTGGACGAGGTTGTCAGCCGGATGGACGGCGGATCGCGCGATCTTGAGCTGGAACGGCTGCGCACCGTGGTTCGCGAAAACATCCTCACCGGCGAAGTAAAACGCAACGGCATCGGCGGCATCGATCCGGCCCGCTTCGACCGCTCGATCGATCAAATCGCCGAGGATTTCAAGTTCCAGAAACGGCCATCCGCGGCGGATATTTTCGACGATGCTTTTCTGCCTCCCCTGGACGGCCGTCTGATCAATTGAGCAAAAAATCAGTGGACACTGTATCTCCCCGGCGATCCCTGATTAGAATGCGGATCTGAACGACCGTTCTCCCCGCCGATCCCTTCGAGTCCCCACGGCATGCCCCTGCTTCGCCTTTATACCCGCGCCCTTGAGCTGCTCGGCAAGGAGACGCGGCTGGGCTGGATCCTTGCCGGCGCCAATCTGCTGCTGGCCGGCGCGCAATTCGCCGAGCCCGTGTTGTTCGGCCGCATCGTCGATGTTCTCTCCGGCAAGCCATCCACGGATTTGCCCGGGTCATCGTCGGCGTGGCCGCTGCTGGCGGCCTGGGCGGCGTTCGGCCTGTTCACTATTGGATGCGGTGCTGTGGTGGCGCTGCACGCGGATCGACTGGCGCACCGGCAGCGCCAGGCGGTGCTGACGAATTATTTCGAGCACATCATGCAATTGCCGCTGACTTTTCACACCGGCACCCATTCCGGCCGGCTGATGAAGGTGATGCTGAACGGCACCGACTCGTTGTGGCTGCTGTGGCTCGGATTTTTCCGCGAGCATTTCGCCGCGATCCTGTCCCTGGTGGTGCTGCTGCCGCTGGCGCTTTACATCAACTGGCGGCTGGCGATCCTGCTGTTCGTTCTGTGCGTGGTGTTCACGGTGCTGACTACGCTGGTGGTGCGCAAGACCTACGGCATGCAAAGCGAGGTCGAGGCGCATTACAGCGATCTCTCCGCTCGCGCCTCCGATGCGCTCGGCAATGTCGCGCTGGTGCAAAGCTTCGTGCGCATCGAGGCCGAGGTGCAGGGGTTGCGCTTCGTCGCCGACAAGCTGTTGGCAGTGCAGATGCCGGTTTTGTCGTGGTGGGCGCTGGTCACCGTCATCACCCGGGCCTCGACCACCATTACGGTGCTGGCGATCTTCACGGTCGGCATCGCGCTGCATGAACAGGGTCTCACCACGGTCGGCGAGATCGTGATGTTCGTGAGTTTCGCCACCATGCTGATCCAGAAGCTCGAACAAGTCGTCAGCTTCATCAACAACGTATTCATGGAGGCGCCGCGCCTGCAGGAATTCTTCAACGTGCTGGATGCCGTGCCCGCGGTGCGCGACCGGCCCGACGCGATCGATAGCGGGCGACTCTCAGGCCTGGTCGAATTCAAAGACGTCTCGTTTTCGTATGACGGCAAGCGACCCGCCGTCGAAGACCTGTCCTTTACCGCGCTGCCCGGCCAGACCATTGCGCTGGTTGGCCCGACCGGCGCCGGCAAATCGACCGCGATTGCATTGCTGCATCGCGCGTTCGATCCGCAGTCGGGCTTCATCAAAATCGACGGCATGGACGTTCGCGGCCTGACGCTGACGGCGCTGCGGCGGAATATCGGCGTAGTGTTTCAGGAGGCGCTGCTGTTCAATCGGTCGATCGCGGACAATCTGCGCATCGGTAAGCCGGACGCCACCGATGGGGAAATGCGGATCGCGGCTGCCCGTGCCCAGGCGCTGGAATTCATCGAGCGCAGCGAGCGGAAATTCGAGACCAATGCCGGCGAACGCGGGCGCATGCTGTCCGGCGGCGAGCGGCAGCGGTTGTCTATCGCGCGTGCGCTATTGAAAGACCCGCCGATCCTGATCCTCGATGAGGCGACCAGCGCGCTTGATGCCGTCACCGAAGCCAAGGTCAACGCGGCTCTCGACGAAGTGATGAAGGGACGCACGACCTTCGTGATCGCCCACCGGCTATCGACTATTCGCAACGCCACGCGCATCCTGGTGTTCGACGGCGGACATGTGATCGAAAGCGGAACTTTCGATGAACTGGTGGCGAAAGGCGGTCGTTTTGCGCAGCTCGCAAGGGCTCAGTTCATGGTTCAAGAGAATGTGCGGGCGAGCGTTCATGCGCCGGAGATCGGCAGCGCCGCCGTCAAGATTTAAGTATCGCCGAAAATCGGCATATTTCATCCACGATTTAGTCGCACAGCCTCTGTTCTGGACCTGCAAGCCGGTATAAGTTTGCAGCCGCCGTAAGCGATGCCGCCGGACACGCGTGAAACCCGAACGTCACATGCCAGGACCTGCTCTTGCAGGCGGGTCTCAAAGGACCGGAATCGGATAGTGCATCTTCTTCAACCGTTGCTTCGCAAATCATCATTGAGCTGGATCGTCCTTGTCGCAGCGCTCGCCATCGTTGTGCCGCGGGTTGTGCATGCGGAAGCGCTGCTGGTCATTGAGGCCGATACCGGAAAGGTACTGCAGGCGGACAACGCGACCTATCCCTGGTATCCCGCATCGGTGACCAAGCTGATGACGGCCTATGTCACGCTCAAGGCCGTCAAGGATGGGCGCATCTCGCTCGATACCCTGTTTACGGTATCGCCGGTCGCGGCCGCGCAGTCGCCTTCCAAGATGGGTTTCCGGCCGGGGATTCAGGTCACCGTCGATAACGCGCTCAAGATGATGCTGGTGAAGTCGGCCAACGACATGGCCGTGGTGCTCGCCGAGGGCGTCGGAGGTTCGATCGACGGCTTTTCGGCGCAGATGAACCAAACCGCGCAGCGACTCGGCATGACCCAGACAAGCTACGTCAATCCGAACGGGCTGCCCGCTGACGGTCAGATCACTTCAGCCCGCGATCTTGCTATCCTCGCCCGCGCGATCATTCGCGATCTTCCGGAATACGAATATTTCGTGCGCATTCCCTCGATCCGCTTCGGCCGCAGAGTGACGCAGAATTTCAACAAGCTGATCGGACGCTATCCCGGCGCGGATGGCTTCAAGACCGGTTTCATCTGCGCGTCCGGTTACAATCTGGTTGCGTCGGCCACGCGCAATGGCAAACGGCTGATCGCGGTGGTGCTCGGCGCTTCATCCGGCCGGATGCGCGCGGTGAGAGCAGCCCAATTGCTTGAGCGCGGCTTTGCCAACAATACGCTGACGTGGTTGCGCCCCTCGCTCGGGACGGTCGACAATCTGGTGCCGATCGACGCCTCGCCGCCGAACCTGCGCGACGAGATGTGCGGGGGAAAGCGCAAACGTCCCGCCAGCGACGAGGATGAGGACACCGTTGCCAGCAACGGCAGCGGTTCAAGCAGCGGCGAAACCGGTATTACGCTTTTCACCGCCGGGCTGCAGCCGCCGATGGTGAAGCCGTCGGAGCTGCTGGCCGCGGCGCCTGCGCCCTCGGAGCCGATCCCGGTTTACACCGGTCCGACCAAGACCGGCGCCGCGTTGATTGCCACTGTGGCCGTCGACGCCGAAAAGCAGACGCCGCGGCAGCGCGGAAAGAAGTCGCGCCTTGCAGCAAAAAAGCTTGATGCCGCGGCTGAGCCGAAGACCGAAGCCAAGGATGCCGGCAAGGACGCCAAGAAGGACGCCAAGTCCGATGCCAAGTCCGATGCGAAGTCGGAGCCGAAATCCGCCGCCAAACCGGCCGCCGTCAGACACGCGAATGCCAAGCCGGACGCCGCTCCAAAATCTGCCGAAAAGCCCGTAGCCGCGACCGATAAGTCCGCCGCGAAGCCGGCAAAGCCCAAAGCTGCCGCCAAGCCCAACGCTGCTGCAAAGCCCAAGCCTGCGCCCAAAAGCACCACGGGCGAGGGCAAGCCGGCGGATCAAAAGACCGCCGCCGCGCCCCGCAGTTAGGCCGGCTTCGGCCGGTCAGACCGGCGGCCCTTTCTAATCAACGATATGTTCATTACGCGCTGCCGCTTGCCATTGGCTGCCGCATTGCTCAATACTGCCCAAAATAAGGACGTCCCGTCCCAACAAAACGGGAAACCGGAGGGGAAATACCATGGAGCGCATCTGGCTCAAGCAATATCCGGCCGGCGTGCCCGCCGATATCGATGTGACCCAGTACACATCGCTCGTCGAGTTGCTGGAAGAAAGCTTTGCGAAGTTCAGCGACCGCAAGGCCTTCATCTGCATGGACAAGTCGATCACCTATCGCGACCTCGACGAGATGTCGCTGGCGCTTGCAGCCTATTTGCAGAGCAAGGGCCTGCAGAAGGGCGCACGCGTCGCGCTGATGATGCCGAACGTGTTGCCGTATCCGGTATCGACCGCCGCCGTGCTGCGCGCCGGCTATGCGGTGGTAAACGTCAATCCGCTCTACACCCCGCGCGAGCTTGAGCACCAGCTCAAGGATTCCGGCGCGGAAGCGATCATCGTTCTCGAAAACTTCGCGACCACCTTGCAGCAGGTGATCGCAAGGACCGCGGTGAAGCACGTCATCGTCGCAAGCATGGGCGATCTGCTCGGCTTCAAGGGTATGATCGTGAATCTCGTCGTGCGGCGCGTCAAGAAGATGGTGCCCGCCTATTCCATACCGGGCGCCGTTACCTTCAACGACGCCCTCGCAGCCGGCCGCAGCATGAAGCTCAACAAGCCGAAGATCGCGCCCGACGATGTCGCCTTCCTGCAATACACCGGCGGCACCACCGGCGTCTCCAAGGGAGCGACGCTGCTTCATCGCAATATTCTCGCCAATGTGCTGCAGAACGATGCATGGCTGCAGCCGGCGCTGAAGAAGCCGCCGCATGTCGAGCAATTGTTCATCGTGTGTGCGCTGCCGCTCTATCACATCTTCGCGCTGACGGCGTGTTTCCTGCTCGCCGTGCGCGCCGGCGGTGTCAATCTGCTTATTCCCAACCCGCGCGACATGACCGGCTTCATCAAGGAGCTGATGAAATATCAGGTCAATAGTTTGCCGGCCGTCAATACGCTTTACAACGGGCTGTTGCACTCGCCCGGTTTCGACAAGGTCGACTTCTCCAAGCTGAAAATTTCCAACGGCGGTGGCATGGCGGTTCAACGGCCGGTAGCCGACCAGTGGAAGAAGCTGACCGGCTGCAGCATTGCGGAAGGGTATGGGCTGTCGGAAACCTCACCGACGCTGACGTGCAATCCGGCGACCATCACAGACTTTAGCGGTTCGATCGGTATTCCCGTTCCCTCGACATACCTCTCGATCCGCGACGATGACGGCAACGAAGTGCCCTTCGGACAGCCCGGAGAAATCTGCGCCAAGGGTCCGCAGATCATGGTGGGTTACTGGAACAGGCCGGACGAAACCGCCAAGGCGATGACGGCGGACGGTTATTTCCGCACCGGCGATATCGGCGTGATGACGCCGGACGGCTACACCAAGATCGTCGATCGCAAGAAGGATATGATTTTGGTGTCGGGCTTCAACGTCTACCCCAACGAGGTCGAGGAAGTGATCGCCGGGCATCCCGGCGTGCTGGAATGCGCCGTGATCGGCGTCGAGGACGAACGCTCGGGCGAAACCGTCAAGGCGTTTGTGGTGAAGAAGGATCCGAACCTCACCGCCGACGACATCATCAAGTTCTGCCACAAGCAATTGACCAACTACAAGATCCCGAAGCTGATCGAGTTCAGGACCGAGCTGCCGAAGACCAATGTCGGAAAAATCCTGCGCCGCCAGTTGCGCGATGAAAAGAAGGCGGCGGCTTGATCGGCGTGACAGCCGGCCGATAACCGAACAATGAATGCGCGGAGCCATTGCTGTTTCCGCGGCGCTGAATATTGTGCCCCTCGCCTTCCCGGTTTATGAAACATCCGCACAGTCAAGGAGAATTTGACGATGACGATCCAAGTTGGCGACAAACTGCCCGAAGCCAAGTTTCGCGTGATGACGCCGGAAGGTCCGCAGGTCAAGACCACCGACGATATCTTCAAGGGCAAGAAGGTCGCGCTGTTCGCGGTGCCCGGTGCCTACACCGGCACCTGCCACAAGATGCATCTGCCGAGCATTTTTCTGAACGCCTACGCCATCAGGGACAAGGGCGTGAGCACGATCGCGATCGTCTCCGTCAATGACGCCTTCGTCATGAACGCCTGGAAGCGCGACACCGACCAGCGCGACGAAGCCACCTTCCTCGCCGACGGCAACGCCGAATTCACCAAGGCGATCGGCATGGAGCTCGACGCTTCCGGCAACGGCCTCGGCATCCGCTCCAAGCGCTACTCGATGCTGGTGGATGACGGCGTGGTCAAGAAGCTCAACCTCGAGCCGGCCCCCGGCAAGGTCGAGGTTTCCGGCGGCGATACGCTGCTCGGACAGCTGTGACACATCCTGAATTTGGCTAGGGACGCAATTCTTCCCCTCTCTCCTTGTGGGAGAGGGTGCCCGAGCGAAGCGAGGGCGGGTGAGGGGTTGCCTCTGCGGTGAAAAACCCCTCATCCGGCACGGACTTCGTCCACGCCACCTTCTCCCACAAGGGGAGAAGGGAAGAGAGCAACCGATTCTCCACCTTCAATCCTTCAGCGTCTGCTTCAGTCGCGCCATCGCAACGCCCTCCCGGGCTAGCTGATCGGCGCGTTC
>DASXJV010000338.1:0-6982 GCA_036497205.1 Bradyrhizobium sp.
CTTGCCGTAGCCGGTCCGCTTGCCGATCAGGAGCGCGCCGACGAGACCGGCGATGCCGGCGTTGATGTGCACCACGGTGCCGCCTGCGAAGTCGATCGCGCCCTTCTTGAAGACCCAGCCGGCGTCGGCGTTGACTTCATCAAGTTTGGCCTGCGCCGCAGCCTTCGCCGCCGCGTCACCCGCCGCGGCAAGAGCCTTGACCGCATCCGAGATCGCGTCCGGTCCTGCCCAGTACCAGACCATGTGCGCAATCGGGAAATAGATCAGCGTCACCCAGAGCGGGACGAACAGCGCGACGGCCGCGAATTTCATGCGTTCGGCGAAGGCGCCGACGATGAGAGCGGGAGTGATCGCCGCGAAGGTCATCTGGAAGCAGACGTACACCAGCTCCGAGATGTTGGCGTCGACGCTGAATGTCGCCGCCTTGGAATCCGGCGTCACGCCCATCAGGAAGGCTTTCGAGAAGCCGCCGATGAAGTCGGACCCGCCGGTGAAGGCCAGGCTGTAGCCGTACAGCGCCCAGAGGAGGACGACTATGCAGACGGTGTAGAAAACCTGCATCAGTACCGAGAGCATGTTCTTGGAGCGCACCATGCCGCCATAGAACAGCGCAAGGCCGGGAATCGTCATCAACAGCACCAGCACCGTCGATGTCAGCATCCAGGCGTTGTCGCCCTTGTTGACGGTTGGCTCCGCGTAGGCAGCAGTCGCGGCGAACAGGCCGACTGCGAGGGCCGCCAATCCCGCGCCATAGGGACGTTTGAACGTCATTTGTTTTACTCCTGATTGGATAAGGTTGAGCGCGAAATCAAAGTGCCGCGGCATCTGCCTCTCCCGTGCGGATGCGAACCGCATGGTCGAGGTTGATGACGAAAATCTTGCCGTCGCCGATCTGTCCGGTTTTTGCCGCTGACGTGATGGCCTCGATGGTCTTGTCGACCAGGTCCGAGGCGACAGCGACCTCGATCTTGATCTTGGGCAGGAAGCTCACCGCGTATTCAGCACCGCGATAGATTTCCGTATGGCCCTTCTGCCGGCCATATCCCTTGACTTCCGTCACCGTGAGACCGTGAACGCCAATGGCGGTCAGGGCATCGCGGACTTCTTCAAGCTTGAATGGCTTGATGATTGCCATAACAATTTTCATGGGTCCTATCCCCGCTTGGGCCCGGTCCAGACGCAACCGGGCGTTCTCGACTGAGGTTCACCACGCGGAGAAGTTCACTACGCGGGCACAGCCAGCACTCGTAGAATCAAATGCCGTGCCAGATGCTGCGCATTCTCTAACGGCCTATGAATGCGGACCTTTTCGCGCTTTGCGGGAATTGGTCCAACCTGCGCTATTCGGTCGCGCCCAAAGGCTAGTCACGCCTGCCCAAAACGCAAGCATGACAGGCTTCCGACATAATCGTGCTCACGGGAAGGGCAGGAAAAAGGTATTGCGGTGAGGAATCTACTGTAAGGCCTCTCCGTGCTGCGAAATGTCGAGGCCTTCCAGTTCGTGTTCCCGTGAGACCCGCAGCGGAACGAAGATGCTCACCAGCTTGAGCAGCACATACGTCACGCCGCCGGACCATACCAGGGTGACCGCGACGCCGTAGAACTGGATCAGCAGTTGCTGGGGATTGCCCTCGATCAGGCCGGAGGTCCCGCCGATCGAAGCGGTCGCAAACACCCCGGCCAGCAGGATCCCTGTCATTCCGCCGATGCCGTGGACGCCGAACACATCGAGCGAATCGTCGTAGTTGAAACGGTGCTTCAGCGAGGTGCAGGCCCAGAAGCACACCAGGCCCGCGATTACGCCGATGACGATGCCATGCCACGGCGCGACGAATCCGGAGGCCGGCGTAATCGTTCCAAGGCCCGCGACCGCGCCGGAAATCATGCCGAGCACCGAAGGCTTGCGCCGGATCGTCCATTCGATCGCGCCCCAGGTCAGCGCCCCGGCACAGGCCGCGAGATGGGTAGCGAGGATCGCCATGACAGCGCGCGAATTCGCGCCCAGAGCCGATCCGCCGTTGAAGCCGAACCAGCCGACCCACAGCAATCCCGTGCCCATCACTGCGAGCGGCAAATCGAACGGCGACAGATTTTCGGTGCCATAGCCGTGGCGCCGGCCGATCACTTTGGCCGCAACCAGGCCGCCGACCCCGGCACTGAGATGCACCACGAGGCCACCGGCAAAATCCAGTACGCCCATGGCGCCGAGGAAGCCGCTGCCCCAAACCCAATGTGCGAGTGGTACGTAGACGAACATAAACCAGCCGATGGAAAACAGGAGATAGGCCGAGAATCGCATCCGGTCGGCGACGGAGCCCGCCACCAGGGCCACGGTGATGATCGCGAAGGTCATCTGGTAGAGCATAAACAGCGCTTCCGGAATCGTCTTCGCCGCAGGATTGACGCCGTCCATGGTCATGCCGGCGAGAAACCAGCGATCGAGCGTCCCAAGCCAGGGGCCGTCGCCGACGAATGCCAGCGAATAACCGAACGCCACCCAGAGAATTGAAATAATGCTTACGGCTGCGAGGCTTTGCGCCATCGTCGCCAGCACGTTTTTCTTGCGCACCATGCCGGAATAGAACAACGCCAGACCCGGTATCGTCATCATCAATACCAGCGCCGTCGCAACGATCATCCACCCGGTATCAGCGGTGCTGATATCGGACATGTCGGCAAAAGCCGGTGAGGAGAAAATCGTCGCAAGACTAATCGGTACAGCCAGCTGTGCTGCACGACACGATAGTGCCCCCATGGTATTTTCCCAGCCTGTTATGATTTTGTGGATCGCACGCCCGGCGCCATTGCGGGAGCAACTGAAGTGGAAAGAATTTAAAGCGCGTCGCTGTCGGTTTCACCGGTCCGGATCCGCAACGCGTGATCGATCGGCGTCACGAATATCTTGCCGTCGCCGATCTGGCCGGTGCGCGCGCTGGAGGTGATGACTTCGACTGCCTTGTCGGCGAGGTCTGATGAGACCGCGATTTCGATTCGCAGTTTCGGCAGAAAATTCACGACATATTCGGCGCCGCGGTAGATTTCGGTATGGCCCTTCTGGCGGCCGTAACCCTTGACCTCGGTTACCGTCATGCCGCTAACGCCGATCGCGGTGAGTGCCTGGCGCACCTCGTCAAGTTTGAATGGTTTGATAATGGCAACAACGAGCTTCATGGTCAGGCCTTCATTTCCCAGATTCCAGATAAGGTCGATCGCGCCTGGATTTGCGCGAAAGCAAGTCTGGCATCTTTCTGTGCGAATGGCACAAAAAGTTGCAGGCTTGCGCGTAAAAGCAATTGCCGTGGCTCGCCCCCCGCTCGCTAGCCTCCCTGTACAGGCACGGGAATAATCCGCCAAGATGCGGTTTCATCGCCAGCGGGCTTGTTGGCTTGCCCGCCTGCTACAACCTAAGAGGATGAAATGTCGAACCGATCCTGGTTCTTGGCGTCCGAAGGCAAGCAACAGGGTCCTTATCCAACCATGATGGCATGGTACTATCGCTGGTATGTGTTGCAGTTCGCGCTTGTCGAGAGAGCCTAAGGCGAACTCGCGGGGATTAGCGGGGATCACTTGCGCTCGCGAAGCGAGCCTTCCTGCGCGACCGAAGCCACCAGCGTGCCGTCCTGCTTGAAGATCATGCCGCGGGTCAGGCCGCGTCCGCCCCGTGCGCTCGGCGAGTCCTGGGCATAAAGCAGCCATTCGTCGGCGCGGAACGGCCGGTGAAACCACATTGCATGGTCGAGGCTCGCCGGCATCATGCGCTTGTCGAACAGCGTCCTGCCGTAACGCGCCATCGCCGCGTCGAGTAGCGAGAAGTCCGACGCGTAGGCCAAGGCGCACATGTGCAGCGCCGGATCGTCTGGCAGTTTCGACGCGGTGCGAATCCAGACATGGATACGGCCGTCCTCGATCTTCTGGCCGAAATAGCGGCCGAGTTCGACCGGGCGCAATTCGATCGGACGATCGGATTCATAGTAGCGGCGGATGAATTCCGGCATCTCGCGGAACATCGGCTGTTTTGCAACTTCTTCGGCGGTGAGTTTCTCCGGCGGCGGCACGTCCGGCATCTTGTCCTGATGGTCGAACGAGCCTTGTTCCTCGATATGAAACGACACCATGATCGAGAAGATCGCATTGCCGTGCTGGATCGCGGTAACACGGCGGGTCGAATAGCTCTTGCCGTCGCGCAGCCGTTCGACCTCGTAGATGATGGGAATCTGCGGATCGCCTGGCAGGATGAAATAGCAATGCAGCGAATGGGGCAGGCGGCCTTCGACGGTGCGGCACGCCGCTACCATCGCCTGTCCGATCACCTGCCCGCCGAACACCCGCTGCCAGCTCGTCTTCGGGCTGTTGCCACGAAACAGGTTCACCTCGAGCGGCTCGATATCGAGAATGGAAATCAGGTCAATGAGGCCTTTGGACATTGGCGCGCTTTCAGTTGAGTCGAGTGGTTTAGCAGCAATGATATTGCCGAACTCGGGTAAACCCGAGTTCGATGGCGCATTCCCGATGCGCAATGGCACATCGGGGAATGACGAGTGCTTGGGGAACCTGTTTCGCCCAGCTATACTCAAGTGGCAAGCACAGTTGCGTGACAAGAGTAAGGGTACGGCATGTCGGCACAGCGAAGCATTGTCATCGGCGGCGGAGCGTTTGCTGGGCTGGGGCTCGCCCTGGCGCTGCGTCAGGGCCTTGGCGCCGATATTCCCATTATCGTCGCCGATCCGGCGCTGGCGGCGCGGACGAGCCGCGATCCGCGCGCTACCGCGATTGTCGCGGCCTGCCGCCGGCTGTTCGACGCAATCGGGGTGTGGGATCAAGTCGCAGGGAAGGCGCAGCCGATCCTCGACATGGTCGTCACCGATTCCAGGCTGGAAGACGCGACCCGTCCGGTGTTCCTCACTTTTGCAGGAGATGTCGAACCGGGTGAACCTTTCGCGCACATGGTCGAGAATCGCCATCTGATCGATGCGCTGGTCAAGCGCGCGGAAGCCGAGGGTATCGATCTCCGCGCCATCGCGGTGACGACATTCGATTCGGGTAGCCAGTGCCTCGACGTGACCTTGGCTGACGGCCACGTCATCGAGGCGAGCCTGCTGGTGGCGGCCGACGGCGCGCGCTCAAAATTGCGCGAGCGTGCCGGGATCGCCACCCATGGCTGGGAATACGATCAATCCGGCATTGTGGTTACCGTCGGCCACGAGCGCGATCATCACGGCCGCGCCGAAGAACATTTTCTGCCCGCCGGGCCGTTCGCGATCCTGCCGCTGACCGGACAACGTTCGTCGCTGGTATGGACCGAGAAGGGCGCCGAGGCTGCGCGCATCGTCGCTCTTGGCGAGGATGAATTTCACAGCGAGCTCGAGCAGCGTTTTGGTCTGCGTCTCGGTGAGATCAAGGCGCTCGACAAGCCGCGCGCGTTTCCCCTGGGATATTTTGTCGCGCGTTCGTTCATCGGCGAACGGCTGGCGCTGGTCGGCGACGCCGCGCATGTGATTCACCCGATCGCCGGGCAGGGGCTCAACATGGGTCTGAAGGATGTCGCGGCACTCGCCGAGGTAATCGTCGATGCGGCGCGGCTCGGCATGGATCCCGGGCAGGCCGACGTGCTCGATCGCTATCAGCGCTGGCGGCGCTTCGACACCATGGCGATGGGGCTTGCGACCAACTCGCTGAATCTTTTGTTCTCCAATGAATCGACGCTGCTGCGCACCGTGCGCGATATCGGGCTTGGGCTGGTCGATCGCGCACCGCCGCTGAAAAGCCTGTTCATCCGCCAGGCCGCGGGGTTATCGGGCGAGGTGCCGCGGCTGCTGAAGGGCGAGGCGTTGTAGGCGACGTAACAGGCGCACGGCCATTCCATAGACATTGTCGTCATCATCCGCGAAAGCGGATGATCCAGTAATCACAGTAATGAGTAATGGAGGGCGGTGAGTACTGGATACCCGCCTTCCGCGGGTATGACGACTGAGGTGTGGAGTGAGACTAAGCCCCTCTCACTCGATCTTCCGTGCTTCCTCCGGCAACATGATCGGGATGCCATCGCGGATCGGATAGGCGAGCTTTGCCGAGCGCGATATCAACTCCTGCCGTACTGGGTCGAATTCAAGCGGACCCTTGGTTAGCGGACAGACCAGAATTTCCAAAAGCTTTGGATCGACGGTGCCATCAAGGCGTTCGGGCGTGGAGGTCATGCTCTATTCTCCGGCTTGGTATTTCGCTCCTGTAGCATATTCGATCAAAACGTGCAGCCGCGCGGCTTTTATCGCGAGGCCATCCGCAGCAGTTCGTCGAGCACCGCCACCTGTCTCGCTCGCGGCAATGGTTTGTCCGACAGCGCATAGCCGAGAAAAGCCCAATAGAGAATTTGCGCTCGCGCACGGGCCACATCGGGTGAAAGCCCGGAAGCCCTGAGCAGGCTCTCCACGTAACTCAGCCGGCGCCGGTCGATCGCCTGCACCGCGGCTCTAGCCAAGGGATCCAGCGTCGCCCAGGTACGCACCGCATTCTCGAGCGCCAGCCTGGCGCCGAACGCCTGGCGCAACAGCAGGGGCAACGGGTTGTCGTGATCGGAAGCCGCCTCGACATTGGCAATGATCTGCTCGGCGGCGACCTCGCGCCAATGGTCGAGGATCGCGGCATGGAACGCGCCGATGTCGGCAAAATGCCAGTAAAAGCTGCCGCGCGACACCCCCATCGCTTTCGCCAGGGGCTCAGCCTTCAGCGCCGTAAAACCGCTCTCGGCCAGCGTCCTGAGGCCCTGATCGAGCCAGTCCTTGGCGGAAAGTTGATCGTTCATTCTTCTTCCTGCGACAATCCACCATACACCACTGTATTGACAACCGCCAGCGCGCGTCCTATTGACCATACAGTACTGTATGGAGGTGTCGTCCGATGCGCGATCTCTTGCTGCAATGCTCGGGCCTCGCCGCAATCGCGGTCGCCCTAATTCATGGCGTGCTGGGCGAAACCAAGGTGTTCG
>DASXJV010000339.1:0-10532 GCA_036497205.1 Bradyrhizobium sp.
CAAGCCGGCGGCGATACCCTGCAAACGCGCCCGGCCTGCGGATCCATCTCTTCGCTTCATCAACATGTGCGTGGTCCCATCAATAGCGGTTGACGCGATAGTAGTTCTTGACGTGATCGGATTCCTTGTAGCGAGCCTTGATGCGCTCAGCCTGCGATTCATCTGCTTCAGCCTCGCTCGCCAGCGGCACGACCGCAGCCGCGGCCACCGCCGATCCGCCCATCAGGAAGAAGTGGCGCCGGTCCACGCCTGCCGCTGCTCGCGATTTGCCTTCGTGGGCGGGCACTTTGCGTTCGGATGGCCTGCTCATGGTGATCTCCTCCACGTCAATCTCAGGGTTGCCTCAGTGTCACTCGGACAGCGTAAAGGCCTCGGATTCCAGTTCCATAAAGACACGGCCGACACGGCCGACGGCACGGTAGAAGTTAGCCGACCCGGATATCTCGAGGTCGGCAAACATCCGCGCAGCCCACGGCTTGAGATGCCGCTCGAAGAATCGCGCCTGTTCGCTGAAGTCAGCTTCGAAGTCTCCACGCGCGAGGCCCGCCATGACCTCAAGCAACGTCGCGATGTGATCTTCCGGCTCCCGCGACGAGCCTGCGCGCTCGATTCCGAGCACATCCAGGTCTTCGCGGACACGCGCAAGCGGGCGCTCGTGAAGAAAGCCGGTCATATAATACGAGGCATAGGGAAGCAAGTCGCCCCGGCCGAGCCCGATGAACAGATCGAAGAACTCCTTGCTGACAGCGTGGTCATCCACCGCCGCCGCAACTGCCGCAAGTTCGATATGCGCCATGCCGAGATCGGACGCATCGCCCTTCAACGCGGCGACCCGCAAAAGCGTATCCGCGTCGGGCGCCTTGCCGAGCAGCAAGGATAACAAACGGTATTCCGCGGCGCGAAGCTGATCGATCTCGTCGACTTCGGATTTTGCTGACACCTGATCCTCGGGTTGCCCGTAGAGATCGGGGCGAAGAATGAAACGATGCACCCGCGTCAGCGACTCGATGGCGACAACCCGCTCTGCCGGAATGCACGACCACGCTGAAACCGAAGGCTGCGCAATGCCGATTGCTCGCGCCAGCGACGCGACACCACCTGCTGCCTTGATTGCCTCTTCCAAACCGGCGTCACGCATGGTGCGACCGATTTCTCCCCCCGCCGCCGTGCCCATTAATCGGGCATCTAGTCTAGAGCTAGAACTGTTCTAAGGGTAAATCTGTAACATAGGCTTTGCCCATATCTCAAAAAACTTTTGTCTAATCAATCGGTTTCGCAGAGCCATGGCGTCGCACTGTCTGCTGCGGTGCAACAGAACCGGTCCTGTCAAAATCCGTTGGCTGCTCGCCACCGACGCAGACGCCTTCACTGGTATTCTCCTGTGCTATCGCAGTCGTTTCATTGCCCAATCTCATAGCTTGGGTCGGCAAGTCCGGTTCCAATTCTTGCGTGGCAATACTTTGACGGAATTGTGCGGAATCGCTCGCTGGTTCTTTTCTGGGATCGGCGGCCGGTGTCGAAGGCTCTATCGCCGATTCGCCGCTGCCCATGATCTGCGAAACCAGCCGGGCGACATCCATGCCAGCTCCGATCTCGCTGCTTCCCGGCACGCCTCCCGGCGTGTTCCAGTCATAGGCATATTCAAGCGCGGGATTGACGTAATTGCGGATCGCGGGATCCAGGGCCCAGGATTTCCGTAACGCCGCGTTGCGCAGCTGTTCGGGAACGCCTTTGCGGAGAAACCCGGTGATATCGGTCGTTTCCGTCACGTCCTCCAGCTTTGGCAGGGTGGAGGGATCGAACTCCGGCGCGGCATCGTCTTCGGCAACCGGCTTGGACGGCACATCGGCGTCGGCAACCGGCGCTTCATGCTCCGGCTGCTTCGCCTCGCGCTTGCGCTGCGACCATCGCGCAAGAAAGCTCTTCTCTTCGTCGCCCTGGTCCGGACCACTCATGTGCGGCCTGTTCCTTCATCCGGGAAGCCACCCGGCGCTCGCTGGCGGTCGCCGCCCGCGCGGTCCCGCTTGCGTTTGTGGAATATGCGCTCGACGTGGAATTGATCGACAAAGGCTGCGACCCAGGACGCGATTTCAGCCGGCATCGGAACGGTACCGATCACATCACAACCGCTTTCAAACAGCGCCTCGCCTTCGGTTGGGTCGGCCGTTACCTTTGTCAGTTCGAGTTCGGGGCCGCCATCCTGACGCCGCAGCGCGACCCAGATGCGCGGTTCGCCATCGGCCAGATTGTCGCGGTAATTCGCTGTGTCCGAGCTGAACAGATCGATGCTCGCGGAGCCTGCGTAGTAAATCGTTGCATCGGCCTCCGTGGACAGCACGGTCCACTGTGCAGTCGCGGGCACTTCGTCGAGAACCATGATCGGCGACCACATATGATCGATCCATGGATTATCGATGGTACGGCGGCGCAAAACCACACCGACTTCGCGGGACGACTCGGTCATTGCCATGGTCGATCCTCCTTTCGCCGGTTGATCATGCAACATTCGCTGACGACGCGAGCGGTAGCCCTGCGACCAGATTTTGCGGCTTCAGGTGCACCACCTTGTCTGCGCCCATCGCCAGAATGAGATAGACCGGCCTGGTGCCGACGCGCTCATCCACCAGCCGAGCGTCCTCGATGTTCAAACGCATCAAGGCAACGATGCGCTCCGCGGCATTGCCTTCCGGCGCGGCGCCGTTCCACAAGGCGTTGCCGATCCGGGTGCCCTCGCTGTCGAGGCCTATGAACCAACGCCAGTCGCGGTCTTCGATCGAAGCGACCGTTTCCACATTGACGGCAACGCCCAGCAGATGGGCAACCCATCGTTCGATGACCCTGCACAACCCGGCACGCGCCTTCGGATTGCCGCCGATGTTCATCACCATCGCATGCGCGTCCGAGCGCGACCAGTAAGTCCAGGCGTTTTCGTCGTCCATCACATCCATCTCACCAAACGCCTTCGGCTGGAGCATGGCCGCGAGTGGCGAGGAATGCATGTCGTGTTGCGCGTGTTGCTGCGCCTCGATGACTTCCGCATCGGCCAACAGCAGCGCACCGTCGTGGACGGTGGCCAGTTGGCTGCGATAGAACAGCTCGGCCGCACGCAGCGTGTAAGGATCGTCGCAACCCTCCAGCGCATTGCGCAAGATCAGATGGCAGAGCTGGGACAGGAAGATCGGCGGCAGATCGCCGGCCCCTTTGCGGGCCAAGGTCACATACACGGCTTCAAGCGATGGCGCAGCGATCAGCCGGTCGCGGAAGGCCATCATGAAAGTCCAGTTCTCGCGCGCATCGGCGTCGGCGAGAGCGGCGATGTCCGCCTTTGAGACCGGACGGAGAGGGTCCGCCAACAGGCTTGCGTGCAGATTGTGTTCGGCCTCGCAGGCGTCGGCCGGCGGCATCAATTCAGGCCGGGCCAAATAGGCCATGATCAGTTCGGGCGTCGCCACGAGCCCGCCATGATCGGCGCGGCGCGTGAGGTGATGGCCCGAGGCGACCCAGAATTCTCTCATGTGCGATCCGTCGTCATGCGGTCAGTCTTGATCATTCCGAGAAGGTCCACCTCTTCGGCGGGTTCAATGTCGCCTTCGACCTCATGAAAGGTGAAGGCGCGGGTATGCGCATGCAACCGATCGGCATTTGCCGCGGCTTCGCGCGGCTTCAGCGTGCGAAAGCGCTCGCGGATTTCGCCGCTTTCAACGCTGCGCTGCACGGCGAGCAAGGTCTGAGGCGGGTGGTCGCACAACGAAGCCGCAAACGCGACCTCTTCTTCGGCGGCAAGACGCGCGGCCGCAAGATCGGGCGCGCCGAATTTCTCGAGCAATTGACTTGCGAGGCGCCCGACCATGGCTTGCCGGTCCGCCTCCGTCGCCTCGGTGACGATAGCTAGCGTGGACCAGCCGAGGCTGTCGATGCCGAGAAAGCCCGAACGCAGCGCCACGCGCTGCTTCTGGCCCAGGCTGGCCGGGTCCTGGTTCCAGAACACAAAAGCGCCGGAAACGGCCCATTCTCCGGGTTCCGCCGCCCGCTCGAAAACAAACGTATCCGATGGGTCGAGCCTGATGGTCCGCGGGAACTTCAACATGTCCGCCTCATCCGAGTTTCGGACCGCGCGCTTGCGGATCATACCAAGCCGTCTTGGCGAGCGCATCCACAAGGCTGGTCCGGTCGGGTGGCGCGCTACTGGCGGGCCGGCCCACCAGAAGGTCGCCGTTGAGGTCGATGCTTCGGCGCTCGCCCGCCGTCCCCCTGGGAAGCCGCTCCAGATAGTCCCGTGCGATCGCCTCGAACCCGCGCTCGTTCCATCGGTCGAACGCGGTCATGAGATGACGGGCGAAGCTGCCGATGATCGCGTCGGTGTCGATCATCTCGAAGCCTTCGCTCAACAGGGAAACGCCGGCCGCGGCCTGCACCTCTTCGACATGGGCCATATCCGCGGCGCGCAGGATGACGCCGAGCACCAGCCACGCAGGAACCTCGCCCTCGGCGCAATCTGTTGGCCAGCCGAGCCGCGCGCCACCAAGCAGCCCGCCATCGAACAGAATCGCGTCAGGCCAGCCGAAACTGACTTCTCGCTCGGGCGGGCAATGGGCGGCAATCGCGTCTGCCACAGCGTTCATGCCGGCAAAGAATGCCCGGCGCGCCGACACCAGCGGCTCGTCGGGCTCCAGAACCACGGCGAACTCCACCAGATCGTAGCGCCGCACCCAGACCAGTGTTCCCGCGCCTGCATCAGACGCGATCGCGCAGCCGTGAACGAACGCATCGCCAAATTCACGCAACGGAACCAGGGTGTAGCCTGGGGGCAGATCGAGTGTCTGCTCCAGGTCCGCAAGACGCGACGGCATCGAAGAATTCATCCTTAGTTGCTTTGCAATCCGCTGGTGTATGCTATCCCGGTCAAGGTCATGAGGCGAGCGGGCCTTGACCTTGCAAATTTTCATCTTAGCAAGTACCGCGGAACCGTAGAACGGAGCAACGGTCCGTTCGGCGCGCCGATTCAGGGTAATTCGCAATGAGTGCAACGTCCTCTCATCTCCTGATCTGCAGTTGCGAGAAGACCATGCCGCTCGACGCGCAGGCGATCGGTCGCGGCTGCACGGCAAGGATCACGCAAGCGAACCAGCTCTGCGGCCTCGAGCTTGAGCGGTTCAAGGAAGCCCTTGCCGACGGCGCGCCCGTCACCGTCGCCTGCACTCAGGAAGCCCCGCTGTTCAAGGAAGTCGCGGAGAATTTCCCGCAACCTCAGCTCACCTTTGTCAACATTCGCGAGACCGGCGGCTGGTCTAATGACGCGGCCGCGGCCGGCCCGAAAGCCGCGGCATTGATTGCCGCGGCAGGCGAAGACATGCCGCCGATTTCGCTGGTGACGCTCGAAAGCAGCGGCGTCGCGCTTGTCTATGGCCGCGACGAGATCGCAATCGAGGCTGCACAGCGTCTTGCGGACCGTCTCGACATCACCGTGCTTCTCACAAAGCCCGGTGACGTGACGCCTCGCAGGACGAACGAGTTTCCGGTTCTCAAGGGCACGATCCGCAATGCCCGCGGACATCTCGGCCGGTTTGAGCTTGCGATCGACGACTACGCGCTGCCATTGCCCTCCTCACGTGCGAAGCTCGTGTTCGGGCCTTCGCGCGATGGCGCAATTTCGACCTGCGATCTGATCCTCGATCTCAGCGGCGGAGTTCCGATGTTCCCCGCGCACGAATTGCGTCCGGGATATCTGCGGGCCGATCCGCGCGACCGGGCCGCTGTCGAGCGCGCGATCGCGGATGCGGGCGGTCTGGTGGGCACGTTCGACAAGCCGCGCTTTATTCACTTTGAAGAGTCGCTCTGCGCCCATTCGCGCTCCGGCATCACCGGATGCACGCGCTGTCTCGATCGGTGTCCGACCGGTGCGATCACGCCGAACGGGAATTCGGTCGTCATCGACGCCAATGTATGCGCGGGCTGCGGCTCGTGCGCGTCGGTATGTCCGACGGGCGCGGCATCGTATTCGCTGCCGAGCGCGGACGCGCTGATGCGGCGGTTGCGCACGCTATTGCAGACCCACCGCAAGGCTGACGGCAGCGACGCCGTGGTGTTATTTCACGATGGCGAGCACGGTGAGGAAATCATCGACGCTTTGGCGCGGTTCGGCGCCGGCTTGCCGGCGAACGTGCTTCCGCTGCGCGTCAACGAAGTGACGCAGCTCGGACCGGAGATCATCGCGGCAGTCTTTGCCTATGGCGGCAGCGGCATCGCAATCGTGACGCGTGCCAGGCCGAGGCACGACATTTCAGGACTTCGCCAGGCGGTCGAGATGTCGGACAGCATTATTTCGGCGCTCGGCTTCGGCACAGGTCTCGTGCGCATCATCGAGACCGACGATCCGGACCAGTTACGCGACATGCTCGGCGCAGCGCCTGTCGGCGTCGCGACGCAAAGGCCCGCCGGCTTTGTCCCGCGCGGTGCGAAGCGCAGCGTGCTTGAGACCACGTTTCGCGAACTCCATCTCGCCGCCCCCGCGCCAGTCGATATCGTGCCGCTGGTGCCAGGCGCACCGTTTGGCGGCGTGAAACTCAACGTCGAGGGCTGCACGCTCTGCCATGCCTGTGTCACCGCCTGCCCAACGGGGGCGCTTTCAGATAATCCCGACCGCGCGATGCTGCGCTTTACCGAAAGCCTTTGCGTGCAATGCGGGCTTTGCGAATCGACCTGTCCGGAGAAGGTCATCACGCTTGAGCCGCGCCTCGATTTCAAGGCATGGGACGCGCCGCTGCGCGTGCTGAAGGAAGAAGAGCCGTTCCATTGCGTTGCCTGCGGCAAGCCCTTCGGCACCAAAAGCTCGATCGACCGCGTGCTCGCCAAGCTCGGCGAGAAGCACTGGATGTTCCAGGGCGCCAACGCCAAGCGCATCGAGGTGATCAAGATGTGCGCGGATTGCCGCGTCGAAGCGGTGGTGAACGAGAGCTTCGACCCGCATGCGGCACCGCAGCGCCCGCCCGTCATGTCCACCGAGGATTATTTGCGCGCGCGCGATGCGAAGAAAGGCGATCCGCTAGGATCGTGAGGAGCACGTCGTGTCCGCCATTCATCCAGAACCGAAAGCGCGCGCGACCTCGAAAGCGGCCGGTATTCCCGGCGTGAAGCACGTCATCGCAGTCGCCTCCGGCAAGGGAGGCGTCGGCAAATCTACCACCTCATGCAATCTTGCGCTCGGCTTTGCTGCGATGGGACTGAAAACCGGCATCCTCGACGCCGACATTTACGGTCCTTCGCAGCCGAAATTGTTTGGTCTGCGCGGCAAACCGCGTCTGGTGGGCCCGCGCATGCTTGAACCAATGGAGCGCTTTGGCGTCAAGGTGATGTCGATTGGCTTTCTGGTCGAGGAAGACCTCGCCATGATCTGGCGTGGGCCGATGGTGATCTCGGCCATCACACAAATGCTGCGCGAAGTGGCGTGGGGCGATCTCGATATTCTTGTCGTCGATCTGCCGCCTGGCACTGGCGACGCGCAGCTCACCATGGCGCAGCAGGCGCCGCTCACCGGCGCGATTATTGTCTCGACGCCGCAGGACATCGCGTTGATCGATGCGCGGCGCGGCATCGCCATGTTCCAGAAAGTGAACATACCGCTCTTGGGATTGATCGAAAACATGTCGAGCTTTTGTTGCCCGACCTGCAATCATGTCACGCCGATCTTCGGTCACGGCGGCGCCCGGCTGGAGGCCGAAATGCGCGGAATTCCATTTCTCGGCGAGATCCCACTCGACTTGCACATTCGCGAGACATCGGACGACGGACGCCCGATTGTTGCGATCGAGCCCGACAGCGTACATGCGAGGCATTATATCGGCATCGCACGCGAAATTTGGACGGCGATCGTCGCCGGCACGGCGAGCAGACCGGCACCACGCATCGTCATAGAGTGAGCCCGTGGCGGCCCATCGCGGCCTGCCGCCCGCGGAGCGAATCCGCGGCTCTCTGACTAATTCGATTTGGCTGTGAGGTTACTTCGGTTTGGGCTCGGGCGGGCAATCCGGGCGGACTTCCATCGACTTGCCTTCACGCTGCACCGTGGGCGCTGCAAGCAGACGAGTTTGCGGCCGAGGTTAGACATCAAGCTGGCTTGAGGGCCTTGAACGCCATTGCGCGAGCGGAGTAACACCCGGGTCAGCCCATGCAAGAGTCCTCAGCTTTCGTGAACGCATCCGTCTTGGGCTCGTGCTTTTCCGGACGCTGACGGCTGAGCGCTCCATCAGATCGGGCTCGCAGATAGACATAGATCGGATCAATGTAGCACATCACATTCCTGTTCGTGCCGAAGGACGGCATCACCTGCTCCTGCGCGGTGTTGACGTCCTTCTTGCCGGCCACGACGGTCGAAACGAAGTCGGCGTAGCTCAGCGATTTCAAAGAATGGACCAGCGATGGAGCATAGCTTGAACCGAGCCCGTCGAGCCCGTGGCATTGCAGGCAGTTGGCACCGTACCTCAAATATCCGACATAGGTGTACCAGTCGACGGTGCCATCATTGGCGATCTTAAAGGTCGGCTTGCCGTCCTTATCGAGATATTCCCCCTCCCGGGAGCTAACGGCTGTGGGGTCGCCCGCTCCATCGGTATGGGCAACGTCCGCAGTAAAGAGCAGGATCAACGCGATCGCCCCGGCGGTTTGCGAAATGGATGTCATGACGTGGCTCCTTACCGCCTCTCGTCGCGCTATTCGACAGCGTCTTCAGATAGGCGATACCGTTCTGCCAAGACTATTCACTAGCCCAGTTTGGTGCTTGTCCGCGATTGCTGACATTGGCATGCAGTTGCTACATACCCGCTCCACTGGGGCGCCCCTCAGTACTCCCTCAGATAACTCTCCAGCTTCCCATTGAACCCGTTTCTCGGCGAGATCCCACTCGACTTACACATTCGCGAAACATCCGACGACGGACGCCCGATTGTCGCGATTGAGCCCGACAGCGTGCATGCGAGGCATTATATCGGCATCGCACGTGAAATTTGGACGGCGATCGCCGCCGGCACGGCGAGCAGACCGGCGCCGCGCATCGTCATAGAGTGAGCCCGTAGCGCCCATCATGGCCTGCCGCCCGCGGAGCGACTCCGCGGCTCTCTGACTAATTCGATGGCTGTGACGTTACTTCGGTTTCGGCTCCGGCGGGCAATCCGGGCGGACTTCCATCGACTTGCCGTCTCTCTGCACTGTGGGCGCGGCCGAATTTGTGCCACCGGCATCGGGCAGGATCGCGCTCTTTTCCATCTCCATGGAATTCGATTTTTTTTCGTCCGCGCTTCCCGTGGTCGCAGGCGACGAAGTGGTACAACTCGTCTCCGGCTTATCGCCCGATGGTGTGGTTGATTGTGCGGCCGCAGCCCCCACAACCAAGCACCCTGCGAAAACTGCTGCCGCGACGCGATAAATCATTCCTTGTCTCCAACGAAAGACGTCCTTCTCAAGATCCAGAAAGCAGAACGTTCCCCGATGACAACGGTTCCACCGGCCTTGGATCGGCGCTTGCTCCACGAGGCTTTTCGAAGCCGGGGTAGACGCGTTAACCTTGCGGGCAACATCAGCTGGAATTGCGCAGCCCGCTTCTTAAATGTGCCACTGTTCCCTCTTTGAGTATTTCAGGAGAACTCGAATGGTCCTGAAAAATGTTTTCGCCGCCATCATTTGCGCGACGCTGCTGGCATCGAGCGGTCTGGCAATGGCGGATGAGTACCGTCCGGACGAGTTCCTCGGCCTCGACCTTTCCGAGGCCGTGCTTTCGCCGAAGCGGCTTGGGCCTGCCTCGCAATTCGTGCCGGTTCAGGTCGAAGCAAGAACCGATCGCGGAAGCGAGGGCGCGCAGGCAAGCGCGGAATCGAAAGCCGAGCCCAAAGTCGTCACTCACAAGACCGGAGTCGTCATTCACAAGACCGGGCTTGTGCATATGCGCGCGGAGAAACCACGCGGCGCGGCTCGAACGAAGCTGGCGCGGCGACACGGCAATCCGCTCGACGCGCAAGCGTTCGATACGCGGATTCAGGTCTGGCCGTGCAAATCGGGCGGCATCTGCAACTGGAAGCGGTAGCGGAATTGGGTTCCGCGTAGCGGGGATCGCCAGCAGCGCGCCTCACAAATCCTTGAGTCATCCGCCTGTCGTAAAACCGTCGGCTCGGAGTCAAGTTGAGCGGGCAACCTTCGTCGTGATTCGACGAGGGTCCCGGAATGGCGATTGCGGTACGCGCGAAGCAAGGGCTGACCAGACGTCATTTACTGGTCCGCTCAGCATCCACGGTCGCGCTCGCTGGACTAGGAGGTCTCGCCAGGCCCTATCTCAGCCGCGTCGCAGATCGTCCACAAATCGCCAACGGGCTTGCGTCGGGCGATGTGTCCGCCGGCTCTGCGGTAGTGTGGGCGAGAGCCGACCGGCCCGCGCGCATGCAAGTGGAATGCTCTACGCTCGAAAGCTTCAAGACAATCATTCGCGTCGCATCATCAGAAGCGTTGCCGGAGCGCGATTTCACGTCGAAAGTGCTGCTCGAAGGTCT
>DASXJV010000340.1:0-5068 GCA_036497205.1 Bradyrhizobium sp.
ACCTCGAAGCAAACGAGGCGTTCAAGAGTGCCGGATATCGCAGCGCCTGCAAGCCGCCGCGCGCGGCATAATGGACCAGCAGGGCACTCCACAGGCCGGCATTGCCGAACGACCGCAGCGCCAGCCACGCGGCGAGAAAAAACAGCAATGAAAGCACCATCAGGTTGCGCATGTCGCGCGCCCAGGTCGCACCGATGAAGATGCCGTCATAGGCGAAGGCAAAGACACCGAGCATCGGGGCCAGCACCACGAACCACAAAAAATCACGCGCGCTGTGGCGAACGTCTTCGCTCGCGGTCATGATATCGATGAGCATTGGGCCGAGCAGCGCGAAAACGGCGGCCACCGCCAGCGCAAAGCCGAATCCCCACAGGATCACCAGCCGGACTGCGCTTGAGAAGACGACGCGGTCGCGCGCGCCATAGGCGCGGCCGCAGAGTTGCTCGGCGGCATTGGCGAGCCCGTCAAGAAAGAAGGCGCTGATCAAAAGGAAGTTGTTGAGGACGGCGTTGGCAGCGAGCGTCACGTCGCCGGCGCGCGCGCCCTGGGCTGTGAAGAACAGGAATGCCGATATCAGTGCGGCGGTGCGGATCATGATATCGCGGTTGACGGTCAGCATGCGCATAAGCTTGGCACGATCGAGCAGCGCCGCGCGTGACACAGTAGGTTTTCCATGGGTGAGGTGTCGTGCGATCAAGACGCCGAGCACGAGCCCGGCCGCTTCCGCGACGACGGCGGCAATCGCCGCGCCGGTAATTCCAGCATCCAGCACCAACACCAGCAGCACCGTCGTCGCCATATTGATGACGTTGATCGCAATCTGCACGGTAAGCGCGAGCTTTGCGCGCGCCTGTCCGATCAGCCAGCCGAGCACGACATAATTGGCCAGTACCAGCGGTGCGGACCAGATACGGATGGTGAAGTGGATCTTCGCAGCGCGGGTGACGCCTTCGCTGCTGCCCATCGCTCCCAACAAAATCGCTGCGAGCGGTATTTGCAGCAGAATGAGACCCGCGCCGATCAGCGCCGCGACGACAAGACCCCGTACGAGCAGCGCGCGCAATTCCTGCGCCTCACCCGCGCCAAGGGCCTGAGCCGTAAAGGCCAGCGTGCTCATGCGCAGGAACCCGAACAGCCAGAACAGACAATCGAAGATGACGGACGCGATGGCGACGCCGCCGAGCAGCGTCGCATCGCCCAGCCGTCCGATCGCGATGGTCGAGACGATTCCGATTAAAGGTGTGGTGAGATTCGCAACCATCGCCGGTCCAGCGATGGCGAAGACCTGCGCGGTCGTAACCTTGGATGCGGGAACTAACAAATTGCCTGCGCGCGACCGCTATCGCCCGCGCGGCGCGCCGAACATCCGCGACAGCAGCCAGACCGGTATCACGATCACGGCACCGAGCAGGAAGTAGCGCCACAACCAGTTGATGGCGTCAAAGCCGAGATCCCAGAGCCGCTGAAACAACAGCCGGATGCTGTTGACGATATTCCAGGGATCGAAGCCGATGGCAGCGAGCACCACGCCAACCAAAATTGACAGCAGGATCAGCCGAAACGCCACCGCCAGCGGCGAGCCGCCGAGAAAACGATAGAGGCCGTCGTTGGCTGCCGGCAATTCTCGGGTGTCATTGGGCATTGATGGTCTCCCGCGCCGACTCGGCTGCGCATTATAGTATGGTGGAAGGCAGATGGGGAACCCGCCTGTCGGCGTCAATGGCCACCGGCCGCCGCCTTTTTCCACTTTTGACGCGTTTTCTTCATGCAAACCGGTGTCCACTTGGGATCGCGTCCGGGGCAGGCTTTCGCGGGAAAACGCTACGCTCGAATCGTTGCGTCGGTTTTCAACATCCGCTCCAGCGTCTCCAGCCGGTCGGCCTCCCGCGGCGGTTTGTCCCAGCGCAGCCGGTTGATGCGCGGAAACCGCATCGCAACGCCGGACTTGTGCCGCGGCGAGCGTTGCAAGCCCTCGAAGGCGACTTCCAGCACCAAGCCCTGATCCGGCTCATGCACCACGTGCCGCACCGGTCCGAATTTTTCGGTCGTGTTGCGGCGGACGAAGCGATCGATTTGCAATAGTTCCTCGTCGGTGAAGCCGAAATAGGCCTTGCCGACCGGTACCAGTTGCTCGCCATCCTCGCCTGAGGTCCAGACCCCGAACGTATAGTCCGAATAATACGACGAGCGCTTGCCGTGGCCGCGTTGCGCGTACATCAGCACGGCATCGATGATGTGCGGGTCGCGCTTCCATTTCCACCATTGTCCTTTCGGGCGGCCCGGCAAATACAGCGCGTCGCGGCGCTTCAGCATCACGCCTTCGACCGCCTCGGCATCTTCGCCTGCGCCTGCGCTTGCGGGATCGGTTCGTGCTGCGGTGAGCGCGTTCCAGCTGTCGAACGGAATCGTCGGCGACAGGTCGATCTTGGGATCGTCGAGCTTTGCAACGAAGGCCTCAAGTCGAGCGCGGCGTTCGGAAAATGGCAGCACGCGCAGATCATTTTCGCCCTCGCCGAGCAGATCGTAGGCGCGCAGGTGTATCGGATATTCCTTCATCAGTTTCGGTGAGACGACCTTGCGGTTCAGGCGTTGCTGCAGAACGTTAAAACTCTGCACGCGGCCATCGCGAACCACCAGCAACTCGCCATCGATGGCGCCCGGCAAATGCAGCGACGGCAGCAGGTCGGGAAAGCTTTTGGTGATGTCTTCGCCGCTGCGCGAATAGAGTCGTGCCAGCATGTTGCCGCGCGCGTCACGGCCGGAGACCGCCTGCACCCGAATGCCGTCCCATTTCCATTCCGCGATGAAATCGCCGGCATCGAGATTTGCAAAATCGGTATTCTCGATCGCATGCGCCAGCATCACGGGGCGGAACGGCGCGGGATCGAGGTTAACCGGCTTTTCCGCGCGGCCCTCCAGCCACGCGAACAGATCGAGGTAGGGCGGGGCAAGCCCGGGCCACATCAGTTCGATCTCGTGCGGGTCCTTGTCGCCAAGCTCCGCCACGGCGGTCTTCGCCAGCCGCGCCGAAATACCGATCCGCATCGCGCCGGTGACCAGTTTCAACAGCGCCCAGCGGCCGGTCTCGTCCAACTCGTCGAGCCAGCGCGTGAGCTGCTTTGGAAGTTCAGTCTTGCCGAGGGTGCGAAGCGTGGTGACGACTTCGGTGAGGGTGGGCGGAGGCGGGTTGTTGTGGAGCTGTTGGTCATCATGACCATTGCGCTCCAGCAAAGATGCTTTGCGATTGGTCGCTTCCTTCGGCCACATCAGCGCAACCGTCTCCGACAGGTCGCCGACGTAATCATGCGACAATGCGAACAGCACCGGATCGGTGCGCGCCGCGATCAGGTCGCGGATCAGTCCTGGCTTGGCATGCTTGAACGACAGCGCGCCGGTGAGCGCCGCCAGCGCGTAGCCGCGATCGGGGTCTTCGACCTCACGAAAATAGGAGGTCAATAGCCGCAGCTTGTTGTTGCGGCCGGGCTCATAGGCGAGGCGATCGAGCAGTTTGGCGAACCGGTTCATGCCTCGGCGTCCTCGCCGGCCGGCACCGGATCGCTTTCATCCTCATCGCCGTAACCAACCAGATCGAGCGGTCGCGCGGTCAGGCCCCTGGCCGTGCACCAATGCACCAGCGCGTCTTCCTGGCCGTGGGTGACCCAGACCTCGTCCGCGCCGGTGGCGTCAATGGTCCCGGTCAGTCCGTTCCAGTCGGCGTGGTCCGAAATCACCAGCGGCAATTCGATGCCGCGTTGCCGGGCGCGGGCGCGCACCCGCATCCAGCCCGACGCAAACGCCGTGACCGGATCGGGAAACCGCCGAGTCCAGATGTCCGAGGTGGCCGATGGCGGCGCCAGCGTGATGGTGCCGGCGAGATCGGCCTTCTTCATGCCTTTAACCATGCGCAGGTCGCCGAGCGCCACGCCGCGGCTTTCATAGTAGCGCGTAATCTTTTCCATCGCGCCGTGCAGATAGATCGGCGCGTCGTAGCCGGCAGCACGTAACAGGGCGATCACGCGCTGCGCCTTGCCGAGCGAATAGGCGCCGACCAGATGCGCCCGCTCCGGAAACAGTGCCACGGACGCCAGCAGCTTGTTGATTTCGTCCGCCGCATTGCCGTGACGAAACACCGGCAGCCCAAACGTAGCCTCGGTGATGAAGACATCGCAACGAACCACTTCGAACGGCGCGCAGGTGGGGTCAGGAGCGTCCTTGTAGTCGCCGGAGGCGACGATGCAGGTGCCGTCACAGGAGACCGCGATCTGCGCAGAGCCCAGCACATGGCCTGCGGGGTGAAATTTGATGGTGACGCCGCCGAGCTTGATCTTCTCGCCATAGGCGATGGCCTGCGTGCTGCCAGCGAAATTATCTCCGTAACGCAGCCGCATCATATCGAGGGTTTCCTGGGTCGCCAGCACCGCGCCATGGCCGGGCCGGGCGTGGTCGGAATGGCCGTGGGTGATCACGGCGCGCTCGACCGGCCGCACCGGATCGATGTGGAAGCCGCCGGGCTTGCAGCACAGCCCGGCGGCAACGGGTATCAGGATGTCTTGCGGACGCATCTCGGTTATATAGGGGGTACTGCGACGATTTTTACCCGTCATGCGCGGGCTTGACCCGCGCATCCATCTTCCGAAAGAATCTGATCTGATGGATTGCCGGATCATCCCCGATCGAATCGAGGACAGGCGTCCGGCAATGATGAATGTGTAGCCATGCCCGCGCGATTATTCCTGTCCTCCGGCGATCTGGTTGCCGACCGCCGGTTCGATTTTGCGCGCGATCTGCAGCTGAAAGGCGATCTCGTCGCTGCCGCCGATCTGCTCGCGCAGGCCATCGAGATTGCGCCCGGCTTTGCCTCCTCCTGGTTTACGCTGGGAGAAATTCGCGAACAACTCGGCGAGCGCGACGCTGCGATCGCGGCGTTTCTGAAAGCGCGAGACGCCGATCCCGACGACCGGCACGGCGCGAGCCTGCGATTGATGTTGTTAGGCGCCGCGAAACTGTCGGCGATGCCACAGGCCTATGTGCGCGCGCTGTTCGACCAATATGCGCCGAAGTTCGAGAC
>DASXJV010000341.1:0-7142 GCA_036497205.1 Bradyrhizobium sp.
TAAAACCATTGCGTGTGGGAATGCCGGGTGAATCCGGTGGACCTGTGGTGGCTACACTCGTGTGCCACCATCACACTTTGCGCACGAGGCTGCGGGTGCAGCGGGCACCCGGCATTCCCCACGCCCTCTGTTGGGCGAAAGGCTCATGCACAACTCGGGCGCAGCGCGCCGCGAGATCGCGAAGGCGTGTTTGAAATAGAATCTCCAACCGTCATCGCCCGCCAAGGGGTCGGCGCGAAGCGCCGCCCGATGACAGGCTCCAGCGGGCGTTCCAGTATTCCGAGGCATCAGTGATGGAATCGAAAAGCCGCGGCGTACTGGATACCCCCATGCGCGAGGTATGACGGGTTATGTGTGGAGCGGCTCCGTCGACGTCACTGCGAGCCAACGGGTCGAATGACGGCCAGTTCTTTGAAAATTGAACAAGCCACATCATGCCTGCGCTCGGATATTAGACCAGCGCCATTCAACCTACTCCGCGGTCTGGATCCATTCCGCGGCGCCGCGCCAGAGCGTGTCGCGATGCTCGGGACGAAAAAAACCAAAATGGCCGATCTTGGTTGCTCCGGCATCGGCGGGGGTGATGGTCAGGATTTCCGGCTGGGTCGAAGTAAATCCCGAACACAGAAGTTCGACGGCCGGCCGCGTCGCCCAGGGATCGTCGGAAAGGCACAGCGCGCGCGTCGCGCCGCGATATTCAGGGAAATTCTCCAGCGCCTTGAGCTTGGGATCGTCGAACAGATAGCGTTTGCTCATGGCCCAGCGGACCCATTCCAGAAACACGCCCTTGGGCAGATCCTCGCCCAAACCGCTCCAGCCCGGCGCATAGCCCAGAAGATGGGTGAGGGGGGTGCCGACGAAATTCAGCTTGGCATAGACGCGATAGCGTTCCGGCGAGGCCATCAGCTTCCAGTATCCAGCCTGGGCGGCGATCAACAGCGCGCGCGAGACCTCGCTGTTGTTGGGAAGAAGTCCCAGTGCGTGGCCGCCGAAGGAATGGCCGACGTAGTTGAGCGGCAGATTCTTGTAGCGCCCGCGCATCCAGGCCACCGCGGCGGTGACATCGAGCGCAGCCCAATCCGACATCGAGGCCTTGAAGCCGACCAACGATCTCGGCTGTTTATAGCCGATCAGCGATTTCTGCCGGGAGCCGCCCGTGCCGCGGTAGTCGTAGGTCAGCACCGCGCAGCCCCGCCGCGCCAGGTAGCCCGCAAAACCCCTGTAGACCTTTCGCGGCACGGCGGTGGCCGAATTGATCAGGACGGCATGGCGCTTTGTCCCGCGGGGCAAGAACAGAGTCGCCCCCAGCAAATATCCGTCCGCAGCCGGGAAGGTGATGTCGTCGATGAAAGCGTCGTCCAGCGCAGCCTCCGCCACCGCAATTTGCCCTTGTGTATTCGCGAGCTTCCCACCAAATGCGAATTGGGCTTTTGCCGCAAGGGCTTGTCTCAAGATGCGGAAATCCAACTGGCGATCCGTCATCAGCCTGTGTATAACCCGGCCCGCCGCTAGCTCGGACCCGGCTACGCCAAGGCTTCGCCGGGCTTTCAGTGCTGGTCTGCCGAAGCTTTAGCGAAGGCGGGTAAGTAGCGGTTTTTGCTCAGGAGTTAACGTCATGTCCGAGCGGTGGACACCCGATAGCTGGCGCGCCAAACCGGTGCTGCAAGTACCCGATTATCCCGACGCGAAGGCGTTGGCCGATGTCGAGGCGCAGCTTGCCACGTTTCCTCCGCTGGTTTTTGCAGGTGAGGCCCGCAACCTGAAAAAGGCGCTTGCGCGTGTAGCCGCAGGCGAGGCCTTCCTCCTGCAAGGAGGCGACTGCGCCGAAAGCTTTGCCGAGCATGGCGCCAACAATATCCGGGATTTCTTCCGCGTGCTGCTGCAGATGGCGGTGGTGCTGACCTATGCCGGCTCGGTGCCCGTGGTAAAGGTCGGCCGCATCGCCGGACAGTTTGCCAAACCGCGCTCGTCCCCGATGGAAAAGATCAACGGCGTCGAGCTGCCGAGCTACCGCGGCGATATCGTCAATGATATCGCGTTCACGGCGCAATCGCGCACCCCCGATCCGCAGCGTCAGCTGATGGCGTATCGCCAGTCGGCGGCGACGCTGAATCTGCTGCGGGCATTTGCGACCGGCGGCTTCGCCAATCTCGGCAGCGTGCACCAGTGGATGCTTGGCTTCCTCAAGGATTCCCAGCAGTCGCGCCGTTACAAGGAATTGGCGGATCGCATCTCGGACGCGTTGAACTTCATGCGCGCCTGCGGTCTCGATCTCGAAAGCCACCCCGAGCTGCGCGCCACCGATGTCTACACCAGCCACGAGGCGCTGCTGCTCGGGTATGAGCAGGCCTTCACGCGGGTCGATTCCATGACCGGCGACTGGTACGCGACATCGGGTCATATGATCTGGATCGGCGACCGCACCCGCCAGCTCGATCACGGCCATGTGGAATATTTCCGCGGCATCAAGAATCCGATCGGATTGAAGTGCGGTCCCTCGCTCAAGCCGGATGAACTGCTGCGGCTGATCGACGTGCTCAACCCGGACAATGAGCCCGGACGCCTCACGCTGATCAATCGCTTCGGTTCGGACAAGGTCGGCGATCATCTGCCGCAGTTGATCCGCGCCGTGCAGCGCGAAGGTCACGTGGTCGTCTGGTCGTGCGATCCGATGCACGGCAACACCATCACCTCGACGAGCGGCTACAAGACCCGCCCGTTCGACCGGATCCTGTCGGAGGTGAAGTCGTTCTTCACCATCCACGCGGCGGAGGGCACGCACGCCGGCGGCGTCCATCTGGAAATGACCGGCCAGGACGTAACCGAATGCATCGGCGGCGCGCGCGCCATCACCGATGAGGATCTCAACGACCGCTATCACACGGTCTGCGATCCCCGCCTCAATGCCGAGCAGTCGATCGATATGGCTTTCCTGATCGCGGAATTGCTTAAGCAGGAACGCGGCGGCAAGGTCAAACCGATGCCGGTCGCGGCGGGACTTTGAGTTGCTGCGGTTCTGGCGGGCCACGATCAATACGCGTAACGGCCTGGCCTTTGCTATCCGCTCGGAGCAGGCCGTTCGCGAAGAGATCGCCGCGCTGGCGCTGGCTTTGCCGCTGGCGTGGCTGGTCGGCGCAACCACGATTCGGCGCATCGAACTGATCGCCGTCATCGTTTTGGTACTGGTGGTCGAATTGCTCAACACCGCGATCGAGAAGCTCGCCGACCGGCTGACGACCGATCACGATCCGCAGATCGGGCAGGTCAAGGACATGGGCTCGGCGGCCGTCGGCGTCGCCCTCGTAACGGCCGGTTTGTTCTGGCTGTTCGCCATCGCCGAACGCATAGGCGCGATCTAAAGCATGCAATTGCAGTTTGCCGGTACGCAAGGCACCATCGCTCAATGACCGAACGTGCCGCTCAGTTTACGATCACGCTGGCCCAGTTGAACCCGACGGTCGGCGATGTCGCTGGCAACGCCGCCAAGGCGCGCGCCGCGCGTGCGCAGGGGCGGGCTGACGGCGCCGATCTCGTGGTCTTGCCTGAATTGTTCATTGCCGGCTATCCACCGGAAGACCTGGTCCTGAAGCCGGCGTTTCAGTCGGCATGCCGCGCCGCCATCGAAGAGCTTGCGCGAGACACAGCCGACGGCGGCCCGGCTGTCCTGATCGGCAGTCCCTGGGTCGAAGACGGCAAACTCTACAATGCCTGCGCCTTGCTGGACGAGGGGCGCATCGCCGCCGTTCGCTTCAAGGCCAACCTGCCGAATTATGGCGTGTTCGACGAAAAGCGCCTGTTCGCGCGCGGGCCCGCGGCCGGCCCGGTGACCATCCGCGGCATCCGGGTTGGCGTGCCGATTTGCGAGGACATCTGGCTGGAGGAGTCGGAGGATTACGAAAACGTCGTCGAATGCCTCGCGGAGACCGGCGCGGAAATTCTGGTCGTGCCGAATGGTTCGCCTTACGCGCGCGACAAGAACGATCTGCGGCTGTCGATCGCGGTGGCGCGCGTCACCGAGAGCGGGCTGCCGCTGATCTATCTCAATCAGGTCGGCGGACAGGACGAGCTGGTATTCGACGGTGCGTCGTTTGCGCTCAATGCCGATCTTTCGGTAGCGGCGCAATTGCCGGCGTTCGAAGAAAACATCACGACTTTGCGCTGGAGCAAGACTGACACCGGCTGGCGCTGCACTGGGCCGATTGCGCCTGTTGTCGACGGCGACAAGGGCGACTACGCCGCTTGCGTGCTGGGGTTGCGCGATTATGTCCGGAAAAACGGATTTCCCGGGGTGCTGCTGGGCATATCCGGCGGCATCGACTCCGCGCTGTGCGCGGCGATCGCGATCGATGCGCTGGGGGCGGAGCGTGTCCGCGGCGTGATGTTGCCGTTTCGTTTCACCGCCCAGGTCTCGCTCGACGATGCGGCAAAACTCGCTCGCGCGCTCGGCATCCGCTATGAGGTGCTGCCGATCGCGCCGGCGGTGAACGGCTTTGAAGAGATCTTGTCCAAACCGTTCGCGGGTCTGCCGCGCGACATCACCGAAGAGAATTTGCAGGCACGCGCCCGCGGCACGCTGTTGATGGCGATCTCCAACAAGACCGGCGCGATGGTGGTCACCACCGGCAACAAGTCGGAAATGTCGGTAGGCTACGCCACGCTTTATGGCGACATGAACGGCGGCTTCAATCCGATCAAGGATATCTACAAGACCGAAGTGTTCCGGCTCTCGGCCTTGCGCAATTCATGGAAGCCGGATGGCGCGCTGGGTCCGTCGGGCGACGTCATTCCGGTGAACATCATCACCCGACCGCCCACCGCGGAGCTGCGCGAAAACCAGACCGACCAGGATTCGTTGCCGCCCTACGACATGCTCGATGCGATCCTGGAGCGCTTGGTCGAGCGTGAGGAGCCGCTGGCGTCGATCATCGCTGCGGGGTTCGACCGCGAGGTGGTGGCGCGGATCGATCGCCTGCTCAACATCGCCGAGTACAAGCGGCGGCAGGCCGCCCCCGGCGTCAAGGTGACGCAGCGGAATTTCGGGCGCGACCGCCGCTATCCCATCACCAACAGGTTTCGCGATATCGGCAAACCGCTGCCCGAACCCGAAGACAAGCTGCTATCGCGCGCAAGCCTTGGATCGGCGGAAGCGTTCGACGGATAGATCAGCGCGCGGGGATAAAGGTCGGGCCCACCGATCGAATCGGCTTGTTGTCCGATGGGGTATCCGTTGAAGGCGCTGATGCTGCCGGAGCGTCGGGCGCGGGCGTGCTTGCCGTCGAGGCTGTGGGGGCAGCGCCCTTCTTCGCGGCGGGTGCAGCTGTTTTCGCCAGCGGGCGCGACATCTTCTTCGCGCTCTCTTCGGTGACAATAATATCACCTTGCTGTTCGGCGGCCGCTTTGTCGTCGATGCTCTTCAGTGCGTCGGACCATGTCTGGCCAGCAGCCTTGCAGGCACAGGATGGGTTGAATTCCTGACGGTAGCGAAACGCATTCGGGGAGGACGAATAGGGCTGGCCGTTAATCGACACCGCCTGGTTTATGTCTTCGCCGGGGTTGCGATAGGTGAAGAGGGTCGCCTCCGCCGCCGGGCAGAGATTCTTGCAGGTCCTTTCGTCGTCGGGAAAGCGGGCGGGAACGGTGGCGAACGAGATTGGAAAATAACCGCCGTCGCAGGAGCGGACGCAGACCGTGCGGAAGGTGCCGGATTGGGGGCCGAGATCGGCACCGGGCGCGCCTGGATTGTTATTGTTGTTGCCGAACAGATTTTCCAGAAAACTGCCTGGGCCTCGCGCGGCATTGGCATATTGCGGTCCGCAATTATTCTGGGCGAGAGCCAGCAGAACGGAGCGGCGCTGATTGTCGCGGTCGGCGCCGCCGCCGCGCAGCCGCTCGAGGCTGGTCGTGATCTGCTCGAGATTGGCTCGCATCTGCTGAATCTGGTTATTGACCGGTCCGCATTGCGCCGACTGGCCGCTGAACAGCGAGAAAAATCCCGAACTGTCGCAGCCCATGCGCTTGGCCTGCGACGTGACGCGATCGAGCTCGCCTTGCTGTTTGGACGCAGCATCCTGGTAGCGGCGGATTTGCTCGTCCTTGGCCGGGTCCCCGCTGCCGCCGCCACGGTCGATGGTTGCCAATTGCGCTTCCAGCCGCGGGCACATCGGATTGACCGGCGCAGCCGGATTCATCTGCGCCCAGGCGTCAGCGCTCAGCGCGCTTACGCCAAGCAGCGCAGTGCAGGCCAAAATCCATCGGGAGAAGGGGGTTATCAGCGTTTTAGGCATTTCCGGCCATTAGAACGATTCCGCAGGCTGTAGAAGCCGAGAGGCGCAGCCAACGCGGCCTCCCATACCCGCTTCTCGGGGCAGCGTCACGTCGTTTCCGGGGCGCCGATGTGGCGCCAGGGCCTTCGATCTTGGCGCACTAGACGGCCTTAGCGCTGGCAGGTAATGGCGACGTATTCGGCGCAACCGGCATGGTTGCAACCCTCGCTTGCCTTGGGAACCGACCCGGTTATTTCATCCGGGTCGACACGCCGGTAGGACGAGGCCTGGGCGAAATCCCGCGACTGGCAATAGGAGCGGGCGGCATGGGCGCCGCATTTCTCGCCCTTGGCGAGGCACTGGTCGACGCCATAACCGTCCGCCTGGTTGGCGATGATGAAAACGCGGCTGTCGGCCGATGCAGCCGATGCGGCGAGCAGGAACACACAGGCCAAAAGCGCTGAAATAGATCGCATTATGCACCGATGAATGAGAGGACCGCCCTCATTCGATAAGCCCAAGATATTAATAATGATTAACCATGGCCGCCGGGCCGTTTCATGCCCCAAACCGGCTTTTCTATGACACTTGACGCCGTCCCCCGGGCTGGCCCATGGTGTGCGCGATGAACGGTTTCCTCGCCATTTGTGGCATTTGCCGCGAGATTATGAGCTAGCGATTCGCTGGCTGAGGCCGTCTTTTCTCACACGAGATCACTGGACGCCCGGCCGCAAGGGACGGGATATCCATGGAATTACGCCTCTACGATACGCTGACCAGGGAAAAGCGCACCTTCGTGCCGCTCGATCCCAACAACGTGCGCATGTATGTCTGCGGGCCGACGGTCTACGACTTCGCCCATATCGGCAACGCGCGCCC
>DASXJV010000342.1:0-19422 GCA_036497205.1 Bradyrhizobium sp.
GCGCTACGACCTGACCGCGCCGCTGGCGCGCTATGTCGCGGAAAATTTCGATCACCTGCCAAAACCCTATCGCAGCTACCGCGCCGGTTACGTCTATCGCAACGAGAAGCCGGGCCCGGGACGTTTTCGCCAGTTCATGCAGTTCGACGCCGACACGGTGGGTAGTGCTTCGCCCGCCGCCGACGCCGAGATGTGCATGATGGCGGCGGACACCATGGAAGCGCTCGGCATTCCACGCGGCAGCTATGTGGTGAAGGTGAATAACCGCAAGCTGCTTGACGGCGTCATGGAGGCAATCGGAATTGGGGGTGAGGAAAACGACAGGCGTCGAATAATGGTGCTACGTGCGCTCGACAAATACGATCGCTTAGGTGTTGACGGAGTGATTCAACTGTTAGGGGGTGGACGAAAGGACGAAAGCGGTGACTTCACTCCTGGCGCTGGCCTAACGCTGCTTCAAATTGATGCAATACTGGATACTATACGGAAGAGCTTCGAGATTGATGTTGTCAGCCAAGGAATTCTGGATGTTACGCGTCCTGACTCATGGAGTGTGCTCGGGATAGAGCCCGTTGACTCGGAAACCTACGAACAAGGTGTCGCTGCAGTCGGTGATTTAATGACGCTGTTATTGGGCTGCGGCTATCAAACTGACCGCGTTCGCTTCGATCCAACTGTCGTCCGCGGGCTCGAATATTACACCGGCCCTGTTTTTGAGGTAGAACTCACACTCGAAACCAAAGACGAAAAAGGCCGCCCGGTGCGCTTCGGCTCGGTCGGCGGCGGTGGACGCTATGACGGTCTCGTCTCGCGCTTCCGAGGCGAGCCGGTGCCGGCGACCGGATTTTCGATCGGCGTATCGCGGCTGCAGGCCGCGCTCACCATGCTCGGCAAGCTCGATGCCACGCCGGAATTCGGTCCCGTCGTCGTTACCGTGTTCGACCGCGACCGGGTCGCGGATTATCAGAGGATGGTCGCGGCGTTGCGCAACGCTCTCGTCGATCCGGACAAGCCGGATGGCCCCCGCATCCGCGCCGAGCTTTATCTCGGCAATCCCAAGAACATGGGCAACCAGCTCAAGTATGCCGACAAGCGCAATTCGCCGTGCGTGATCATCCAGGGCTCGGACGAGAAGGCGCGCGGCGAAATTCAGATCAAGGATCTGATCGAGGGCGCGAAGGCTGCGGCTGCGATCGCCTCCAACCAGGAATGGCGCGAGACCCGCCCGGCGCAGTTTTCGTGCCGGGAAGATGAGCTCGTCGCCAAGGTGCGCGAAGTGCTGGCGCGGCATGAAGTGAGGTGGGGGTAGCCATTCACTCGGACGTCGTGCCCGGCCTTGTGCCGGGCATCCACGTCTTGTTTGATAGAGAAGATCGTGGATGGTCGGGACAAGCCCGGCCATGACGAAAAAAGAGAGAACGAGGAGACCAAGATGCCTGAAATTACCGTGAGCATGGCCGCCGGCCGCACCGACGAACAGAAGGCCGGCATGATGCGCGACATCACGCAGGCGCTGGTGAAGAACCTCGGCGTCGATGCCGATGCTGTCGTCATCCAGATCAACGAAGCGCCATTGGCTCACAAGATGAAGGGCGGCAAGACTTTTGTTGAGCGCAAGGCTGCGCAGAGCAAGTAGGGCGAGTTCTCCCCACTGGTCGTTCCCGCGCACGCGGGGACCCATAACCCCCGGCGTTGATTGTTGCAGAGGGCATCGGCCTCTCTGCCCAAATGCGAGTCCACAGCGTATGGGTTCCGGCGTTCGCCGGGACCACGTTGTAATCGGACCATCCATGGATGCACGCGACGTCATCAAGGTCGGCATGAGCGCCGAGCGCACCCTGACAGTGACGCCCGATCGCACCGTCAGGCATGTCATCCCGACGATGCCGGCGGTATTCGGGACGCCGATGATGATCATGGAAATGGAGCTAGCGTCGGCCGATGCCATCGCCGCCGATCTCGAACCCGGCTGGGTCACGGTCGGCACCGAGGTCGATATCCGCCACCTCGCCGCGTCGCCGGTCGGCGCAAAGGTGCGGACCACGGCGCGGGTGATCGCGGTGGAGCGCCGGGTGATCCGTTTCGCAGTCGAAGCCTTCGACGGCGAGCGCCGCATCGGCGAGGGCCGCCATGCCCGCGGTCTCGTCAATCTCGCGATGTTCAACAAACGGTTCGGGACAACTTAAGTCGGGCGAAGATTACTTCGCCAGCTCCTTCGAGCGCTTCGTTGCCGCGGCAACGGCGCGCGTCAGCAGCGATTGGATGCCATCAGACCCCATCAGCACCTCCAGCGCCGCGGCAGTGGTGCCGCCGGGCGAGGTCACGTTCTGGCGCAACGTGGCGGAGGGAAGCTCCGAGCGATGCAGCAATTCTCCGGAGCCCGCGACGGTCTCGCGCGCGAGTTTGGTCGCAAGTCCAGGCGGCAGACCGGCTTCGACGCCAGCGCGCGCGAGTTCCTCGGCGAGCAGAAAAATATAGGCCGGACCGGAGCCGGAGACGGCGGTCACCGCATCCATCAAATTCTCGTCATCGATCCACTCGACTGACCCGGTTGCGCGCAACAGCGCGTCGGCGACCGCGCGCTGCCCTGCGCTGACATTCTTCGCCGTCACCGCAACCGTGATGCCGCGGCCGATCGCGGCCGGCGTGTTGGGCATGGCGCGAACCACGCTGCCGCCACAGAGCTCTTCGATGGATGCAATGGTGGTGCCAGCCATGATCGAGACCACAAGCGTGGACGATCCGGCAAATTGTTTCAACGTCGGGCCAGCTTCACGGAACATCTGCGGTTTCAGCGCGACCACCAGCGTGGCGACGCCGCCAACTTGCTTCGGTGTTGGATTGAGGCGAACGCCTTTTGTCACCAGCGCGCTGATCTCGTCGGAGGGATGCGGCTCGATCACGCCGACGCTGCGCGCATCCAATCCCTGCGCCAGCCAGCCCGACAGCATCGCGCCGCCCATCTTGCCCGCGCCGCAGAGGACGATGGTGCCTTTGATGTCTTGCAAGGCGTTACTGGCGTTCACAAATGTCACCACAAATTACTCTCGTCGTCCTTGCGAAAGCAGGGACCCATAACCACCGACGTTTCTAATGAAGCGTAGGAAAAGCCACAAGCGCCTTGCTTGAACTTGGACGACGCGGCATGGGTCCCCTGCGTTCGCAGGGACGACACCGAATATTTTGAGACGCCGCGGCGGAAAAGCCCTCAGGCCTCGCCTTCGGTGTCGAACATCGAGGCACTCATCGCTTCCGCAGCGGTCTTCCCGGCCCACACCACGAACTGGAACGCCGGATAATAGCGCTCGCAGGCGTGGATGGCGCCGACCAGCATGCTCTCGCACTGCGCGGTCGAAGCGGTGATCCCGCCCGGCAGCACCAGCGCCTGCCGGTACATGATCATGCCGGTATGGGTCCAGATATCGAAATGCCCAATCCACAATTGCTCGTTGATCGCCGCGATCAGCCGCTGCACCTCGGCGCGGCGCGGGATGGGAATTTTCATGTCGAACGCGCAGGCCAGATGCAGCGCCTCGATCTCGGTCATCCAGGTGAAGGACAGCTGGTAATCGGTCCAGTCGCCCTTGGAGACGATCGTCACCTCGTCTTCGCCGGAGCGTTCGAACGACCAATTGTTATCGGCGGCGATGTCCTCGACCACCGCGAGCGGATTGTTCCGGGAATCGATACTGCCTTCGAGGAGGGACATGCCGTCTCGACCTTGTTGTTGCAAAATTCAGATACGATGTTTGATACGCACGCAGCAGGCCGACACGCGCTGACATGACGCGTTGCTGCCAACTGCAATCCCCTGATGGCCCAGAGCTTGTCGGGATCAAGGCCTGCCGGGATCAAGTGATGTGATTTGCGGAATCCGCGCAACGGCACGGCGAGTCCATCCACAGACAAAGCGCGGCTCGTCCACAGCTCTTCGCGCGCGTTAACGATTGCCAAAAGAACAAACCGGAATCGGATTCGCGGGTTGCGAGTCCGGCGCGCCGAGTTCGCTCATGGCGCGCGCGGTATGCCCGCCTTGATCGTTAATTTTGCCGGCCAAAGCGCATCCGAGGTTAGCGCCAGCGTCATGGGGACATGCGAATTCCCCATGCTCAAGCTCCTTGCTGGCGTCCCAGCTATTCGCCATATTTCTCCTTGGCCGCTCGTACCGGGCGGCCAATGTTCTCAGGGCGGGGTGAAAGTCCCCACCGGCGGTAAGGGTGACGTAGCCCAAGCCCGCGAGCGCCTTCCTCACCCCTGAGGAAGGGTCAGCAGATTCGGTGTGATTCCGAAGCCGACGGTTAAAGTCCGGATGAAAGAGAACGGTCGCGACAGCCGCATGTCCTTCGCGGCACGTCGTTCCGTATGCCCTGATTCTGGTCCTGAAAGAGGAAAGCCATGAATCAGATGCAAGAATCGTCTGAAGCAAGAGACGCTCCCGAAGCAAAAGACAGCACCGAACTAAACCAGGCCCACAAGGCAGCCCAGCCTCCGCCGGTCCCTGCGCATCCGCGATTTTCAAAACCGCAGCGGGTCGCCTTTGTGCAGTCCGCCTGGCATCGCGAGGTGATCGAACAATGCAGGCTCGCATTCCTCGCCGAGATCGAGGCGCGCAACATTGAACGTGCGCGCATCGATGTGTTCGAGGTGCCGGGCTCGTTCGAAATCCCGCTGCACGTGCAATTGCTCGCCAAGACAAGGCGCTACACCGCGATCGTCGCCGCGGGGCTCGTGGTCGACGACGAATATGTCGCCGAAACCGTGATCAAGGCGCTGATGGATGTGCAGTTGCGCACCGAGGTGCCGGTGTTCTCCGCGGTGCTGACGCCACAGCAGTTCCATGAGACCGCGGCGCATTTTGAATTCTTCCGCAAGCACTTTGCCACCAAGGGCGTCGAGGTCGCGGAGGCCTGCGCCAATACCCTGCTCAGTCTCGAACGGCTGCGCGGTCAGGTCGCGGCGGGGATCGTGTAGTCAAGGCAGGCCTTTGAAGCCTCGATTGTCATTTCCGTCGCCGGACATATAAACTCGGCGGCGGGAGGAGGCACGTCCGTGGAGACGGGCGGCCGAGGCGATCATGTTCGAAGGACACGATCCTTATCTCGTCGCGCTCTCGGTGGTGATCGCGATCCTGGGTGGTTACACCGGCTTCGGCCTCGCGGCGCGTATCCGCGGGACGCCGGGCGTGAGCCGCCGCGTATTGCTGGCAGGCGCTGCCGCGTTCCTCGCCATCGGTATCTGGACCATGCATTTCGTCGGCATGCTGGCGGCGCCGATCCCGGCGGACACCGTCTACCTCGTGCTTCCCACCATCGTATCTTTCCTGATCTGCGCGCTGGTGGTCGGCGTTTCCCTGTTTTTCCTGAGCATCGGCGAACCTTCGCAGCGGCGCGTGATCTCCTCGGCGGTGCTGCTCGGAGCCGGCATCGCCAGCATGCATTATGTCGGCATCCACGGTCTGGCGGGAAATTTCGCGATTGTGCACGATGACTCGATGGTCTTGCTGTCGATTTTGATCGCGATCGTCACAGCCTATGGCGGCCTGCGCGCGTTTCTTGCGCGGCAGGACGGCGTGCGATTGATCGCGAGTTCGATCGCGTTCGGCGTCGCGGTGTCCGGCATGCATTACACCGCGATGTACGGCATGCATTTTGTCCCGCTTTCGGGCGTGTCGCACCACCATGCCGAAGGGCTGGCAGCATCGCAGCAAATCCTGTCGGTGATCGTGGCCGTGCTCTGTTTTGTGATCGCGGCAGGCTTCCTGCTGTCTCTGGTGCCGGATCCTCGCCGGCAAATTATCACGGCGGCCGCCGCCACGATTGAGCCGGTGGCGGAAGCCGCCGTCCTGGCCGCGCAGGCGCCGCTTTCCGCAACAGCCCCGGTTGCGGCTACCTTGCCGCGGCTGATGTCGGCGCCGCTCGGCGGCCTCGGCCAGCCGCCCCGCGCCGCGCCGGCGTGCCGGCTTCCGGTCGAGGGCGCGGACGGCACACATTTCATCGATACGGCGGATGTGCGGAGCGTCAGGGCCGACGCCCATTACACCAGGGTCCATGACGGCACCCGCGAGCGCATGTGCCCGTGGTCGATCTCGGAAGCCGAAGCGCAGCTCGATCCCGGCCTGTTCGTCCGGGTGCACCGCAGCCATATTGTTGCAATTTCGCATATTACCTTCGTTCGCAAGGAAGGTGACGGCGCCGTGATCGAGCTCGATGGGCCGTCACCGCATCGCGTTCCCGTCAGCCGCGCCAAGATCGCCGAGGTCAAGGCGCGCCTCGGTCTCGCCAAGCGCCACGCTCACTCCGGATTAGGTCATGAAGCCTGACGCAATTCGTGCGCACGACTCCGCATTTCGTGCGGATTTTCCGAACTTGTGATCCGGTGCCTGGCACCGCCTTGTCTCTGAACAATTCCGGGAGCAGCCTCTGCCCGGAAATCAAAAAGACGAATGGAGGAGACGATGATTCCTGGCCCCTTCAGCTATCACCGGCCTGCGACCTTGGCCGACGCGGTCAAGTTGCTCTCGACCCTGGGCGACGAAGCGCGCCCCCTTGCCGGCGGCCACAGCCTGGTCCCGATGATGAAGCTCCGGCTCGCCACCCCCGAACATCTGGTTGATCTGCATGGCATCGATGCGCTGAAGGGCATCCGCCGCGACGGCGATCGCATCGTGATCGGCGCGATGACCACTCAGCACGAACTGCTTGCTTCAGACGAAATCGCCAAATCGGTGCCGATCCTGCACGAGACCGCGCTGTTGATCGCCGATCCGCAGGTGCGCTACCGCGGCACGATCGGCGGCAATGTCGGCAATGGAGATCCCGGCAATGACATGCCGGCGCTGATGCTGACCCTGGGGGCGAGCTACCGGCTCGAAGGGACGGCGGGCGGGCGCGACATCGCGGCCTCCGAATTCTATCAAGGCGCCTATTTCACAGCGCTTGAGCCCGGCGAAATCCTGACCTCGATCTCAATTCCCGCATCTGCGGCCGGTCACGGTTACGCCTACGAAAAGCTGAAACGCAAGGTCGGCGACTACGCCACCGCCGCGGCCGCGGTCGTGCTCACGATGGCGAGCGGCAAGGTCGCGGCTTGCGCGATCGGCCTCACCAATCTCCACGAAACGCCACTGCTCGCAACGGAGGCGGCTCGGTGCGTGATCGGTACCAGCCTCGATGCGGCGACGCTCAAAAAGGCCGCAGCCGCGGCGCAGGCGATCATGTCGCCGGCTGCCGACGCCCGCGGGCCGGTGGAGTACCGCAAGCACGTCGGCGGCATCATGGTGATGCGTGCGCTGACCCGTGCCGCCGGCCGCGCTAGTTAGGGGAGGAAAAAATGGCAAAGACCCACGTGACCATGAAGGTGAACGGCGCCGAGGTCGAAGGCCTGGTCGAACCGCGCACGCTGCTGGTGCATTTCATCCGCGAAAACCTGTCGCTCACCGGCACCCATATCGGCTGCGAGACCACGCATTGCGGCGCCTGCACCGTCGACCTCGACGGCATGTCGGTGAAAAGCTGCACTGTGTTCGCGGTGCAGGCCCAGGGCTCCGAGATCACCACCATCGAGGGCGTCGCCAATGCCGACGGTTCGCTGTCGGCGCTGCAGGAAGGTTTCCGCATGGTGCACGGCTTGCAATGCGGCTTCTGCACGCCCGGCATGATCGTGCGCGCGCAGCGGCTGCTCAAGGAGAACCCCTCGCCATCAGAGGAGGAAATCCGGATCGGTATCTCCGGCAATATCTGCCGCTGCACCGGCTATCAGAATATCATCAGGGCGATCCAGTACGCCGCCAACAAGATCAATGGCGTTGAACTTCAGGAGGCCGCGGAATGAACGACATGACTCCCACGCGGGAACAACGCGAAGCCAAGCTCGAAGGCCTGGGCTGCAAGCGCAAGCGCGTCGAAGATATCCGCTTCACGCAAGGCAAGGGCAACTATGTCGACGATCTGAAATTGCCGGGCATGCTGCACGGCGATTTCGTCCGTTCGCCCCACGCCCATGCGCGCGTCAAATCGATCAATTCGGAAGAGGCGTTGAAGGTACCCGGCGTGCTGGCGGTGATCACCGCCGAGACGCTCAAGACCGTGAATCTCGCCTGGATGCCGACGCTGGCCGGCGACGTGCAGATGGTGCTGGCCGACGGCAAGGTGCTGTTCCAGAATCAGGAAGTGGCCTTCGTGGTCGCCACCGACCGCTATGCCGCCGATGACGGCATCAACAAGGTCGTGGTCGAATACGAATCGCTGCCGGCCCTGATCGATCCATTCAAGGCCATGGACGCGGACGCGCCAGTGCTGCGCGAGGACCTCGCCGGTAAGACCTCGGGCGCGCACGGGCCGCGCAAGCATCACAATCATATCTTCGAGTGGACTGTAGGCGACAAGGACCTCACAGACGCCGCCTTCCGCAAGGCGGAGGTCACGATCAAGGAGCTGCTCTCCTATCACCGCACCCATCCGTCGCCGCTGGAGACCTGCCAATGCGTGTGCTCGTTCGACAAGATCAAGGGCGAGTTGACGATCTGGGGCACCTTCCAGGCCCCGCATGTGATCCGCACCGTGGTGGCGCTGATCGCGAAAATTCCGGAGCACAAGATTCACGTGATTTCGCCCGACATCGGCGGCGGTTTTGGTAACAAGGTGGGTGCCTATCCCGGCTACATTTGTGCCGCCGTCGCCTCGATCGTCACCGGCAAACCCGTAAAATGGGTCGAGGACCGCATCGAAAACCTGACGGCGACGTCGTTTGCGCGCGATTACCACATGACGACCGAGATCGCCTCGACCAAAGAAGGCAAGGTCACTGGTTTGCGCGTCCATGTGCTGGCCGATCACGGCGCGTTCGATGCCTGCGCCGACCCGTCGAAATGGCCGGCCGGCTTCTTCAACATCGTCACCGGCTCCTATGACTTCCCAGTCGCGCATCTGTCGGTGGACGGCATCTACACCAACAAGGCGCCGGGCGGCGTCGCCTATCGCTGCTCGTTCCGGGTGACGGAGGCGGCCTATTGCATCGAGCGTGCGATGGACATTCTCGCCCAGAAGCTCGGGATGGATCCGGCCGAGCTGCGGCTGAAGAATTTCGTCAAGCCGGAACAGTTTCCGTATCACTCGGCCTTGGGGTGGGAATACGATTCCGGCGACTACCATACTGCGATGCGCAAGATGATGGAGACGGTCAAATACGCCGAACTCCGCAAGGAGCAGGCGGAAAAGCGCGCGGCGTTCAAGCGCGGCGAGACCCGCGAGCTGATGGGTGTCGGCGTGTCATTCTTTACCGAAATCGTCGGCGCCGGCCCGTCGAAGAATTGCGACATATTGGGGATCGCGATGTTCGATTCCTGTGAAATCCGCATGCATCCCACCGGCGCGGGCATCGCGCGGGTCGGCACCAAGAGCCAGGGCCAGGGTCATGAGACGACCTGGGCGCAGATCATCGCCACCGAGATCGGAATCCCCGCCGACGATATCATGGTCGAAGAAGGCAACACCGATACCGCGCCGTATGGGCTCGGCACTTACGGGTCACGCTCGACCCCGGTAGCGGGCGCCGCGATCGCCATGGCGGCACGCAAGATCAAGGCCAAGGCCCAGATGATCGCCGCCTACAAACTCGAGGTGCACGAGGACGACCTCGAATGGGATATCGACGGCTTCCGCGTCAAAGGTCTGCCGGAAAAGACGATGTCGATGAAGGATATCTGCTGGGCGGCCTACAACTCGGTGCCGCCGGGCATGGAGCCTGGTCTTGAGGCGGTGAGCTATTACGATCCGCCCAACATGACCTATCCGTTCGGCGCCTATGTCTGCGTGATGAACATCGATGTCGACACCGGCGTCTACAAGGTGCGCCGCTTCTACGCGCTCGACGATTGCGGCACGCGCATCAACCCGATGATCATCGAGGGCCAGGTGCATGGCGGGCTGACCGAGGCCTTCGCGATCGCGATGGGCCAGGAGATCCGTTACGACGACGCCGGCAACGTGGTGACCGGTTCGTTCATGGATTTTTTCATGCCAACCGCGGTGGAGACACCGCACTGGGAGACCGACTTCACGGTGACGCCGTCGCCGCACCATCCGATCGGCGCCAAGGGCGTCGGCGAGAGCCCGAATGTCGGCGGCGTGCCGGCGTTTTCCAATGCCGTCAACGACGCCTTTTCCTTCCTCGGTTCGACCCACATCCAGATGCCGCACGACTACTGGCGCAACTGGCGGGCGGCGAAGAATCTTGGAGTGTTCGCGTAATCAGTCGTCATTGCGAGCGCAGTGAAGCAATACATAGCTCAGATACGATCGTAATGGATTGCTTCGTCGCTTCGCTCCTCGCAACGACGACAAACAGAGCCTTATACATTGGCTGCATGTCGAGTCAGGATGAGGTCTCGAACCATGAGGCCACGGGAGAAGCGGCAATGATTCGAGTGAACTGGAAAACTCTCTGGCGATGAATAACCGCGAGGAGATCGCACAGCGTCTCGCGGCTAGCGGCTATATCGCCGACGGCGAGCTTGCGACCGCGATCTCGCTGATGCAATTGCTCAAGCGCCCGCTGCTGCTTGAAGGCGAAGCCGGCGTCGGCAAGACCGAGGTAGCGAAGGCCTTGGCCACAGCGCATGCGACCGAGCTGATACGTTTGCAGTGCTACGAGGGCCTCGATCAATCGAGCGCGCTCTATGAGTGGAATTACCAGCGGCAACTGCTCGCGATCCAGGCGCATCGCGGCGGGGATGCCGACGCGATCGAGGATCAGATTTTTTCGGAGAAATATCTGCTGGAACGGCCGCTGCTGGCGGCGATCCGCCGCAACCAGCCGCCGGTGCTCTTGATCGACGAAATCGATCGCGCCGATGACGAGTTTGAGGCATTCCTGCTCGAACTATTATCCGACTTCCAGGTTTCGATCCCCGAACTCGGGACGATTTCGGCGACGACAGTTCCGCATGTGGTCCTTACCTCGAACGGCACCCGCGAACTGTCGGACGCGCTGCGCCGGCGCTGTCTTTATCACTATGTTGATTATCCGGACGTGGATCGCGAGGCGCGCATCATTATGGCGCGGATCGATGGCTCCAGCGCGTCGCTGTCGCTGCAGATCGCGCGCATGGTCGAAAACGTCCGCAAGGAGGAGCTGCGCAAGGTCCCGGGGGTCGCGGAGACACTGGACTGGGCGGCGGCGCTGGTCGGGCTCGACGTGCGCGACCTGCACGATGTCCCCGAGACGGTTCACGAGACCCTGATGTGTCTGCTCAAGACCCATGAGGACAAGTCGCGCGTGACGCGCGAGGTGACGGAACGCTTGCTGGGAAAAGTCGCATGAGCTGCTGCGGCACAACACCGGGATATGATGAGATCGACGAGGTCTCCCGCCTCATCTCCGCAAAACTCGCCGCGTTTCTCAGAACCTTGCGCGACAACGGTTTTGCGGTGGGCCTGCACGAAGGCCGGGACGCGGCCTCCCTGATGGCGGCGGGCTATGCCGAAAAGCCAGGGCTGTTGCGCACCGCGTTCAAGCATCTGTTTTCTGCGCGGAAATCCGACTGGGAAAAATTCGATGGCCTGTTCGACGCGTTCTGGCTCAGCAAGCGCGTGAAATCGCGATCGGTGACCATGGGCTCAGTGAAGGCGGCCACCAGCCCGTCGCTGAAAAGCCTCCAGGACAACAGGCTTGAACCCACGGCAAGCCAAGCCGCAACCGATCAGATTCCATCGACTGAGGATGCACCCCAGGAACGCGCTGGTGAAGGCCGCATGGAAGGCGCCTCGCGTGCCGACAATCTAGCGGAAATCGATTTCCGCAACTTGGCGGATCTCGACCAGATCGAACAAGCCCATGCCGCCGCGGCGCGGCTGGCGAAAGCGATGCGCACGCGGCTGACCCGCCGCGATCTGGCGCGGCGGCGCGGCTACCGGCTCGACCTGCGCCGCACCATTCACAAGAATATCAGCCACGGCGGGGTGCCGATCAGTCTCGTCAAGCGGCAGCGCAAGGAAAAGCCCCTGCGCCTGGTGGTGCTGCTCGATGCCTCCGGCTCGATGAGCATGTACACCGGCGTGTTCCTGCGCTTTATCCACGGCGTGCTGGATGAGTTTCGCGAGGCCGAGGCGTTCCTGTTTCATACACGGCTCGCTTACGTATCCGACGCGATGAAGGAAAAGGATGCCGCGCGCGCGCTCGATCGGCTGTCGATCATGGCGCAGGGGGCGGGTGGCGGCACCAAAATCGGCGAAAGCCTGCAGACCTTCAACCGCTGGCACGCCGCGCGCGTGCTGCATTCGCGCAGCTGCGTGATGATCGTTTCCGACGGCTACGAGACCGGCGACGCCGCGCTGCTCGGCCGCGAGATGGCGGCGTTGGCAAAGCGCTGCCGCCGCATTGTCTGGCTCAATCCGATGGCGGCGTGGCAGGGCTATGCGCCAGAGGCCGCGGGCATCAAGGCCGCGCTGCCGCATGTCGATCTCTATGCGCCCGCCAACACGCTGAAAAGCCTGACGGAGCTTGAACCCTATCTGGCGAAGCTGTGAGTTTTTGTTTCAGCATGATCTTTCGGAAGTACCCACTTTTCCGGATCATGCTCCAGAGGAGGCGCCGATGACCAAGCATGTCGAAGTGATGGATCTGGTGGCCCGGCTCAAGGCCGCCGAAGAGACGTTCGTGCTCGCAACTGTGGTCCGCACGGTGTCGGTGACCGCGGCCAAAGCTGGCGCCAAGGCGATCATCCGCCCTGACGGGACGATTGTCGCGGGCTGGATCGGCGGCGGCTGCGCCCGCGGCGCGGTGCTGAAGGCCGCGCGCGACGCGCTGGCCGACGGCGAGCCGCGCATGGTCTCGGTGCAGCCGGAGAACCTTCTCGCCGAGCTCGGGGTCAAGCCCGGCGAGAACCGCCTCGGCGTGCGCTTCGCGCAGAACATGTGCCCCAGCAAAGGCACCATGGATGTTTTCGTCGAACCGGTGCTGCCGCATCCCTCGCTGGTAATTCTCGGCGTCAGCCCGGTCGCGCTGTCGCTCGCCACGCAGGCGCGGCAGCTCGGCTATCACGTCACGATTGCCGCGCCGGCCGCCGACCTGGCGGATAGGCCTGATGCGGATATGCTGATCGACGGCTATCAGCTCGGCCAGCTCAACGAGGCCCGGCGCTTCATCGTGGTCTCGACGCAAGGCAAAGGCGACGAAGCCGCATTGCGGACGGCTGTCGCGACCGATGCTTCGTACCACGCTTTCGTCGGCAGCCGCCGCAAGATGGCGGCGCTGCGCGAGAAGCTGATTGCCGAGGGCATCGCCGCCGCCGCCATCGACCGCGTCAAGGCGCCGGCCGGACTCGATCTCGGCGCCATCACGCCAGAAGAAATCGCGATGTCGATCCTGGCGGAGATCACGCTCGAGCGACGGCGGGGACAGCGTAAGGGCGCGCCGGTCTCTCGATAGGTGTTATAATTGACATCGTTTGTGCCCCGACTCAGTCGCTTATGTCGTCCAGGTCCGAGTCTCAGCCGCCCATTCGATCACACGCGCGCAAGGTGATCGGCTGGCCTGCATTGCTCCGGTCTGGAAATGCCACGCCTACCCGCGGCGTAATCGAGGATGCAGGGACCTGTTCTTGGTCCAGTGCGGGACACCGCCGAATCGCGATAGCCACGATCCCGGTGTTTTGAAACGATGGCTCGCTATTAATATTACGTCTTAACTAATAATTAATTATGGATTTGCGGGCGCGAAGGGCCCGGCTTAGCGTGCGGTGGAGTGCTGCTCAGTAACCAACGAATTGGTGCGTGCCATGACGTATAGAATGTGTGGGGCGTTTGCCGCGTCTCTCAGCGTAGTAGCGCTTATGCTTGCCGCGAACGAGACATTCGCCGGGTCGGGAGTAGCGCATCATGGAGGGTTTACTTCGACGCGTTCGATTTCCCATCCGTCAGTCGCCCGATCGCTCCGGCATCACCGGAGAAACAACGTAGGGACCCACTGGCCGGCAGTAGGGGATTTCTTTTACGGGCCATCGAATGGCGAACCCATGGCGGATGTTACGCAACCAACGTCAGGCGATATCCATTACGCGGATACATATGATGTTCCCTGGGATTGGGTACATCGATATCCGCCGGTTGTCACACCTTCTGAACGACCATATGTGCCGAGCTGCCCAGCGGAGACCGTAACGGTTCCTGGGCGTGACGGTAAAGAGCAAACCGTAAGTGTCATGCGGTGCTACTAATAAGGGCCCTTAACACGAGATGAGACGTCGGTTGAAATGAGAGAAGCCCTTTCAGTTAACGGCCTCTCTCATTTCAAACTGTGTGTGAGCTGTCCGCTTCTGGTACTTTTTGCGAAGGGGCGGCCGATATCGAACATGCGTACCGATCAATAAACTTCGGCCGGTTGAGGATTGCGGTATTTGCGAACGATCCGGCGGCCAAATTCGATTCCAGGCAATTCTACCGCTTGGCGCGCTACCCACGCCAGTGCGTAGGCCACCATGGGAATCACAATTAGAGCGGCGAGCGGGTTGTGAAGGTTGCTCAGTGGCGCTTCCGGTGCGGTCAAACGACCCCAAGCCAAAATAATCGGGAAATGGATAAGATAGACACCATAGGAAAGATCCGCGAGCACCACAAACGGCCGACTACCCAGTGTCCTGGAAACCTGTGAGATCGCCCGCCGAATGGGTGAAGGCGCTTTCATTTGGTCTCCAAAAGCAAGAATCCAAAATCCAAGGCAAATAAGTGCCCTGTCGAAACTTAATTTCACGCCCTCCGATCCCCAGATCGGCAGCAACATCAAACCCATTGCGGCGAACAGGTAGGTAAATTGGGAGTTCGGCTTCTGGGAGGCCGCCGCTATCAGCATCCCGCCCATGAAGATGTTGATCTTAAGCAGCAGTATGGATGGCAGGGTGAATTGGTGCAGGAAAGAAGAGAAGAGATAGTCGCCCAGCAGGCAAGCGGCGCAGATGATCCCCGCAACCGTGAGCCAGCCAATGCCTCTTCCCAACAACGCCAGAAACGGGAACAGAACGTAAAACTGCATCTCAAGACTTATACTCCAGTCTGGCAACGGAGTGCTTCGCGCCAACTCCGGGGAAAGACCGAACAGAAAGGTGAGGTGACTGACAATATGAAGCCCGAATTGATCGTTCGCAGTGCGGACTGACTCCGAGCTGGATTGAAACGAACCATCGAAGCCGTTTTGATATTGCTCGCAAAGCACCGCGACAACGAGCATTGTGTAGTACAGCGGCGCTAATCGGAAGAACCTCCTCAACCAAAAAATCAGCCATGTCTGAGGCCGATTAAGAGGTTCATGAACCTCGCGAGCAGTAACCTGATGAAGCATGAGAAAGCCCGAGAGCAGTATAAAAATATCGACGGCTAAGCTCGTCCAGCTCAGGATCGGCGGAAATTTCCAATACTGGGCCAATATGTGGCCCACCATCACCCAGAGGGCCGCCATTCCGCGAAGGCCGTCAAGATATCCGATATGGTTGAAGGTGGTTTGCTTTATCATCAGATCAATCCGAATGATAATTTCGGAACGTTAGCGCTATTTATCGTCGAAAATCGGGCGGCTACGTCCGACTAGCGCTATTGAGGAGCCGAGCGTCCAACCCCTCTGGTTTCTGGCCAAATCATGCGCTTCTAGCGGACATTCGAAGGCATGCCTTCAGGATCATGCTCGCTGAACCAGCGGCTTCTTCGGTCGATCTTAAGATGATCAGCGGACTGCGGGTGCAGCGGGCACCCGGCATTCCCCACGCCCTCTGATTTGAGAGGGCAGGACGTCTGGTAAAACTCGCGCTCACACGCGGCGAGATCGTTGTGTCGGTGAGCGGCGCCGTCCGGTGGCTTCGTCCTTCGAGACGCACCGCGGAACCTGTCATCGGGCGCGCATTCGCGCAACCCGTTGGCGATGCTCCTCAGGATGAGCTCCTCAAGACCCTCGTGGTGAGGAGCGCGGCAACGCCGCGCGTCTCGAGCCATGAGGCGGGCTGGATGATTGATAACAATACAACCGAACCGGAAAATGCCCTAGTCAAACAAGCTCGAGACCGACTCTTCCGAAGCGGTGCGGCCGATGGCTTCCGCGATCAGGGAGGCGATCGACAGCGTGCGAATATTGGGCGCGTTGCGAACCGCCTCGGTCGGTTGGATCGAGTCGGTGATGACCAGTTCCTTCAATTTGGAGGCAGTGATACGGGCCGCAGCGCCGCCGGACAGCACGCCGTGGCTGATATAGGCGTAGACGTTCCTGGCGCCGTTGGCGAGCAGCGCATCGGCGGCGTTCACCAGCGTGCCACCGGAGTCGACGATGTCGTCGACCAGGATGCAGGTAAAGCCGGCGCAATCGCCGATCACATTCATCACTTCGGATTCGCCGGCGCGCTCGCGGCGCTTGTCGATGATGGCGAGCGGGGTATTGATACGTTTGGCCAATCCGCGGGCGCGCACCACGCCGCCGACGTCGGGCGACACCACTATGATGTTGCCGAGATCGAAGCGTTCCTTGATGTCGCGCACCATCACCGGCGAGGCGAAGAGGTTGTCGGTCGGGATGTCGAAGAAGCCCTGGATTTGCAGGGCATGCAGGTCGAGCGTCATGACGCGGTCGGCGCCGGCGTGCGTAATCAGATTGGCGACCAGCTTGGCCGAAATCGGGGTGCGGGAGCCGGATTTGCGGTCCTGCCGGGCGTAGCCGAAATAGGGCACCACCGCGGTGATGCGGCGCGCCGAGGCCCGGCGCAGCGCGTCGGTGATGATCAGCAACTCCATCAGATGGTCGTTGGCCGGGTACGAGGTTGACTGGATGATGAAAACGTCGGAGCCGCGGACGTTTTCCTGGATTTCGACGAAGATTTCCATGTCAGCGAAGCGCCGGACCACGGCCTTGGTGAGCTGCAGGTCAAGGCCTTTGGCGATTTCCTGCGCCAGGGCAGGATTGGAGTTGCCGGCGACGAGCTTGATCGAGCCGTTCTTGGCCGACATCGACGCTTCTCCCCGCGCCTTGCTGGAGACAATGTTCAGCATATACGAATATCCATGGAACCGGCGCGTTTCGACGAGCGAGGTGATATCAAGGAGGTGGCTCGGCTGGCAACCCGTCGCGTCAGGTTTTCCTGCGCAAAATCAGCGTCCGGGACAAGATTTCGTTAGTGGGTGCTGTACCCAAGCGCGCCGATACCTAATTCACCCGAGCCGGGTGAGAGCGCTTCCGTGCTCGCCACCACAGGACCGGGTTTGAAGGGCGCAGAGGCGGGCGGCGGCGCATCCGCTGGCGCCGTCCCGTTGATCATGCCGCTGAGGCCGCTCAACCCGGATTGCACAATACGCCGCAGCACAAGATCGTCGGCCGCAGTCCAGGGGTCGCGTCCCGCCTTGCCGGCCGGTTCCTCGCCGCTGAGGCGCAGCGCGCGCTGCTGGTCGCGGTCATAGATGTCCCAGACCCATGCGAGCGTGGTGCGGCCCTGGTTGACCTGGGCCGAGAGATAGCTTCGCACGCGGTAGGAGGCGACGCCTTCGCGGGACACGATCGAAAGCCTGCGAAGCTTCGATTCGCTGTCAAGCACGTTCACCATCCGGTCGAACACTTGCGGTGGCGGGCCATCGATCGATTCGAAAGCAACGGTGGGAGCGCCTTCGGCCATCGCAAAAGAGCCGCCGCCGGCTCCATCGGTGGCGCAGCCGCCAAGCCCGCACGCCATTGCCAGCAGCAACGCGGCAATAGCGGCGCGCGGCGCGATCCGGCCGGCCCGGAGCAGATTTGCTGACGCGTCCCTCATTGCCCCGAGCGATATCGTTAAAACGCGTTAAGGTCTAGGGCAGGGACCAAGCTGAAAGGAGCTACTCGCGCTCCAGCGCGATGGCATGGACCTGTCTACCGTAGTCGGGTTCGTTGCGATGCACCGAGCGGCGGTAGCTGTAGCAGCGCTCATCGGAATAAGTATCGACGCCGATGTCATCGATCATCAATACCCCGGCGTTTTCGAGCCGCATCCGGATGAAACCGGCGAGATCGAACATCGCATGGCCCTCCCGCACCGAGGGAATGAAAAACAGGGCATTCTCCGCATCGGCCTGCACGAACCGCTCGACGAATTCGCCGCCCACTTCGTAACTGTGCTGGCGGATCAGGGGGCCAATGGCGGCGAGGATGCCGCTGCGTTCGGCGCCGAGTTTTTCCATCGCCTCGACCGTGGATTCCAGAATGCCTGACTGCGCGCCCTTCCAGCCGGCGTGCGCCGCGCCGATCACGCGCGCGTTCGGATCGACGAACAATATCGGTCCGCAGTCGGCCGCGGTGACGCCGATGGCGAGACCCTCAGTGCGCGTGACGATGGCGTCGGCGCGCGGCCGCGACGCGCCTTCCCATGGTCCTGACGCCATCACGGCATCGGGCGAATGGGTCTGCCATATGCTGAGGAAATGCTCAGGCGTGACGCCCATCTGCTCCGCCATCCGGCGGCGGTTTTCCGCGACATTGGCAGGATCGTCGCTCGAGCCGAGGCCGCCATTGAGACTGGTGTAGATGCCATCGGACACGCCGCCGTGGCGCGTAAAGAAAGCGTGGCGTAGGCCCGGAATGGCCGAGAGCAGCGGCGATCCCGACTTCATGGAAGCTCGGCCCTGGCGTCCTGCTTCCCGTCCATAAACCCCGCCAGCGAGGTGAGTTGGGGCTCCGAGATCGCGAGCACCTTGAACATCAACCCCATGCCGCCGCGGCCGCCGCCGATCAGCCGTTTCAGCGCGCCCGAAATGTCCTCGGAAATCTCATGCGTGGTCTTGGCCATCAGGGTCACCGCGCGGGTTTCGATGCCGAGCCGTTTGAGAAACTCGCCCTGCGGCAGCGGGCCATGGACGCGCGCGCCCAGATCCTCGGCGGCGCTCACCAGCGCCTGGAAATCGACGTGGGCGGTGATGTCGGCCTGGCCGGGATTTTTCAGCGGGTCGGTAAAGCTGTGGCGAGCGATGGCCTGCAACGTATCGCCGACGCCGCTGCGGAGGTGACCGTAGTCGATGATCAGCGCCGCGCCGTCCTGATCGCGGACGCGGCTCGCGATCTTCATGATCTCGGCGTCGGGCCGCCACTCGAACACCGCGCCGACTGGTGCTGCGCGCACCAATGGCGGCAACAGGATTTCAAAGCGCGGCATCGGCTCGGCGGCGGCGCCGAACTCCAGCTTGCCGTTGCCGTCGATCTCGACCACGCGCTCGTGCCAGCCGGTCTCGCGCTTCACCACCTGATGGATCGGCAGCACGTCGAAATACTCATTGGCGAGAATGACCGCGGGACCGTCGGGCACCTCGTCGATGCTGTCGTGCCAGACAATGTTGCGCACGCCCGACAGCATCGCCTTCTGCTTCTCGCGCAGCACCGGATTGATCTCGACGAGATGGATGCTGAGCGACTCATAGAGCGGCGGCACCACCCGTA
>DASXJV010000343.1:0-3032 GCA_036497205.1 Bradyrhizobium sp.
CTCGCCGGACGCCGTCCCGGTGCCGCGCTCCTTGGTGCCTCATCTTAGCGAATCTGCGATACTGCTCGATATCGACGGCACGCTGGTCGACTTGGCGCCAACCCCGCGCGAGGTGTGGGTGCCGCCGGGTCTGTCAAAAACCCTCAATCGCCTGCTGATGCGGACCTCGGGAGCGCTTGCACTCGTCAGCGGACGTTCGCTGAACGATATCGATCTGATTTTTGCCCCCGAGCAATTTCCGGCGGTCGGCGGCCACGGTGCGGAAATGCGACTCGCGACGGATAGCGAAGCCGTTGCCGCCCACGCACCGCCGATGGATAGGGAATTGAAGCTGCGGTTGGCGGCCATTGCAAAACTCAGCCCGGGCATTCTGCTGGAAGACAAAGGCTATTCGCTGGCGCTTCACTACCGGCTGGCGCCGCATGCGGAGAAGGCGATCTACGAGGCGGTGTCCCTGATCAGGGCCGATCTGCCGAACGCGCCGATCGAAGTGCTGCCCGGAAAATGCGTCTGCGAGATCAAGCATTCCGGCTTCAACAAGGCAACGGGTGTCCGCGAACTGATGACCCACGAACCTTTCAAAGGCCGCCATCCAATTTTTATCGGCGACGATGTCACCGACGAAGCGGTATTCGGGATCATGCCTGATTTGGGCGGCCTCGCGTTTTCCGTTGGCCGGCGCGCGCAGGGCGTGGCCGGCCATTTCGACGAACCGCGCGACGTACGGGAATGGCTCGCGCATCTGCTTGATGACGAAGCTGCGGCGGGACGATGATCGAAGTTAGATCATATTTCCCAGACGTGACGAATTGCGGGCGATTTCGTGTGGATCCAGCGCTTGTTTTGCAAATCTTGCTCGCGCTGGGAGGTTCCATCCTGCGCCGCCTGAATTTGGTTTCATTTCGTTGAAAGGGTGACCGGGAACCATATTGATGAATGGTTGTTAACTTGCGGGTGGAAATCAGGAGGGGACCCTGTGAATCTCGTCGTCGTTTCTAATCGCGTAGCGCGCGGCGCGCCCAACGAACCCATGACGGGGGGCCTTGCAGCCGCTTTGCTGCCGGTGGTGGAGAAATCCGGCGCGATTTGGGTGGGTTCGAGTGGTTGGGTCCGCGATGGCGCGCAAAAGGAGCCGTTCGCTGAAATCGAGGCACTCGGCGCGGGCGCGCTGGCGATGCTGGATCTGCCGACTGCTCACTACGGCGGATATTATGAAGGTTTCGCGAATTCGGCATTGTGGCCGGCGCTTCATTCCCGCGCCGATCTGATCCGCGCCTCGCAGGAGGATTATATATCCTATCGTGAAGTGAACGCCTTCATGGCACGGGCGCTGCTGCGATTTGGAAAACCCGACACGGCGTTCTGGATTCAGGACTATCATTTCCTGGCGTTGGGCAGGGAATTGCGCAGTCTCGGGGTCACGCAGCCGGTCGGGTTCTTCCTGCATACTCCTTGGCCCGCGCGCGGCATCATCGAAGGCGTCCCGCATCATCGCGAATTGATCGAGGCGATGCTGGCCTACGATCTGATCGGATTTCAGACCCGGGACGATTGCGATAATTTCCTCGGCTATGTTTCGGCGAATCTCGGTCTCGAAATCGGAGGCGGCGTCGTAGCGTCGCGTCATGGCAAAACGCGTGCCGCGGTATTTCCGATCGGCATTGATGCCGAAAAATTCGCCCTGCAGGCCACCAAGGCCGTGTCGCATCCAGCTGTGTCGCGGTTGCGGCGAAGTCTGAACGGCGAGAAGCTGGCGATCGGGGTCGATCGGCTGGACTATTCCAAGGGACTGATCAACCGCATCAGCGCATTCGACCGCATGTGGACCTTGCAGCCGGCGCTTGCCCGCACGGTGTCGCTGCTGCAGATCGCGACCCCGTCACGGGGCGGGATCGAGGCCTATGGCAATCTGCAAAACGAACTCGCCAAGCTGGTGAGCGATGTCAATGGCCGCCACGGCGAAGTCGACTGGACCCCGATCCGCTATCTCAACAAGGGCTTCAGTCAAACCGTGCTGGCGGGCCTCTATCGCACCGCCCAGGTCGGAGTCGTGACGCCGCTGAACGACGGCATGAATCTCGTGGCCAAGGAATATGTCGCGGCCCAAAACCCTGCTGATCCCGGCGTGCTGGTATTATCGAAATTCGCCGGCGCAGCCAACGAGCTGGATACGGCGCTCCTGGTGAATCCCCACGACATCGACGGCATGGCGCGGACCATCGCGGCCGCACTCGCAATGCCTTTGACCGAGCGGTGCATGCGCTGGGAAGCCATGATGGAGAAACTTCGCGTCGGCACAATCCAGCAATGGTTTTCAGACTTCGTCGATGCCCTGCAGGACAGCCACGTCAACAAGGGTACAGCCGAGCCGCTGCTAGCCGAACCGCCGACGTTACGGCCACTTCGCTCGGCCAATCATGGCGGCGCGCGGTATCATTAGCGCCAACCATTAGTACAATACGAGACGCCATCAAGAACGGCACAGCGCGTCTTGTTCGGCGCGTTGGGGTGATCCATCGGCACGACGCCTTTGCCCTGGCCGACGAGCACGCCCGGTGCCACTCTCACCGACGATTCATTGCCGATAATGACGCTCGGATGTGGCGACAGGCTCGATCGCGTGCTGTCGGGCCAGATGTCGCCATGGACAAATCGTGGAACAGGTTTTTGGCTCAACGCCCCGGAAACGAGCCCCCGCGCTGATTAGAATGTCAAATTATGCTGACCACTCAGTTATTTGCGGAAATCGCCGCCGCCGCCGCCGCCGTCCCTTGCAAAAGTCGTCCTGCCCCGTCAAGACAGGGCATCCGGAGAGATGGCCGAGTGGCTTAAGGCGCACGCTTGGAAAGCGTGTGTGCGGGAAACCGTACCGTGGGTTCGAATCCCACTCTCTCCGCCAGATGCCCCGCTTATCGTATTGATTTTTATGATATATCGGCGAAGTTCTCGGCGGCGGTCCCCAAATCAGTCCCCAAACGATGCGCTCCGGCCGTTTTCACTTTGCCGGAACAGGCCCGCAAATTCTCGGAAAG
>DASXJV010000344.1:0-6659 GCA_036497205.1 Bradyrhizobium sp.
TGCGATCGCCTGAGGTTTTTCTGGAGGCGATCGGCGAGTTCCTGCTGGCGTCGGAAGGTGTGCGTTATGGCCACCGGCCGCGTACCTGTTGCTATGCTGACAATTTGAGCAGCCCGCTCACATTATCCGTTCGACGCTAGCGCTCCCCCTGCCTAATCTTGCCCGGGTTGGGAGCCTCATCACTATGCGCACTGTTCTGGACTATTGCGTCGGGGGTAATCAGAGAAGCGTGTCCGCCGGCGCGCTTGTGATCCACGAGGGCGGCACGACCGGCCACCTGTATGTGCTGATCGAGGGACGGCTTGAGGTTCTCAAGGGCGACACCGTCGTCGCCAGCATCGCCGAACCGGGAGCGGTGCTGGGAGAAATGTCGGTTCTCCTCGATCAGCCGCATACCGCGACCGTGCGCGCGGCGGCGGATTCAAAGATTTACGAGTTCGACGACGCCGCGTCGTGCTTGCGCGAGCAACCGGACTTTGCGTTGCTGATCGCGCGGCTGCTCGCCCAGCGGCTCAATGTCGCGAACACCTATCTCGCCGACATCAAGCGGCAATATGCCGGCCACGGCAATCACCTCGCGATGGTCGGCGACATCCTGCAGAGCATGATCAACCTGTCACCGACGCAGGTCTCGCCAGGTTCGGATCGGCAATCCGACCCAAGGATGTAAGCCACACCGGCGGATCGGTGACGGGCGCAGGCGGCCGCTGCAATGGCGCATGGAGGTCGATGTATTGCTCATCGGCGGCCGATAGCCAGAAAGCCGTACCGCTATCGATGTCGAGCACGATATGCACAGGCGGGCGGCCGGCTTCGCGACCGGTATTAAACACCCATGTGCTGCCGAGCCGATCGAACCACGAGCCGTCGGGGATGAATGGCGATTGATGCACGTGACCCGAGATCACCATCGACGGCTGGTAGCTCTGGATCCATTGCGCAAGTTCGACGTCGCCGAAAAAACGCTTGCCGCCCCAACTGGTCGGGGAATTCGCGGGCGGCGCGTGATGAACCCAAATCCATCGCTTCAGCCGCCCTGCGGCAGCCTCGCGAAGCTGATTGTCGATCCGCTGCTTGACCAGCGGTCCATCCCACCACGGACAGACCGTGAATAAGGTATCCCCGATCGTCAGGTTGTCGCCGTCGCAAGAAACGCCGACTTCACGAGCGTCACCGATCCATCGTGATATCTTTTCGCCCTCGGCATTGCGTTCGTCAAGGTCATGATTTCCGGAGCACAGAATGACCCGCGTGATGCCCGAAAGCAGAGTCAGATACTTCTTCACGACAACGATCTGAGCGCGGAAATCGACTGATGATCCAACGTCGAGTGCATCTCCGGCGAAGATAACAAGGTCGAATTGCGGCGCGGCGCTGAGCAGCCAGTCGAATTGCGGCAATGAGTAGTGCAAATCTGCAACGACAAGGCAGCGCATATCAAGTCAATCCCAATGCTCAAGAACTAGGCGGCGGAGCGCGCGTTCAATGCATCAGGATTGAGCAAGAACCGTGCCGCACATGCTCTCCCTCGGCGCGACACATCCCCGCAAGGGCACTTGTCGTTGCGACAGCTCTCAGGCCCGCGCTATTGCGTGCGAGAACACCACTTCGATCAATGTGCCCGAATGCGGGCCGGTCCTGATGTGGAATCTGGCGCCGTTGGCCTCGACCAGGGCTTTCGTCAGCGAGAGACTGACGCCGGAACTGTCGGAGGCCTGATCCGACGGCGGCTGGGTCCGGAACGGCTCCATCGCGGCCGCGACTTCGTTGTCGTTGAGCCCATGGCCGGTATCGCGGACCCGCAGCACCACCTCGCCGAAATCCGACAGAGCAGTGGAGACAATGACCTGGCCGCCGGCATTGGTGAGATGGATGGAGTTGCCGATCAGGTTCAGCGTGATCTGACGCAACGCGCGGGCGTCGGCGAGGACGGGCGGCAGCATATGCGCCAGCGATGTCCGGATGATGATGCGTTCGCGATTGGCTTGCGGCTGCATCACCGCGACGCAACTCTCGACCAGATCGTTGAGTTTCTGGTTGGCGAAGGCGAGGTCCAGTTTGCCGGTTTCGATCCGCGACAGATCAAGCAGGTCGTTGACGATGGCGATCACGCGCTCGCCGGAAGCACGGATGTCCTTCATGTATTCGATGTAGCGCTCGTTGCCGAGTGCGCCGAACCGTTCGCCGATCATTACTTCGGCGAAGCCGATGATGGCGTTAAGCGGCGTACGTACCTCGTGGCTGATCCGCGCCAGCATGTCCGCCTTGGCGTTCGCCGCACGATCGGCCAGCCGCCGCGCCTGCTGCAGTTCGCTCTCGCTTTTCTTGCTCTGCGAAAGATCGCGAAACGCCGCGAAGAAATTCGGACCATCGGGCCGGGTCCGTCCCATGGTCATCGACAGCGGGACGAGGCCGCCCCGGCTCACACGGCCCAGCACGTCGCGGCCGTGATCGAGCAGGCTGGCGATATCAGTGCCCTTGATGTTCTCCAGATAATCCCTGACCACGCGGTGGCTTTCCGGCGCGAACAGTTCCGTGAGATTGCGTTGCACGAGTTCGGCGCCGTCGTAGCCGAACAGCGCTTCCGCGCTGCGGTTGCACGAATTGATGTTGCCATCGGCGTCGAACATCATGATGCCTTCGGCCATGGTGTCGAGGATGGCGCCAAGGTCCTCGGCATTGGCGTGGCCGACGGCTGACGGTTCTGGCGCGGGGACCGTTTTGGTGGTCGCTTCGGCGACATCGGCGGCTTCCGTCCGCGAGTTCGAAAAAATCAGAGCCAGCGCGGAATCGTCGTCCCATGAAATCGTGTAGAGGCGCGCCTCGGTCGGCGATGCCGGCGCATGTTCTGACGCAGCCTGGCTGGCGGAAATCGTCACCGGCGTGCCGGTGTCCGATGTGCTGCTGGCGGTCGAGACGCCGGGCTCGACATAGAGCGTGTCGAGACCGCCGGCCTCCTCCAGGGCATGAAGGCTCGGGTAACCCATCCGCTCGAGAAACGCAGGATTGGCATAGAGCAGCCGGTCAAGCCGGTAGATCAGCACGCCCACGGGGAGCAGGTCGAGCAGCGTCTTGTCGCGCCGGGCTTCGCCGCGTGCGGGCGGCTCGGGATGCGTCAGCCAGTACGGTGCTTCGCTGATCTGTTCGGAAGTTTCCGGTGTCGCCGGCTGCTCGATCATAATTTCCGGGGCGTCCGATGCCGGCGTCGCGTCAGCTGCGCCGCTTTCGCTGCCGAGCCGCGCCGACAATTGCCGGGCGAGCTCGTTGAAGGCGCTGTTTTCCACCGGCGTCAGGACAGGCGATTTCGCTTCGCCGATCGGCCGAAACGGCAGGACGTTCTTGGGCGTTTCCACGGATGTTTCCAAACCGGATGGTTGTGAGGTCTCGATAGCAATCGACGTTGATGATTCAGGGGTACTGGACGAAGTAACACCGGGCTTTGCAGACAATTCCTCCGCGGCAGGCGAATCTTGAACAGGATCTGCTTGGACAACATCCGCCGAAAGCGTTTTCGGCGTCGGCGGATGGCTGAACAATTCATAACGGCGCAAAGCGGCAAGCCGCACCAGGCTATCTAGATCGCGGCAAATGCCGAAGCCTCGATAACCGGCAAAATTCCCTACGCGATCGTAGATCGGCAGCCCCGACAATTCCACCGGCAATCGGCCGTCGCCATCGACGGGCCAGTTCAGGGTGATGCCGCTCCAGGTATCACGGGTGGCGACCGCCTGGAGCACACGGCCGTCGGGATCGAGCCCGAATGCTTCAGCGATCTCGCTCCACAGCCGGCCGAAGCCCGCGGCGGTGTTCAGGCCGATCAGGCGGGTGAATTCGTCGGAGCCGAGCGAGAAGCGGCCATCGGCATCCATCTGCCACATGAAGCGCAGCGGGTGCCGGCCCGTGTTCGGCGAGGGCTCGTCGAGCCATGACGGCGCCTTGACGGGCGGGGTTGGGATCGGTGACGGGGCGGACCCTTTGATCACCGGTGCCGGCTCCGCGGCGGGCGGAGATACTGGTTCATCGGCAACGGCCTCGACATAGGGAGAAGGTTCGTGCTGATGAACTTCATTATCGGGCGTCGTCGTCTCCGGCAGTGCTTCGACGTGTGACGCCTCAACATAGGGAATATCGAGCTGTAACACCGTCTGCGGGTCGGGTTCGGGCGGCTCGTCCGAGGCGACGGGTTCGACGGCCGGCTCCGTGGGCGGTTCCACGAACTCCTCGATCAACGCAAACTCGGCCGGGGCTTCGCCCGATATCGCCGGCCGTTCGTAGTCAGGGATCGGCTGATCCGCGGCCGGAGCGACCGGCTGCGGCGCTGGTTCGGCCACTGTGGCGTTCGGCGATGACGCTACAACACGCCGGGAGTGCGCGGCTCGTGTTGCATCAGGCTCGATCAGCGCAACGAGGCCGACATCCGCGCCGGTACCGACGCGCTGCAGCACCATGTGACCGATGCAGGTCGGCGTCTGGACGCGGCCCTGCTTCAGGGCGTCGCTGCGCGCATCGTCAAGGCCAGCCTCGGAGAGGTTACGAAAACCGAGCAGCGATCGCGCGGCATCGCTGGCGCCGACGAACATGCCGTCGCGCGCGAACGCCGCGATTGGCGTATCGATGCCTTCAACCAGATGTTGCAACCGCTCGATCAGCGGCATCGTGCGGCCGACCATCTCGGCGCCAGCCACCAAAATACCGTGGCTGCCATCGGCAAAATCAAGCCGCGCGCAACCGCAGGTAACGAGCATGCCGAGCGGTGCGCCGAAGCCGCGCAGCCGCTCCAGCCGGATCGCGCCGGTCGGCGCCAGGGTCCTGGCGAACTGCGCGACCTGACGCCGGCGTGAATCCGCCGGACCGAAAACCTTTTTGGCCAGCAAAACGCCATTGGCTGCGCCGAACAGCCTGGCGCCGACCGGATTGGCCCACATAATCCGGGTGCCGTCGATCGACCAGAGCCATGCCGGGAGGGGGCTTGTTGCATGCACCGCCAGTCGCGGATCGCTGACGCCTCGCAACTGGAATTCCGCACTATTCATTGCAGTGACATGACCGAATTCATCGCAGTGATCACCCACTAGTTTGGTTGTTGCTCGACGATGGCGACAGATATCAGCGGCCAAACGATGACAGCCTTAACGGACCATTACTATCGCCCGCGGGAAACGGCAGGTCCACGGCCTGCCAGCCGCGGAGGTACCCAAAGCCGCGATAATGTTAATTCGGCTGACGGCTCTCGCGTTGGTGTGTTGCAAACAGCGATCAAAGGTTCACGATGGGGAGCGGATGGACGTCGCGTCATACCGGCGAAGTCTTTTGTCGATTGTCTTGACCTGGGCGAGCGGGAAAACGGCAGTGGATGGCGCTTTCGATACGCAAGAGGAGTGGGACCATGAGCGACGATGAACGTGACCGTTTCGAAATTCCAAAGGAAATGCGATCGATGGCCGAGGCGAGCTTCGATCAGACCCGCAAGGCCTTTGAGAAATTCCTCGCCAGCGCGCAGCAGACCGCGGGCTCGATCGAGGAGCGGGGCGCGACGGTTCGCGCTGGCGCCAAGGACATCAGCACCAAAGCGATTTCCTATGCCGAAAAGAACGTGCGGGCATCACTGGACTATGCGCAAGCGTTGCTGCACGCCAAGGACCTGACTGAAGTGATGCGGCTGCACAGCGAATATGTGCAAGCGCAGATGCGCTCGCTGGCTGAACAGGCCAGCGAAATGGGCCAGATTGTCAGCTGGGCGGCCATGGATGCCGCCAAGCCGAAGGACTGAGGCTATCCTTTCCCTAAAAGGAGGAGGGCCGGGGGTCCTCGGCCCTGAACCGAAGAAGCGGCCCCCCGATGTGCTGCCGGACGATGCATCGCATCCCGAGGGGCGCGCATCCGCTCCGGGTCTAATGTACAGCATTGCACCCTAGATTGCGTTGCATTGCATTGCACAAAATTGACATTATGTAATCATTTAGTGTTAGGCGCCCGACGTAGGGCATTCCCACTGTGTGATCCAGGTCGGCGTTCCCGGCATTTGGCTGCCGGGCGCGGAAGGGGTCACATCATCTCACCCACTGCGAAGGATGTATGCCATGGCAAATCCCACCGATCCTTTCTCCGCCTCGATCATTCCTTTCGAAGTCCCCGAGCAGATGCGTGCGTTCGCCGAAAAGGGCGTTTCGCAGGCCCGCGATAGCTACGCCAAGTTCAAGGATGTCGCCGAGAGCAACAATAGCACTATCGAGGCGGTGTTTACCAACGCCAGCAAGGGCGCCAGCGAATACTCAGCCAAGCTGATGGAAATGATGAAGGCCAATACCACCGCGACGCTGGACTTCGCGCAGGAGCTGTTGGGCGTCAAGTCGCCATCGGAGGCGGTCGAGCTGTGGACCTCTCACGCCCGCAAGCAGTTCGAGGCCTTCACCGCCCAAGCCAAGGAGCTTGCCGAATTGAGCCAGAAGGTTGCGACGGAAACCGTCGAACCGATCAAGGCCAATGCGTCGAAGGTGTTCAAGCCGGCCGCCTGATCGAGCATTTTCCGGCAAGGTGGAATTCGGTTTGCCGCGAGAAATTGCTCTACCTCAATAAGGCGTTCTCGTTCCAAAAAAAGCCCGGGCGGCCAGCCCGGGCTTTTTGCTTTTGGCGGCGTGTGATTCACCAGGCTGGCGGGC
>DASXJV010000345.1:0-10765 GCA_036497205.1 Bradyrhizobium sp.
GCGTTCATGCCTGAGATAGTCTGATATCGCGCGGCGCAAACCGGGGTCGGCGATGTAGTGCGCGGAATAGGTGGTTTGCGGCAGATACCCGCGCGCGATCTTGTGCTCGCCTTGCGCGCCCGCCTCGACCGTTTTCAAACCACGCCGGATCGCAAAATCGATGGCCTGGTAATAGCAGACCTCGAAGTGCAGAAACGGATGATGTTCGATCGCGCCCCAGTTGCGGCCAAACAATGTATCGGAGCCAATGAAATTGATGGCGCCGGCGATCCAGCGGCCGTTGCGCCTGGCCATGACCAGCAGCACGTCCCTGGACATGCTCTCGCCGATCAGCGAGAAGAAGGTGCGAGTGAGATAGGGCCGACCCCATTTCCGCGAGCCGGTCTCCATGTAGAAGGCGAAGAAGGCGTCCCACGCGTCTTCGGTGATGTCGCTGCCGTTGAGCGCGTGAATCGTGATGCCCTCGGCAAGCGCATCGCGCCGTTCGCGCCGGATCGCCTTGCGGTGACGCGAGTTGAGGGTGGCGAGGAAATCCTCGAAACTGCCGTAACCCTGGTTGTTCCAGTGAAACTGCTGATCGTTTCGCTGCAGGAATCCGTGCTTGGCCAGAAATTTCCATTCCGCTTCGCGCGCAAACGTCACGTGCACCGATGAGGCTTTTGTCACCCCGCATAGCGCCACCAATCCGCTCGCGAGCGCGGTGCCGATTTGCTCCTTGTCGACGCTATTTGGGATCAGCAGTCGCGGTCCGGCCGCCGGGGTAAAGGGAACCGCGACCTGCAGTTTCGGATAATAACGTCCGCCGGCGCGTTCGAAGGCATCGGCCCAGCCGCGGTCGAACACGTATTCGCCTTGCGAGTGCGATTTCAGATAGCAGGGCACGATGCCGGCGATGGCGCCGTCGAGCCTGGCCAGCAGATGGCGCGGTGCCCAGCCGGTCCGCGCGCAGGCCGATCCGGAGGATTCCAATGCGGAGAAAAACGCATGGGAAACAAAGGGGTTATAGGGAGATATTGAACCGGCGCAGGAGTCGGCTGCAGCCGGTGTATCGAGGCCGACGAAGGTATCGGGAGAGGGAGCCGGATTGGCGCAGGCATCCCAGTCTTCAGCCGGAATTTGACTGACAGACGACACCGCTTCGAGGGTGATTTCGGATGAATCCATCGACGATTTGAACCGGTCACGCGTTACGATCAGCCATCGCACAAGGTGACGCACAAGGTGACCACTGCAAAGATTGTGCATTGCGCAGACGACTTCAAGGGCGCGCGGCGGGGCTCAGGTTTAGGGCATGATCCCTAATAGTGGAGACCGGTTTTCGGGAAAAGATCATGCCCAAACACAAGGGATGGGCGACGGGTCTGATCCGGCAAAGCTGGATCAGACCCTACGGCCGAAAACCTTCAAATATCATCTGATCCGCGTAGCGAGCCGCCCGTTCGCGCTGCTCAGGGGTGCGCACGGTCCATGTCAGCAGCGGCAAGCCGAAAATATTGCGCGCGATCCAGGCCGCCGGAGCCGGCAACTGGTCAACCCAAAAGGCGACGAAATGAGGCCGGGTGCGGAACGCGTGACGTAGATGCAGCATGCCCTGGCGCTGCTCAGGCGTCAGCTTTTTCCAGGAGTCGTTGTCATAGCTACGCTGGGCAATGATGCCGCGGGGAAGTCGCGGCATCTTTTCGCGCAACGCCAGCACCTGATCCGGGTCGAACGACATTCCGACCGCCGGTCCGCGATAGGAGGCGAGAATTTCTGCCATCCGCGCCACCAGTTTACGGTCGCCGTCAAAATGGCTCTTCACCTCGATCACGAGCGGCACGCGGCCCGCGACCAGCGCGCAGAGATCGCCGAGCGACATCATCCGCTCGGTCGTACCCTGGAACCTGATCGCCCTGAGCTGGCCTGAGCTCATGCCAAGCAGCGCCCCGCTGCCTTCGGTGAGGCGGCCAAGCGCATCGTCATGATGCACCATAGCCTCGCCATCGGCGGTGAGCTGGATATCGCATTCGATGCTGAAATTGCCATCGATCGCAGCTTGAGCCGCGGCCGGCATATTTTCGATGATACCGCGCGCACGATCGTGCAGGCCGCGATGGGCCACCGGCCGCGCCGTCAGCCAGTCGGGCGCGCGCACCTCACGTCTCCCGTCATGAGACCTCGAATAGCCCTTCGACCTCCACCGCCGCATCTGCCGGAAGCGAGGCGACGCCGACCGTGGTGCGGGCATGGCGCCCCTTGTCGCCGAACGCCGCGACCATCAGGTCGGAAGCGCCGTTCAGGACCTTTGGCCCGTCGAGAAAGTCCGGCGCAGAATTGACGAAGCCGCCGAGCCGGACCACGCGGACCACCTTGTCGAGGTCGCCGAGCGCGGCCTTGATCTGCGCCAACAGGTTGATGGCGCAGCCGCGCGCCGCGGCGTTGCCTTGCTCGACGGTGACGCCGGCGCCAAGCTTGCCCTTGGCGATCAACTTGCCTTCCGGGTTGACGCAAACCTGGCCGGACACGAACAGCAGATTTCCGGTGCGCACAAAACCGACGTAATTCGCTACCGGACTTGCCGGCTCATGCAAGACCACGCCCTGCGCCGCAAGTTTCTGCTCAACCGTACCCGCCATGTTTCGTCCCCGTTTGATTTGACCAGCACCCGACAGATGTCCGATCGGGTCGCCTTGTTTCGCTTATCGCGCAGTCACATGCAAGCGAGCGCGGATCGGCATTGCATGTCATTCCCGGCAACAATTTGCGCGGAAACGGGCCAAAAAACACGGCAGTTCGGTGGTATTTCGTACTTTTTCGTGAAGTGGCCCTAGTTGCGACGTAATACGGCGGTCTTTAATGTCACGAATCTCAGCCTCAGGAAAACACATGCCTCGCTCGTTCCGGACTGGTAATGCCCGATCGCTGCTGCTGGCTGCAGCCGCCGCCTTTGTATGGAGCTCTGTCGGAGGCAAAGCGGAAGCTGCGGCAAGCGGGCCATTTCTGGCGCACCAGGCGCTTTACGATCTCAGCCTGGTGAAGTCGCGTGGTTCCAACTCGATCAACAGCGCGCGGGGGCGCATTCTCTATAATTTTTCCGGCAGTGCCTGCGAAGGCTACACCTCGGAATTCAGGCAGGTCTCGGAGCTGGACAGCGGCGAGGGCAAGGTGACGCTGAGCGATCTGCGCTCGACTTCCTGGGAGGATGGCGCGGGCCAGAGCTATCGTTTCAAGATCGATGCGCGGATGAACGACGCCGACTCCAGCCCGGTCGACGGGGTCGCAGAGCGGAGCGGCGATCACATCACGGTCAAATTGAAACAGCCGGCGTCCAAGACGTTTACGCTCGATGGGGATACGGTGTTCCCGACCGAGCAGATCCAGCGCATCATCACGGCGGCGCGCCAAGGCAAATCAGTGCTTGAACTGATGGTCTATGACGGATCGGACAACGGCGAAAAGGTCTACAACACGCTATCCGTGATCGGGCAGCCGATACCCGGCGACCGGACCATCGCAGCGCCCGACCCCTCCACCGCAAACGACGTGATGAAATCGCTGACGCGGTGGCCCGTCACGGTGAGCTATTACGACCGCGACGCCAAGGCCAAGGACGGCGAGCAGACGCCGGTTTACTCGATGTCGTTCGAACTGTACGAGAACGGCGTCTCGCGGGCGCTGGTGCTCGACTACAACGATTTCGTCATTTCCGGCGCGTTGGGAAAGTTCGACGTCAAGGATTCGAAGCCGTGCAAGTGAGTGCGGCCGCACGCTCTGACCGTCATGCGCGGGATTGACCCGCGCATCCATCGCACTTCAGAGCTTTTTTCGAAACGGATGGATTGCCAGGTCGAGCCCGGCAATGACGATTGGTTCAGTGTCACTCCTGCTGCGGCTTCTCCGGCCCGTCATAGGCGATGCCCCTGATCACAGCGGTGCTGCCGAATTTCTTGCGCAGATCGTCCATTGCGCGCTCGGCATGGGCCGAGCGGCGGTCGAGCATGTCAGTGTCGTCGGCCTGCGATCCCGGGCACAAGGCGCTGACGCCGGCGCCCATCAGACGGAAAGCGGTGCCGTCGATTTCCTTCGCCAGCATCTCGCGGCAAACAGCAAAGATTTTTGCCGCGAACTGCGTCGGGGCATGAATCGATTGCGAGCGGGTGCGCTGCCTGAAATCGGCGGTCTTCAATTTCAGCGTGATGGTCAACCCTGCAACATCGCCGTTCTTGAGCCGCGACGAGACCTTTTCCGATAGCCGCCACAGCATCTTTTCAAGGGTCGCAAAATCGCGGATGTCGGTCTCGAACGTGGTCTCGCTGGAAATGGTCTTGGCGCCGCGATCGGGTACGACGCGGCGATCGTCGATGCCGCGCGCCAGCCGCCACAGCCTGCGGCCCTCGGTCGAGAATTGCTTCATCAGTTCGATTTCGTCGGCGCGTTGCAGATCGGCGATGATGCGAAAGCCGCGCTGCGACAGCCGTTCCTGGGTCGCAGGTCCCACGCCGAAAATGAAGCCGACCGGCTTGTCCGCCAGCATCGCGCGGGCTTCCGCCTGATCGAGCGCGGCGAAACCCCGCGGCTTATCCATGTCGGACGCGATCTTGGCGAGGAATTTGTTGCAGGACAGCCCGACGGAAACCGTGATGCCGATATTACGCTCGACCTCGCGGGCGAAGCGCGCCAGCACTTTCGCGGGGATCATGCCGTGAACGCGCTGGGTCCCGCTGAGATCCAAAAACGCCTCGTCGATCGAAAGCGGCTCGACCAGCGGCGTCAGCGCCTGCATGGCACGGCGCACCTCGCGGCCGACCCGGACATACTTCGCCATGTCGGGCCGGATCACGATCGCGGACGGGCACAGCGCCAGCGCCTTGAACATCGGCATCGCTGAGCGCACGCCGAAGGTGCGCGAAATGTAGCAGGCCGCGGAGACCACGCCGCGCTTGCCGCCGCCGATGATGACAGGCTTGTCGGCGAGTTCCGGATTGTCGCGTTTCTCGACCGTCGCGTAGAACGCATCGCAATCGATGTGGGCAAGGGTGAGCGAGGGTAACACGGGGTGACGAACGACGCGAGGCGAGCCGCATTCGCCGCATCGCCTGGCCGTGGTGTCCAGATCGCGCAGGCAATCCCGGCAAAAGCAGGTCGGCCCGCCCGGTTCTGGCGCGGTCGTATTCACGGCACGTCGGGCTCGGAAGGGTCTTCATCCAGCACTTGGCGCGCGGCCGCGATGGTCGTCGGGTCGAGCTCCGAGGCGGCCGCGAACGCCGTCACAGTCGCGTCATCGCGTAAGACGAAATCAAGCACGCTTGCGAGAAAATGCGGGTCGGCGGCGGCCGAGCGCAACGTCTCCGGCCCGATCCCGCTTTCGGCCAAGAACAGGCCGAGACGCTCGGGGTCGCCGGCGACGAAGGAAAGCGCCTGAACCGCAACGATTTCAGCCACTTCTCTGGGATTTTGAACAGGCTTTTTCAACTGATATGTTTGCCTTTCTGTAACTTATGGTCTCTATTTTGGAACCATAATGCCCGAGTCTCTGGAGCGTGTTCAAGCAAGTGAAATCGGCAGGCGTGTAGATATGCTCTGTCTTAACGGGATAGAGCGAATTCTGGCGCAAACTGCGGCTCGCTTTTGAACGCATGTTGGAGCGTTACGGTCTGTATCGCTCACCTCAAAGGTGGGTTTCTTCGTTTCGGATTGGAGGGGCGGGATGGCAAAAACCGTCCTGATCGTGGAGGACAACGAGCTCAATATGAAGCTCTTTCGCGATCTGCTGGAGGCGCATGGCTATCAGACCTCCGGTACCAGCAACGGTTTCGAGGCGCTTGATCTCGTGCGCAAGCTGCGTCCTGATCTCGTCCTGATGGATATTCAGCTTCCCCAGGTGTCCGGCCTCGAAGTGACGCGCTGGATCAAGGACGATCCGGAGTTGCGCGCGATCCCGGTGGTCGCGGTTACCGCCTTTGCCATGAAGGGCGACGAAGAACGTATCCGCGAGGGCGGCTGCGAGGCCTATTTGTCCAAGCCGATCTCGGTCGGCAAATTTATTGAAACCGTTCGGCGGTTTATCGGCTAGGGGAGAATTCGATGTCCGCGCGTATTCTGGTCGTCGACGACATCCCCGCCAACGTCAAGCTTTTGGAAGCGCGACTGTCGGCCGAATATTTTGATGTCCTGACCGCGTCCAACGGAGCCGAGGCGCTTGCGATCTGCGCGCGCGCCGAGTGCGACATCATCCTGCTCGACGTCATGATGCCTGATATCGACGGTTTTGAGGTTTGCCGGCGGCTGAAGTCCAATCCGGCAACGCATTTCATTCCCGTGGTCATAGTGACCGCGCTGGATAGCCCGGCCGATCGCGTGCGTGGCCTCGAGGCCGGCGCTGACGACTTCCTGACCAAGCCGGTATCCGACATCGTGCTGATTGCGCGGGTGCGTTCGCTGACACGTCTGAAGATGATGACCGATGAACTGCGTATGCGCGCCATCACGTCGCTTGAGATCGGCGTGCAGGCGCCGGAGCGCAGCGCGGTGGCCGACACCGGGAAGGGCGGACGCATCCTGCTGGTTGACGATCGGCCGTCGTCTTATGAGCGGCTGGCGCCGGTATTGAGCACCGAGCACACCGTTGATGTCGAAACCAACCCAGGGGAAGCGGTGTTTCACGCCGCCGAAGGCAATTACGATCTTCTGATCGTTTCGCTCGGGCTTGATAATTTCGACGGTTTAAGGCTGTGCAGCCAGTTGCGCTCGCTGGAGCGCACGCGCCAGGTGCCTATTCTGGCCATTGCGGATGCCGACAACGACGTCCGGCTGCTCCGTGGCCTCGAAATCGGTGTCAACGATTACCTGCTCCGTCCGGTCGACAAGAACGAGTTGCTGGCGCGCGGGCGCACCCAGATTCGCAAGCGTCGCTACACCGACCATCTGCGCGACAACGTGCAGAATTCGATCGAGATGGCGATCACCGATCCGCTGACCGGCCTGCATAACCGACGTTACATGGAAAGCCACCTGGGAACGCTGGCCGAGCAGGCCGCGAGCCGCGGCAAGCCCTTGGCGCTGATGATGCTCGACATCGATTTTTTCAAATCCATCAACGACAATTATGGTCACGACGCCGGCGATGACGTGCTGCGCGAATTCGCGGTCCGGGTTCGCAAGTCGATCCGCGGCATCGATCTCGCTTGCCGCTATGGCGGCGAGGAATTTGTCATTGTGATGCCGGAGACGGATTTGCATGTCGCGGGCATGGTAGCCGAACGGCTGCGTCGTTCGATTGCGGGCGAGCCCTTCGCCGTCAACAAAGGAACAAGACGCATCGAGGTCACGATCTCGATCGGGCTGTCGACCCTCGAGCTGAAGGGCGAGGCCGTTGGCGACGTGCTCAAGCGCGCCGACACCGCGCTCTACCGCGCCAAGCACGACGGCCGGAACCGCGTGGTGGCCGCGGCGGCGTAAGTGTGATTGCTTTGCAGCGCGAGCCATTGAGGCAGCGGCGCTGCACCGCGTCCAGGACACGGGCGCAAACAAAAACGGGACCCGAAGGCCCCGTTCAATCCGCCAGCTGTTTGCCGGAATCTTACTTGATCTTGGACTCGCGGAATTCGACGTGCTTGCGCGCGACCGGATCGTATTTCTTCTTCACGAGCTTGTCGGTCATGGTGCGCGAATTCTTCTTGGCGACGTAATAGAATCCGGTATCCGCCGAGGAAACGAGCTTGACCTTGATGGTGACCGCTTTGGCCATGTTCAGAACCTCTGATGTCTAGAAATCGGGTGCCAGCCAATCAGGCCCGCATTTGCCGCGCAAACTAGCTTCGATCCGTCCAAAGTCAAGGTTTTCGCGACCAAATCGCTGCCGGATTCAGGCAATTAACCCTCAAAGAACCGGTTTTTCGGCCTTGGGAGCCCCAAATTTTCCCGCAACGTTCTGCCTTCATATTCGCGCCGGAAAATCCCGCGTTTCTGCAGTTCCGGAACGACCTTGTCGACGAAGTCGTCGAGGCCCGCGGGCAGGAACGGGAACATGATGTTGAAGCCGTCACTGCCGTAGCTGGTTAGCCATTCCTCCATCTGGTCGGCGATAAGTGTGGGCGTGCCGACAAAGGCCAGCCCGCCATAGCCACCGACGCGCTGCGCGAGTTGGCGGACGGTGAGCTTGTCGCGCGCGGCGAAGTCGACCAGCCGCTGCCGGCCGCTCTTGCTCGCATTGGTCTCGGGTATGGGCGGTAGCTGCCCATCGGGATCAAATCCGGAGGCGTCGGTGCCCAATATGACTGAGAGTGAGGCAATGGCGCTGTCGTAATGCACCTTGCTGTCGAGGATAGCGCGCTTTTCCTTGGCTTCCTCAATGCTGTCGCCGACCACGACGAAGGCGCCCGGCAAAACCTTTAAGTGATCGCGGTCGCGGCCTAGCTTGTCCATGCGGCCCTTGATGTCGGCATAGAGCTTTTGCGCGTCGGCAAGACTGCCGCCGCCGGTGAACACGGCTTCCGCGGTTTCCGCCGCAAGCTGCTTGCCATCCTCTGACGCGCCGGCCTGGACGATCACAGGCCAGCCCTGCACCGGGCGGGCGATGTTGAGCGGGCCGCGCACGCTGAAATATTTTCCCTTGTGCTTCAGCACATGCATGCTGGCGGGATCGAAATAAAGACCCTGTTCGACGTCGCGCACGAAGGCGTCGTCGGCGAAGGAATCCCACAGGCCCGTGACCACATCGTAGAATTCGCGCGCACGCTTGTAGCGCTCGGCGTGCTCCATGTGGTCATCAAGCCCGAAATTCAGCGCCGCGTCCGGATTGGATGTGGTGACGATGTTCCATCCAGCCCGGCCGCCACTGATGTGATCGAGGGAAGCAAAGCGGCGGGCGACATGATAGGGCTCATCGAACGTGGTCGAACCCGTTGCGATCAATCCGATATGTTCGGTTAAGCCCGCCAGCGCCGACAGCAGCGTAAACGGTTCGAATGAGGTGACGGTATGGCTGCGCTTCAGAGCATTGATCGGCATGTTCAGCACGGCCAGATGGTCGGCCATGAAGAAAGCGTCGAATTTTCCGGCTTCGAGTTTCTGAATCAGACGCTTGATATGCGCAAAATTGAAATTGGCGTCCGGCCAGGCGCCGGGATAGCGCCACGCGCCGGTATGAATGCTGACCGGCCGCATGAACGCGCCAAGCCGCAACTGACGTTTTGCCATTGCTGATCCCGTGTTTGATACATCTGAATTGGAGATAGGAATGCCTTAGCGCAAAGACATCATGCAGCGATGAGAAGAATTTTGCGATTTAGAGTTGTTTTGGATTGAATCAATCTCACCTTCGTCATTCCGGGGCCCGCGCCAGCGCGAACCCGGAATCTCGCGCCACAAGTTCCGGATTTCGGGTCTGCGCCTTCGGCGCATGCCGGAATGACGGAGAGGGTGGTCGGCACTCAAGCAGGGCCTAAAACATCCTTGTGCATCCTGCCTCCGTAGAAATGGAAAAACGGCACCGCCGCCTCATGGCTTAACGGACCATTGGCCAGACGCTTTTCGAGTTCGTTCAGAACATTCCGGGTCATCGGATGCAGGTCGGCCAGCGGCTTCGATCCGATCTCGACCCAGACCAATTCCACCAGTTCGGCTTCCGCATGAATCACGCCGTCGACACGGTGGGCGATGGTCGAGGCGTCCGCAGTAAAGAACCTTGTATCGAAGCGCCGGACGCGGCCCGGCGGGGTGATCGCGCGGGCGATCAGGAAAAGTCCGGACGGGTCGGGCAGCAGGCCAGCCTCGACAAAAGGCTTCCATGCGCCTCCTAGTGCCGGCGCGGGGCCGTTGCTCTTGCGTCCGAGACAGAGGCCGGTTTCTTCGCAGGCCTCGCGGATGGCGGCAATCGCCAGAGAGCGCGCGCGTGACGGCGTAATTTTGGGGCTACCCTTCAGCAGGGTGGCTTCAAGCGCCTTCGGAATTGGCGCGGCTACCGGAACGCGGTTGTCGGACTTGTCGACCCGTCCGCCCGGAAAGACGAATTTGCCAGGCATGAACACCACCTTGTCGTGGCGTTTGCCGACCAGAACTTTTGGGATGGTGGCGGTACGATCGACCAGGATCAGGGTGGCGGCGTCCTTGGGACGGTAATAAGGATGGTGATCAGCCTCCTTCTCAACCTTTTCCGTTTCGCTCATCTCACTCCCGTTTCTTTTTATTTCCAGAGCCTTCTCGGTTCTGATTAAATCAGAGCTCTCTTTGGTTCTTCACGCGAACCGGTACCTACTTCGCTTGAAAACACTTTGAGCGCCACGCTACTTTTCAGGATTTTGCTCGTCAAATCCATGCATGCGCAACGCCCATTGCACCCCGACCACGGCGCCCTTCACCGGCTGCAGCAACAGCAATGATGCGATCAGCGTGAACGGCAGATAGATTGCGAGCTGCAGCGGCACCGAAGGCGCATAATCGGTTTCGATCCACAGGATCGCCGGCACCACGATGTGGCCGACGATGACGATGACCAGATAAGCTGGCAGGTCGTCGGCGCGATGCGGCGTGAAATCCTGTCCGCAGACCGAACAGTGATCAGCTACCTTCAGAAATGCGCGAAACAGTTTGCCTTCACCGCAGCGCGGGCAGCGGCCGCGCAATCCGCGTTTCAACGCGGTCCAGACGTCGCGCTTGGCCTCCGGCGCCGAATCCGGAGGCCAGACTTTTGCGTGTGCGCTCACGGTTTCCAAGCCTTGCCCGGTCATGACTTGCCCTTCTTCGATTTGCCGGGCTTGCCTTTGGCTGGCCTGCGATCTTTCTTGCG
>DASXJV010000346.1:0-13834 GCA_036497205.1 Bradyrhizobium sp.
CGGATATCGACCCGCGATCCCTCGCCGTCGGGCGTGACGCGGATCGACACGTCCTCGCGGAATCCCATGATCGGCGTTCGCGCTACCGCCTCGATGCGGCCGATGCGGCGCGGCGGCTGCGGGGCGCGCTCGTCGATCACAAGCCATTTTCGCTTGGTGACCAGTTGCAGCGTGACCTCATAGGCCCGCTGCACGGGAACGTCGAGTTCCACCGTCTCGATGTCGGGATAATGCAGCCGCTGCTGTTCGGCGGAATACAGCCCGGCATAGACCGCGGTGTTGACACCATCGCCGGTGCGCAGCCGCGCCAGTGCGTCGAAACGCGGCGGATCGATCGGATCGGTGGTGATGTCGTGGATCGGCGGCAGCTTGCGATATTGCAGGCCCAGATAGGCCGGATAGGCGAGGACGACCGCGTCGATCAATAGCGCCAGCAGGACGCGGCTCATGCCGCGCGATCCGTTCTGCCAGATCGCGACGAAGGCGGCGAGCCCGACCAGAATGGAAAGGCCGGCGCAGGCCAGCGCGCCGAACAACGTCGCCAGCGCCGGTTTCACTTCGAGGAAGCCGAAGCGGACGATGATGATCGAGACCAGCACCGCGACCACCGAGAACACCGCGAGATTGCGCGCCCATGAGGCGAGGCCGGACACGGGCTCCGACTGATAGGGAGCGGAAAACCTGCGGGCCATCGGTCAAAATCTGCCGGGTTGGAGCGTTGCCGGACGAAATACGCCAGGCCAGCGAACTGGCCCGTTTGAGACCACGGACCTGCGGCAAATTCAAGGGTGGATTATGGGGCCGGCGCTTCTCAGAAATCGTGATGCCCGGGCTTGTCCCGGGCATCCACGTCTTATCGCACGACGTTAAGCCGTGAATGGCCGGGACAACAACGCCCGGCCATGACGGCTAACCGATCTCTACGCCGCGCCGTTCGGGAAACTGTATGCCTTGAACTGGTCGCGCAGCGCGGTCTTGAGGATCTTTCCGGTCGCGGTATGCGGAATGCCATCGACGAACACGATGTCATCAGGCACCCACCATTTGGCGATCTTGCCATCCATGTATTTCAGGATGTCCTCGCGCGTTGCGGTCTGGCCCTGTTTGAGCTGCACGATCAGCAACGGACGCTCGTCCCATTTCGGGTGATGGATGCCGATCACGGCTGCCTCGGCGACCGCGGGATGTCCGATCGCGAGATTTTCCAGATCGATCGAGGAAATCCATTCGCCGCCGGATTTGATCACATCCTTCGAGCGATCGGTGATCCGCATGTATCCATACTTGTCGATGGTCGCGACGTCGCCGGTATCGAAATAGCCATCCTCGTCGAGAATGTCGGTATCGATGCGGAAATAGGCCTTCGATATTGCGGGGCCGCTGACTTTCAGCCGACCGAAGGTCTTGCCGTCCCACGGCAGGCTTTTGCCGGCATCGTCGGTGATCTTCATCTGGACGCCGAACGGCGGGTAGCCTTGGGTCTGGAGAATATCGAGCCGGGCGTCGCCGGTGAGTTCAGCAAACGGAGGTTTCAGCGCGGCGAGGGTGCCGATCGGGCTCATCTCGGTCATGCCCCAGGCGTGACGCACCTTAACTCGCATGTCGACGAACGCCTGGATCATCGAACGCGGCATCGCCGAACCGCCGCAGACCACCATCCTCAGATGGGGCAGTTTCAGATTGTTAGCGGCGATATGATTGAGCAGCATCAGCCACACCGTCGGCACGCCGGCGGTATGCGTCACTTTCTCGGTCTCCAATAGTTCGAAGACCGACGCACCATCGAGTTTCGCGCCGGGGAACACCAGCTTGGTGCCCATCGAGGGTGCCGAGAAAGCGATGCCCCAGCTGTTGGCATGGAACAGCGGAACTACTGGCAGCATTGTATCCGCTGCATTTGCACCGAGCGAATCGCCGGTGTTGGCCATCAGCGCGTGCAGCACGTTGGAGCGATGCGAATACAATACGCCCTTGGGATCGCCTGTGGTGCCGGAGGTGTAGCACATCGCGGCCGCGGTATTTTCGTCGAACGTCTTCCACTTGAAATTTCCGTCGGCTTGCGCGATCCAGTCTTCATAGGCGACCGCGTTCTTCAGCGTGGTCTGCGGCATGTGCGCCTTGTCGGTGAGCACGATGTAGCGTTCCACGCTCGGAAGCTTGTCGGCGATCTTTTCCAGAATCGGTACGAAGGTGATATCCGTCATCACCACGCGGTCTTCCGCATGGTTGATGATCCAGGCGATCTGGTCGGGGAACAGCCGCGGATTGACGGTATGGCAAATGGCGCCGATACCCATGATGCCGTACCAGGCTTCAAGGTGGCGCCAGGTGTTCCATGCGATGGTGGCGACGCGGTCGCCGAGCTTGATGCCGTCGCGATCGAGGCGTTGCGACACCTTCAGCGCACGATCGCGAATTTCGGCGTAATTGGTGCGATGGATGGGGCCTTCGACCGATCGCGTTACGATTTCCTGTGTTCCATGAACCGTTGCCGCGTGCTCGATAATCCGGTGACAAAGCAAGGGCCAGTCTTGCATCAAACCACGCATACGGACGCTCCTCCTGATTGTGTTATTGCTTGCCGCAGGTCTTCACGGAATTGCGATGAACTTTAGCGCGGAGAAAGCAAGCCGCAAATGGCCTTGTAGCGGTTTAGCCTGCGGCGAAAGGCCAATGGTTGCTGTCGCGGCCGTCCTGCTGATGCTTTTCACGCTAACCGAACCCGCTGCGGCGGCGCGAAGGCCCGGCGCTTGGTCGCAGGGGCCCTGGGGCGACCCGTTCAGGGAGAGGAGGCCGACGCTGCGTCGGGCCCTGCGGGCATCGGTGCCATTGCCGAAGCCGCGTCCGGCGGAAGCACCGGTGGCCGAGCCAGAAAAGTCTGCGGTCGCAAAACAGGCGCCCGCCGGGGCGGACAAGCCGGCCGAGCGGGCCGCTCCCCCGCTGCCTTCACCCTCGGCGTGCCGGCTGGCGCTGACCGATGAGATCGCGATTGCCCCCAGCATTCCCGACATTCATGGCGCCGGCGGCTGTGGTGGAGAGGATCTGGTGCGGCTGGAGGCCGTAGTGCTGCCGGACAAGCACCTGGTTTCGCTTAAACCGGCGGCGATTCTTCGCTGTGCCATGGCGTTGGCGATCGCGGACTGGATCCGCACCGACATGGCCCCGCTGGCGGCGAACCTTGGTAGCGTCATCAGCGATCTCGACAATTTCAACTCGTTCGAATGTCGCGGCCGCAACCGCATGCTCGGCGCCAGACTGTCCGAGCACGGCCGCGCCAACGCGCTCGACGTCCGCGCCCTGAAACTCGCCAACGGCCAATCGATCCCGCTCACCGACCGGACGGTCTCGCGGGGCTTGCGCGAGAGCGTGCTGCATTCGGCGTGCGCGCGGTTTTCGACCGTGTTGGGGCCGGGCTCGGACTGGTACCACGAGGATCATATCCATCTCGATCTGATGGAGCGGCACAACAATTATAAAATCTGCCAGTGGAACGTGTGGGACCCGCTGCCGCAGATTGCGCCGCTGCTGCCGGCCGAACGGCCGGATGAAGCGCCGCCGCGCGAAGTCGCCGCCAAATCGGATGCGGCCAAATCCGAGCCTGCGAAATCGGATGCCGCAAAATCCGATGCTGCCGGGCCCGACGCCGCTGAGACCAGGCCGCCAACGAAAAAGCGCCGGTAAAACCGGTGCTTTTGATCTCGTCTATTTCATCGAGCCTCGAACCGATGCAATCAATTATTGCGCTGTCGGGCCGCTGAGGCCGCCGCCCTGCAGCGCCATCTGCGAATTGAACGGCGAATCGCCGTGCTTCGGCTCCAGCACCACCACGATGGCGCCCATCTTCACCCGATTATACAGATCGATCACGTCCTCATTGGTCATGCGGATGCAGCCGGAGGAGATCGACGCGCCGATATATTCCGGCTGGTTGGTGCCGTGAATCCGGAACAGCGTGTCCTTGCCGCCTGAATAGAGATAGAGCGCGCGCGAACCCATCGGATTGTCCGGTCCCGGCGCCACGAATGTCGGAACGCCGAGCCGCTCGATTTCGCCCTTGGTCGGATGCCAGGGCGGCCACTCGGTCATGCTGCCGACCTTGGCGATGCCGGACCACGCCATCGCTTCCTCGCCGACGGTGATGCCGTAGCGGATCGCCTTGCCGTCATTGAGCACGAAATAGAGATAGTGATTGTCGGAATCGACCACGACGGAGCCGGGCGTTTCCTTACGGTGAAAGTCGACAATGGCGCGGCGGAAGGGCTCGGCAACCGGAGTTTTAACGTAGGAAACCTTCGCCAGCAGTTCCTTGTCGCGCGGTTTAAAATTGGTCTGGTTGGTCGCCTCATAGGTCGTGGCCTGCATGCAGCCCGACAGCATCAGGCCGGCGGCCAAGATGCCCAATTTCACGATCGCCGACGACATTGTGCACTTCCAATCAAACCTTGCGTTTGACGCCAACCCTGCGCCCGAAACGCCACAATTTCACCAATGGCATTATCGCCGAATTGGCCGTAATTCCAGAGCTTAGATGCTTGTCCCGCGCTGCGGGAGGCTCGCTGTGTCATTTTTGCCGCATGTCGAGCGGTTTTCGGCTGATTTTTGGGCAGGCGCGCTGCGGCCGTCAAATTAGCGCTCCGCTGCCGCCATCGGCTGCCACAAATATGGATCGCTGGGTAATGTGCCGGTCATGAAGAGCTTGCCAGAATCGAGCTAAGTCCTGTTGGGTAGACTGCGTGCTCAGTTCTGGAGTCCTTCATGCTATCGGTGTTCGTCCCCTCCGAATCCTCGCTGAAGAAAATCACTGAGGCCGATCTCGCCGCGCTGCCGGAGAGCGCGGTGTGGATCGACTTGGTGAAACCGACCGCGGCGGAGGACAAGGCGGTGGAGCGGCTGTCCGGGATCGCCGTGCCGACCCGGGAGGACATGCAGGAGATCGAGATTTCCAGCCGGCTCTATATCGAGAACGGCGCGCGCTACATGACGGCCACGCTGATGTGCGCGGCCGATACCGAAAATCCGCGCACCACAGCAGTGACCTTCATCCTCGCCAGCCATCGCCTGGTGACCGTGCGCTATGACGCGCCGAAGCCGTTCATGCTGGTGGAAAACAAGCTGGCGCGCTCCTGCGCGCCGGGCATCACCGGCGAAATGGTGCTGATGGAATTGCTCGACGCGGTGATCGACCGCAATGCCGACATTCTGGAGCGCGCCGGCGGCGACATGGACACCATCAGCCACGATATTTTCGAGCCCGAGGGCGCGGCGCGCACCGGCCACGCCAAGCGTTATTCAGACATCCTGATCGCGATCGGCCGCAAGGGCGACCTCACCTCCAAGGTGCGCGAGAGTCTGGTCTCGATCGGGCGGGTGGTGACGTTCGTCGCCGCCGCAGTCGACGGCGTCAAATGGTCCAAGGACATGCGCGAGCAGCTGAAAACCATGCAGCGCGACGTGACCTCGCTGACCGACCACGCCTCCTATCTATCCAACAAGATCACCTTCGTGCTCGATGCGATGCTCGGCGTGGTCAATCTCGAGCAAAACAACATCATCAAGCTGTTTTCGGTGATGGCGGTGGTCTTGATGCCTCCGACCCTGATCGCCTCGATCTACGGCATGAATTTCAAGTCGATGCCAGAACTGGAATGGACCCACGGCTATCCGTACGCGCTGGTGGCGATGCTGCTCGCCGCGGTCGGGCCTTACCTGCTCTTTAAATGGAAGAAGTGGTTGTAGGTAATCGAACCGAACTCCGCGCGGTCGGGACGAGATTAGAAATCTGCCTCAATTTCTCTCCTAAAATTTGAGCGTTGCGCTGAACGTTTGAGCGAAACGTTTCTGTCATAAAGCGTCCTCAAGCCCCGAGGACAGCAATGGTTGAAAAAGTCATAACGTCACCCCACAACGTCGTCGATTTCGCGCGTTATCAATTGGGCCGCAACGCCGTCGGCAGGGCGCCGACGATGTCGGCGCGCGCCTGCCGGCATTGCGGCGCGGCGCTGGCGGAGGGCGAGAGCGAAGACGAATGCTCCAGCGCCTCCAACATCAGCGCGCCCGGCCTGCGCAGCGGGCCGCGCAAATATCGCATGGATTGAGGGGCGCCCCTATACCAACGCTATCCTGAGGAACTGCGAAGCGACGTCGCCCCGGGCGGCGTTGTAGCCGGATTAGAAGTGCTCCTTCTGAGAGCGCTGTCTCAATTCCGATAGCGGCAGTATTCGTCGCCGTTCTCATATTCAAAGCAGATCTTCACGTGCCGCCGGGGCCGATCCTCATCGTAATAACCCCTGTCGTCATCGTCGTGGCGCATTCGCCAGCCGCGACCTACTGTACGATGCTCCGAGTCCTGGTCCATCATTCGCCCCATATCGTTCCGGTCCATGCGACCCATGCGGTCGCCATCGCGCTGTTGCGTTCTCCAATCGCGACCGACCTGAACGTCCTCAGCGCGCGTGCGGTCCCCCTCACGATATTGCTCCGACTGCTGGGGGGTGCGCTCTGGTTGCACAGGAACAGTTTGCGATTGGTTGGAACCCGCAGTCTTTCCCGCGTCTTCGGCAAACGCAGGCACCAGACTAGAGGACAAGAGTAATATCGTTGTTAGCGCAAAAACACGCATGGGAGTCTCCTCCGTTAGGGGCTGATCCCTGTAACGGCTCGGTCTTCGTTTCGTTCAGAGGCGACCGACTTCTTTCGGTGTTGCGCTGCGATGGACGCGCAGCGGTGAAAATCCGCACCGAGTTCAAGGGCAACAGGCGTATCAAGTCGATCTGTTGGCTCTCACGGACGTTCTTGACGGGCTTGCGCTAGGCGGTCTGCGCCGGTCCCAACGTGTCAGCCATTCGAGCTCCTCTGGCGCCCATCGGCTTATCTGCACCCGTGGTCGTATCGCGAGCGGTCTGATGCTCCATTTCGGCATCAATCTCCGCCCCGATGAGGATGATAATGGCCGAAATCCAAAGCCACATCATGAAGCCGATCACAGCTCCTAGTGACCCATATGTTTCGTTGAACTTGCCGAAGCTTTCCGCATACCACGAGAACAAGGCAGATGCCGCGAGCCACAAAACCGCTGCAATAGCGCTGCCCCACGTGATCCAGCGCCAGCGCGCTGTCTCGCGGCTAGGGCCGCACCGATAGATGAACGCTAAGGCCAGCGTCAGCATGACGAACAAGACGGGCCATCGCCCAATGCGCACGAGCAGATCAGTAACATCGGACAGCCCGATATATTTTAGCGCAACCGGCACCACCACGACCGCTCCGAGTGCGAGCAGCGCGAACACAATTCCTGCCAGCGTAAATGATAGAGAAACGGCGTTGAGCTTGATAAAGCCGCGTTTTTCCTTCTCGCCATAAACGATGTTTAACGCATCGAAAAGAGATTTCATCGCAGCGTTCGCACTCCACAAGGACACTGCGAGACCGATCAGGAAAGTCAAACCGAGCGTCTGTCTGCCTTTTGATGCGACCCGGGTGAGCTGGTCTCGCGCAACGTCTATCGCACCGCCCGGGAGAAGTCCTGACACCTTATCCAAATGCGCCGTTATCGTAGCTGGATCGAAGAAGAGCCCATAGATTGCGACCAGTGCCGCAAGCGCCGGAAAAATCGCCAGTAAACTATAGAAGGTGATGCCAGCGGCCAAAAGAGCTACGCGATGATCCGAAACGTTCCTGTACACGCGGAGCAAGATATCCTTCCAGCCGCTTACGGGTATCTCCGAAGGGGCGCTGGCGAGGCGGCCGCGACCTTGATCGAACTCCCTCTCACGTGGTGCAGCGGCCGTGTTCACGGAAACACTGCGGGATGTTCCTTGCTCGAAGAAGAAGTAGTACGCGGCCAGCACCATGACGGCTGACAGGGCAGCCCAGTCCTTCCACTGTCCCTCCCAATGTCGACCAGCTGCCGGCTCTGCCGTGGACGAGCTTTGAGGCCGCGCAGCTTCGAGTGGAAGGTGTCGGGCGTGCAGCTGCATCGAGGGTAGCGCCTTCTAGTCGTGCCGACGCACCAGCAAATCTCTAGCGCCGCAAGGCAACAGAACGCAGCCAATGATGTTCCTAGGAACAAGCAATAAGTTCGCGCGGGTGGGGCCCTCGCGCTTTAATGGAAAGAGCTAACGTACCAGTCGGCGCGCTACACGCTTACGGCTATTGTCAACCTTCTCGACCGCTTTCTTTGTCGCTGCCTCAGACTGGCTGGTCTTTTTCATGGTCTTCACCCGTCGCGGCATGACTGGACCAATCGCTTCCCGAAGATCGCGGCGGACGCGTGTAGGGACTGATTGATCTACGGCGTCGCGATCAGTCCGCTAGCCGTCGCTACTATCCAACGGCTGCCCCACCGAACGATAGACTCAATTCGTCCCACGCCTGGCACCGTGTCGCCGCGTGTGGCCGTCCAAGCGCCGCCGGGGCCGTCAAGAATAGCCGTTCCGTCTCGAACATCACGAACTGTCCAACCTTCAATCGTTGTCGGCCTTGTCTCGGGTACCGGCACCATCGTCTCGCGCGGAGCGACCGAGGCTCCGGATAGATTCGTATTTGCCTGGATAGCCGAGGAGGCTGTACTTGATTGCAAACTGGTCGCTGACGTTGCCCTTCGAACTACGCCATCGATCTTCCTGGTCGACTTTATTTCGGAATCGCGAATTCGGCGCGAACACGTAACTTTCTGAGTAAGTGGGTTGGTGGCCGCCTCGATATTTGAGAAGCGATACCAGTTTGAACCGCCCGCCCATCCCAGCCCGAACAGCGCGGCGAGAGCGCCTGCGATAACCCAAGTTGTGCGATCGCCGCCCAGTTTCGCGGAGACCAAAATCCGGTCTCGATCATGGCTTGACCAATCCCAGGGATAGATGCTTGCAGCCTGCGTCGGGTCCTCACCTATCTGGCTGACCGCCTCAGGTTCCAATGGTCCAATCTGACCAAGTGCATTCCGCTGCCGGTCTTGCATGATCGGATCCTCTTAGGGCCAAGAGAATGATCGCGCCCGGAGCTAAACGGAATCTTAACGGGCCAGCACGCCGCCGGTTCTAGCTGGAAAAGCAGCAGTATTAGCCCACGTCCGCCCACAGCCCATGCTAAAGCAGATCAACCGAGAGCGGAAAGGCTGGAGATTGCCTTCGTCGTTTGCGCTCCTCGCAATTGTCGCACAGCAATGACGGTGGTGGATGACGGACCCTACACGTGCTGTCCGCCGTTGATGTGGATCTCCGCGCCGTTCACGTAAGAACTCGTCTCCGTACACAGCACATAGATGATCTTCGCCACTTCATCAGGCGTGCCCAGGCGGTGCAGCGGAATCTGCTGCTCGACGATCTTCTCGGTACCCGGCGACAGGATCGAGGTGTCGATCTCGCCCGGCGCGATCGAGTTGACGCGGACGCCAACGCGGCCGAAATCAGATGCCATCTCGCGGGTCAGCGAGGCGAGCGCCGCCTTCGAGGTCGCGTAGGCCGCGCCCGCGAATGGATGCACCCGCGAACCCGCGATCGAGGTGACGTTCACCACCGAGCCCTTCGCCGCCTTCAATTCCTCGATCAGCCCGCGCGCCATCATGATCGGCGCGAAGAAATTGACGCGGAACACGTGGCTCCAGGTGTCGACGTCGGTATCGATGGAGCCGAGCCGGCCGCCGCCTGCCGTTTTCGGGGAAATCGCGGCGTTGTTGACCAGCGCGTGCAACGCGCCGCCTTCCAGCCGCTCGCGGATGTCCGCAATCGCCCGCGTGGTGTCGGCGTGGTCGGCGAGGTCGACCTGGATGTGATCCTCAGGGCCTGCGCCCCACGGGCATTCCTCCGGGAAGGGATGCCGCGAACAGGTGAGGACGCGCCAACCGGCGCTCGAAAAGCGGATCACGGTGGCATGGCCGATCCCGCGGCTGGCCCCGGTCAGAAGCAGCGTGCGCCGCGGCGTGTTGGCGGAATTCGGCATGGAGGTCCTTCAGGCTCTAGACATCAGGGATAAAGCCGCATCTTGGACCATGGCTGATTCGGCGCCGCGCGGCGGAATTCGATGCGGTCGTGCAGGCGGAACGGGCGGTCGTGCCAGAATTCGAACTGTACGGGCGTAACCCGCCAGCCGCTCCAGCCGGGCGGGCGCGGCACTTCGCCGACGATGTGCCTGGCGGCGACCTTCGCGATCGCCTGTTCGAACGCAAAACGGCTTTCCAGGGGCTGCGACTGTTTGCTCGCCCAGGCGCCGATCTGGGCCTGCTTCGGCCTCGTCGCGAAATAGGCGTCGGCCTCCGCCTCGGTCACCGGCGTCACGTTGCCGCGGATCCGGACCTGCCGGCGCAGCGATTTCCAGTGAAAAAGTAAAGCGGCCTTAGGGTTTATGGCGAGCTCGCGGCCTTTTTGGCTCGCGATGTGGCTGTAAAAGACAAAACCGTCGGCGTCGTAGCCCTTCATCAGCACCATCCGCACGTCGGGCAGGCCGTCGGCGTCAACTGTGGCCAGCGACATGGCGTTGGGATCGTTGGGCTCGGCCTTCACGGCTTCCGCGAACCAGTCGCCGAACAGCGCAAACGGCTCCTCGGCCGCGGTGAAATCACCGGATGTTAAGGGTGTTGGGTGTTTGATGGAGGTCGTGTCGGCCATTTCAGGAGTTCCGAGTTGCGTCCGCCCGCGGTCCAGAGCGCGTTGCAGCCCCGATGCGGGGTCTGCCTATATAAGACATGGGGACGCGTTGGCCTATCGGCGATCGGGCCGGTTAGGGCCGTGATGACATTGATTCTAATCGGCGTCGCCTCGGGGGGCTGCAGCCTGGCCCGCACCGATGGCGCCTTCGCCAGGATGGATGACAAGGAGATTACGGGCTCAATTGGCGCGGCACAGGCAAGCGGGCCGGTACCGACCGAGAGCGATCTTGCCTTTGCCCGCAATGCCGCCTCCGACGTGCTGACCAAGGGCGACAAGGATTCCAGCCAGCCCTGGGAAAATCCCGAGACCGGCGCGCGGGGTTCGGTAACGCCGCTGGCTCAGGCCTATTCCTCGGATGGACGCACCTGCCGGGATTTTCTGGCGAGCTATGTCAACGGGCGGTCGGAAAGCTGGCTGCAGGGCGCCGCCTGCCAGACCGGCCATGGTCACTGGGAAATTCATACGTTGAAACCGTGGAGACGGGGCTGAACGGTAGAGCGCGATCAGGAAAAGTGGTATCCGGTTTTCCGTCCGATCGCGCTCTAAACTATTGAAAGAGCGCATGATCTTTTCGCCAAACCGCTCACACTTTGGCGGATCATGCGCTAGACCCCGTTGCAAAAATGCCACGAAGACCCCAGATGAAAATCGAAGCGGGCGGGCCGCCCGGAGTCTAAGATATAATTTCCTTGAAGGAGATGTGACTGATGCGCGACCCCTATGAGGTCTTGGGGGTGCCGCGGGGCGCCAGCGCCGCGGCGATCAAGAGCGCCTATCGCAAGCTTGCCAAGAAACATCACCCCGACAACAACAAGAACGATCCGAAATCAGCGGCGCGGTTTTCCGAGATCAATTCGGCCAATGAGATCATTGGCGACGAGGACAAGCGCAAGCAGTTCGATCGCGGCGAGATCGACGCCGAGGGCAAGCCGCGCTTCCAGGGTTTTCCCGGCGGCGACCCGCGTGGGCGCGGAGGCGGTTTTGAGAGCCACACATTCCGAACCGGCGGCGCCGCCGGCGGCCTTGGCGGCGCCGGTTTCGAGGACATTCTCAACAGCATGTTCGGCGCCGCTACAGCGCGCGGCTCGCGGCCCGGCACAAGCCATAACTTCGAGTTCGATACCGGCGGTATAGCGCTCGACCTCGATGTCAGCGTCGCCATGACGGTGTCGCTGGAAGAGTCGGTCAAAGGCGTGGAAAAGCGCGTCCGGTTACCAACCGGCAAAGAGCTCAATGTCAAAATCCCCGCTGGGGTTGCCGCGGGTCAGCAGATCCGGCTGAAGGGGCAGGGCGAGACCGCGCCCGGCCACCGCCCTGGCGATCTCCTGATCACGGTCAGCATTGCGCCGCATCCCTTCTTCAACGTCGACGGCAGCGACCTGCGGGTCGATCTGCCGATCACGCTTTATGAAGCCGTGCTCGGCGGCAGGGTTCGCGCGCCGACTTTGGGCGGCGCAGTCGAATTGTCCATACCAAAGAACACTTCGAGCGGCCGGACCTTTCGCCTGAAGGGCAAGGGTCTGCCCAAGGCGAGCGGCGGGACGGGCGACCTATACTTTACCACCCGCATTATGCTGCCGGATGGGAACGATGCCGAGCTAGAGGCGTTGATGCAGAAGTGGCGCGAGCGACACCCTTACAATCCGCGCAGCGATCTTGAGCGATCGCCTTAAAGCCACCCAAAAAGGTGCGGCCTCGACCGGGGGACCAGCGCGGTACAAAAACCCCAATCGAGGCCGCTCGCATCGATCGGCGGATCGACGCCGCACATATTCGCATGAGCATCCGGTGCGATTTTGAGACGTGCCGATGTTCCAATTCCAGACTTTCAATGTCGGAATTGGGACAAGGATCGTGACATAATTCAGCCGCCGCTTTTCTCCGACTGGTCGTAGACCAGCCGGGCGATCTGCGTCAGACGCTCGCGGTCGCCGCCGCCACTCACCACGTACCCGACACCGCGGTCGGCCCAAAACAGCGCGCCGTCCTTATCACGCTTGGCATATTGCATTTGCATCGTCTCGGCTTCCGCTCGCGCGGAGTAGACCGTGAAGCGTTCACCCGACGCGCTCTCATACATCAGAAATGATGCAGGCCCGGTAGGGCCGGGCAACAGTCGCCCTCCAACGAGCTTCAACCCTGTCGCGTCCAGCACCGGTGCACGGACGTCCCAGCCGCAGCGCTTGGTCAGCCATTGCTGGAGATGCGCGCGTTCGCTTCCTGGCACCTCGACCGGATGGCGGACCTCGACGACATAAAGCCGGTGTGCGTCGAGCGCATCCAGCGTGAAATTCTGGAACGCCGACGGCGAAGCGGACGCGCCACGCGCCAGCCAGCCGATGCCGCCGCCGGCGATGAACGCCACCAGCGTCGCGGCAATCGCGCCGTAAATCCACTTGCGCGGCTGCCGCACCAGCCGCTCGATCTCAAGCCGCCTCGGCACCGCCTCGTCGGCGACGGAATCGTAGCGCGCATGCAGCGCCTCCGCCATCGCGCGCCATGATTGCACCCGCTCGGCATCGTCAGGATGCGCTGCTAACCATGCCTCGACATCGCCGCGACGCTCCGCCGGCAGTTCGTTGTCGACATAGGCGTGCAGCTCGTCTTCGGTGACGGGAATCTTTGGGTCGGTCATGGTCGATGTCTCTGTCTGGTCTTGATCGAAAGGTGTTTGCCGGCCGGTCCCAATATCCCTCCCCACAACGGGCTGGGATAAGAAAACCATTGCAACTCAAACTCGTTCATCACGTCCACATGCATAATACCTGCCATCATTTCACCCGCCGCAGCGCCGGTCTTTCGCCCTCGAGCGAAGCTTTTACATGGGCCCGCGCGCGGGCGAGGCGCGACATCACAGTGCCGATCGGCACGCCCTGAATGTCGGCGACCTCGCGGTAGCTCAAGCCTTCGAGCATCACCAGCAGCAGCACCGCGCGCTGCTCCTCCACCAGCGTTGCCAGCGCACGGGCGATGTCGCGCCCTTCCGCTTCGGTCCCGCTGGCATCGGGATTGTTGTCGAGCAGCGGCATGAATTGCGGCCGCCGGGCCAGCGATCGCCGGCGATTCTTGTTGAGGTTGGTCAGGATGGTGTAGAGCCAGCTCCTGACGTCGCCGCCGAGAAACAGCCGTTCCGAACGCAGCGCCCGCACCAGCGTATCCTGCACCAGATCGTCGGCGACATCGGCATCACGCGC
>DASXJV010000347.1:0-9570 GCA_036497205.1 Bradyrhizobium sp.
CATTTCCAGCGTGCGCTTCGACATCGCATGCGCGGCCTTCACGCCGAGCGGCGCGGTCAGCAGGCTGGTCGGCATCACCAGCACCGCGCCGATCAGCGAGACATAACCGATCGCAAACGGCAATTGCAGCGCGGCGACATCGGGATAACGTACCGCCGCGGGCCAGCCGGCATAGATGTAGCCGAGCGCGCCGGGAATCGAGATCAGTACCGCCAGCGCCGACGAAGTCGCAACCGCCTGATGAATCGGCCGGCCATAGAATGTCATCAGCAGATTGGCGAACAATCCGCCGCCGATGCCCATCAGCGTGGAGAGAAGCCCGACCAAGAAGCCGTAAGCTTTCATCAGCGGCCCCGGCGGAAGGTCATCGCCGAACTTCCAGGTCTCACGCGCCAGCAGCAAGCGGGCCGCTGCGGACCATGCCACCGCCACGAATACGATTTTGAACAACCGCTCCGGCGCGTAGCGCGCGGTGACGCTGCCGGCGATCACGCCTATAAGCACCGGCAGCCACCATTGCTTGAGAATCTCCATGTCCACCGCGCCGCGGGCAAAGTGAGCGCGATAGGAGCGGATCGAGGTCGGAATGATGATGGCGAGCGATGTGCCGATGCATAGCGGCATCCGCACCTCGAGCGGCACGCCGGCGAGCCGAAAGCATTCATAAAATACCGGGACCAGGATCGCGCCGCCGCCGATACCGAACACGCCGGCGAGAAATCCTGACAGCGCACCCACCGCCACCAGCAGCAGCGCCAGTTCGAGAAGCTCGGAGGCATCAAGCCCGGCGATTGCCATCCCGGTTTTCCTTTGTCTCGCGTCGAATATGCGCAGGTTCATGAATCGTGCTTCAGATATACCAGCCATCAGCGACCGCCGACGTTGTCAATACTCCCAATGCAAGGCTCATCCATAGGTGTGAACCGCCGTTCGTAATTGTTGAGTTTGGCCGTTGCGCTCACTGTTTCGACTTCGTAAATAGGATTCATCTACTCCTCGAAGGGTCCCACGCTGACCCGTAAACCGTCAAAGCCGCCGATGACCGCCAGGATCGAACGACCGCTTTCGCCGCACCTGCAAATCTATCGCTGGACCCTGACGATGGCGCTGTCCATCGTCCATCGCGCCACCGGCGTCGCGCTGTATTTCGGCACCTTGCTGCTGGCGTGGTGGCTGATCGCAGCGGCGTCGGGGCCCACCGCTTATTCCAACGTGCAGGCCTTCACCGGCAGCTTCATCGGCCGCCTGATCGTATTTGGCTATACGTGGGCGCTGCTGCACCATCTGCTCAGCGGTCTCCGGCATTTCCTCTGGGACCTCGGCTACGGCTTCAAGGCGAGCGAACGGGAAGCGCTGACCTGGGGCGCGCTGATCGGGGGCATTTCGCTGACAATACTGCTGTGGATCGCGGCTTACGCGATCGGAGGCGGACGATGAGCATCCACGAATCGCACGGATCGCCGCACAAGGATTCTTCGATGCGAACGCCGCTCGGCCGCGTGCGCAGCCTCGGCGCCTCGCATTCCGGGACTTCGGATTTCTGGCGTCAGCGCGTCACCGCGGTGGCGATAACGCTGTTGATCGTGCCGGTCATCGTGGTGGTGATGATGCTGCTCGGCCGCAATCAGGCCGGCGCCGCGCAGATTCTCGGCTCGGTGCCGATCGCGATCATCATGTTGTTGTTCATCATCGCCAGCGCCTGGCACATGAAGATCGGCATGCAGGTGGTGATCGAGGACTATGTGCACAATGAGAAGCTGAAACTCGCTAGCGTCATGGCGAACAACTTCTTCTCGTTCGCGGTGGCGCTGGCCTCGATCTATGCCATTCTCAAACTGTCATCTGGAGTGTAGCCCATGGCCGGAGGCGGAAACGGCAAGGGTAACGGCGGTCCCACCAACGGCCACGCCTATCCGATTGAAGACCACACCTATGACGTCGTGGTGGTCGGCGCCGGCGGCGCGGGCTTGCGCGCCGTGGTCGGCTGCAGCGAAGCCGGGCTGCGCACCGCCTGCATCACCAAGGTATTTCCGACACGCTCGCATACGGTTGCGGCGCAGGGCGGCATCTCGGCTGCGCTCGGCAACATGCATCCGGACGACTGGCGCTGGCATATGTACGACACCGTCAAGGGGTCGGACTGGCTCGGCGATCAGGACGCCATCGAATATATGGTGCGCAATGCGCCCGAGGCGGTCTACGAACTCGAACACTGGGGCGTGCCGTTCTCGCGCACCGAAGACGGCAAGATCTATCAGCGACCATTCGGCGGCATGACGCTGGACTACGGCAAGGGCCAGGCGCAGCGCACCTGCGCCGCCGCCGACCGCACCGGCCATGCCATGCTGCACACCATGTACGGCCAGGCGCTGCGTCACTCCGCGGAATTCTACATCGAGTTTTTCGCTATCGACCTGATCATGGACGACGAGGGTGTCTGCCGCGGCGTGATCGCGCTCAAACTCGACGATGGCACGCTGCATCGTTTCCGCGCGCAAACCACCATTCTCGCGACCGGCGGTTATGGCCGTGCCTACCTGACCTGCACCTCGGCGCACACCTGCACTGGCGACGGCGGCGCGATGGCGCTGCGCGCCGGCCTGCCGCTGCAGGACATGGAATTCGTGCAGTTCCATCCAACCGGCATCTATGGCGCCGGCTGCCTCGTCACCGAAGGCGCGCGCGGCGAAGGCGGCTATCTCGTCAACTCCGAGGGCGAGCGGTTCATGGAGCGCTATGCGCCTTCCGCCAAGGATCTCGCGTCGCGCGACGTGGTCTCGCGGGCGATGACCATCGAAATCCGCGAAGGCCGCGGCGTCGGCAAGAAGAAAGATCACATTTTCCTGCATCTCGACCATCTCGATCCCAAGGTGCTGCAGGAGCGACTGCCGGGCATTTCGGAATCTGTGCGGATTTTCGCCAATGTCGATGTGACGCGCGAGCCGATCCCGATCATGCCGACGGTGCACTACAACATGGGCGGCATTCCCACCAATTACCACGCCGAAGTGCTGACCAAGAAGAACGGCGAGGACAATGCCATCGTGCCGGGACTGATGGCGCTGGGCGAAGCCGCCTGCGTCTCGGTGCATGGCGCCAACCGTCTCGGCTCCAATTCGCTGATCGATCTCGTGGTGTTCGGCCGCGCCGCGGCACTGCGCTGCGCCGAAAAGCTGACGCCCAATGGCAAGCAGCCGGAACTGCCGGCGAATTCGGCCGCCAAGGCGCTCGGCCGGCTCGATCACTATCGCTATGCCTCCGGCGGCACGCCGACCGCAAAGCTGCGCGACAGCATGCAGCACGTGATGCAGAACAATTGCGCGGTGTTCCGCACCGGCGAGGTGCTGCACGAGGGACAGAACCTGATTCACAAGGTGCATGGCGGCATCAGCGACATCTCGGTGACCGACCGCTCGCTGACCTGGAATTCCGATCTGGTCGAGACCCTGGAGTTCGACAATCTGATTGTGCAGGCGGTGGTGACGATGGATTCGGCGGCGAACCGCTCGGAAAGCCGCGGCGCCCACGCGCGTGAGGATTTCCCCAACCGCGACGACAAGAACTGGATGAAGCACACGCTGGCCTGGATCGACGATCGCGGCAATACGTCAATCGATTATCGCCCGGTGCACGACTACACCATGACCAATGACGTTCAGTACATCCCGCCGAAGGCGCGGGTGTATTGATGACGACAGCGAAGGCTTGACAGCATGGTTGAATTCGCACTGCCTAAAAATTCGAGGATCAGCGGCGGCAAGACCTGGCCGAAGCCGGCGGGCGCGACGCAAACCCGCGAATTCAAGGTCTATCGCTGGAACCCCGACGACGGCAAAAATCCCAGCGTCGATACTTATTTCATCGATACCGACGATTGCGGCCCGATGGTGCTGGACGGGCTGATCTGGATCAAGAACCACATCGATCCGACCTTAACCTTCCGCCGCTCCTGCCGCGAGGGCGTCTGCGGCTCCTGCGCCATGAACATCGACGGCCAGAACACGCTCGCCTGCACCAAGTCGATGCACGACGTGAACGACGGCGCGGTGAAGATCAATCCGCTGCCGCATCAGCCCGTCGTGAAGGACCTGGTGCCGGACCTCACCAATTTTTACGCGCAATATGCCTCAATCGAGCCGTGGCTGAAGACCACCACGCCGACGCCACAAAAAGAATGGCGGCAGAGCCACGAGGACCGCGAAAAACTCGATGGCCTCTATGAATGCATTCTCTGCGCCTGCTGCTCGACCTCATGCCCGAGCTACTGGTGGAACAGCGAGCGCTTTCTGGGGCCCGCCGCGTTGCTGCAGGCGACGCGTTGGGTCAAGGATTCGCGCGACGAAGCCACCGGCGAACGGCTCGATAATCTCGAAGACCCGTTCCGGCTCTATCGTTGCCACACCATCATGAACTGCGCCAAGGCTTGCCCGAAGAGCCTGAATCCGTCCGAGGCGATTGCCGAACTCAAGCTGAAGATGGTCGAGCGGCAGATCTAGCATTTTCAAGCGAAGTGGAGACCGGTTCGCCTTAAGAAAACGCGTCAAATCAGAATCTGGAGCCCCGTTTCGATTCAATCGAAACGGAAAAGGATCTAGACCCGGAGTTTATCTGCAAATGCTGGCCTCACCCTGAGCAGCCTGACCGGAAATGCATTCAGGCGGCGCGGGTCCCGCGTTCGCCGGGATGACGCGGAGTGTGGCGTTGGAACAGCCCGCAAAACCGGCTATGCATGCTGCCGCTTCCGCAAGTTTTTCCGCGAGGACTTGTTTGACGACATCGACACTGCCCCCTGGCATCGCCGCGGCCAACGATCAGACGTCGCCATCGTTCGGAGCGTTCGCGCCTACTCGCGCGCAAGCTGCGATCATCTCGCTCGCGCAACACTCACGGCTGAAGCGCGGCGCGTTCCGCCCGATGCTCTCGCGGCTGGTCAACCTGTTGCGCGCCGGTCCGCTCGATGTCCAGTATCAGGGCGCGTCGTTTCGGTTCTATCATCAGGCCAGCGCCACCGAGCGCGGCGCGTTGTTCAATCCCGATTATAATCTCGAAGAGCTGGACTTTCTGCGTGCGCACACGCCTGCCGGCGGCGTGTTCGTCGATGTCGGCGCCAATGTCGGCACCTACGCCATGGTGCTCGCGCGTCACGTCGGCGTGAGCGGAAAGGTGATCGCAATCGAGCCGCATCCGGTCACCCACGCGAGACTTGCGTTCAACCGTGCCGCGTCCAACTGCACCCAGGTGACGCTCGTGGCCGCAGCCGCCGGCCCGTCCGACGGCGAGCTGATGATCGAGACCGACGGCGACAATCTCGGCGCCAGTCACGTCGTCGCCGGAAAGCTTTCGGGCAACGCGATCAAGGTGCCGTCGTTGCGGCTGCAGCGCATTCTCGGCGACGCCTTCGTGTCGCATGTCGATGCGCTGAAGATCGATGTCGAGGGCTATGAGGACCGCGTATTGACCGGCTTCTTCAAGGAAGCGCCGCAATTACTGTGGCCACGCGCGGTGGTGATCGAGCATCTGTCGCGGAACGAATGGCTCGACGACTGCATTGCGGGCATGCTCGGCCGCGGCTACGCAGAGAGCGGCAAGACCCGTAGCAACACGCTGCTGGTAAGACAATAAATGGCGCCCACACCTGAGGGAACATTGCGGCCACCGTGCCGTTGACGCACCAGTGTGGTGGTTTCGGAAGAGCGAATGCCGATCGATCCGCAAGAGGATCCGCCGATCAAGCCGGGGCAACCGTCGGAGCCGCCGCCGGAAAGTCCGCCAGGAAATCCACGGCCGGAGGTGCCGCCGCCGATGCAGGATCCCGGCGAACAACCGAGGCCCGAGGAGCTACCGGGCGGCATGCCCGATGAATTGCCGATTCGAGGGCCGGAGGGACCGCGCACGCCTTATCCGACCGATGCCGCAATTGCGGATTTGCCGGGGCTCGGAGTTCGGTCCAAATCCAGGCACAGTAAAGATGCCGGAGGGGTCAATATTACAGTACAGTTTGAAATGATCGTCTGAATGCGCAATGAACAAGGCCACAACTGGACTTTCCGTGGTCAGAAATAAAAACAGATCCGCCTTTGAAGGCCGCCACAATCCGGCCTAACGCTTATTTGTTGATCACCAGAACTTGTTTCCAATAATTTTCCGGGAATTCAGATCCTCATGACAAAACTTCGTCTCGTGCTGCTTGCCACGACGGCTCTTACCGCGATGCAATTCGCAGCCTCTCCATCGCACGCGCAAACCGCGCCGCTGGTTGTGGCGCAGGCCTCGCCGGGCGGCGAAGTTGGTCCCGATGGAAAACCCAAAGCCCCGCCGAGGGGAGCGCCGCCCGCCGCTGCACCACCCGCACGTCCGGCGCCGCCGCCCGCAGCAGCACCTCCGCAGCGCCCCGCGCCTCCCGCTGCCGCACCGCCTAAGCCGCCGCCTGTTGCGGCACCGCCGCCTCGACCGACGCCGCCGCCTGCTGCGGCACCGCCGCCTCGGCCGACGCCGCCGCCTCCTGCTGCGGCTCCTCCGCCGCGTCCCACGCCACCGCCTCCTGCTGCGGCCCCACCGCCGCGTCCCGCGCCACCGGCTCCCCCGCCGGCAGCTCCGCCGAGGCCGCCGGCCCCGCCAAGCGCCGCGCCCAAACAGCACCCTCAGCAGAAGAGCGCGCCGGCTCCGATACCGCCGCCGCCCGCGGGCACTAAACAATTGCCTCCGGCGTCGCCCACCCCGCCGGCAGCAGCTCCGCAGACCCCGCCCCCAGCGGGCGCCAAACAATCGCCGCCGGCATCGCCGACCCCGCCGGCAGCAGCTCCGCAGACCCAAACTGCGCCGTCGGCCCCGCCCCCAGCGGGCGCCAGACAATCGCCTCCGGCGTCGCCGACCCCGCCCGCAGCAGCTCCGCAGACCCAAACTGCGCCGTCGGCCCCGCCCCCAGCGGGCGCCAAACAATCGCCTCCGGCGTCGCCCACCCCGCCGGCAGCAGCTCCGCAGACCCAAACTGCGCCGTCGGCCCCGCCCGCCGTGGGCGGAGGCGCGGGTACACCGCCGGGCGCGGGTACGCCATCGCCGCTGCCGCGCACCGAACCGGCTCCGAACAACGCGGCGCCGAATGTCGCTCCGGGAGCTCCGAACGCTGCTCCCGCACGCGGCGGAGCCGGCGGACAGACCGCACTGCCGCCGGGAGCCGCGCCGTTGGTGCGCTCCGCACCGCCAACGGTCGCCGCGCCAATTCCAGCCGCTCCACCGCCTGCTCAGGCGTTGGCCCCCATTGCTCCGGGTGCGGCGGCTCCGGGGCCGCGCAGCCTGGATGACTTCCGGGGGGCGCGGCGGGAAACCCAGGAGGGCGGCCGTACCGTCTTTACCGAACCCGGCCGGATCATCGTTCGCGATCCCAGCGGCCAGTCGTTCGTGCGTCACAACGAAGAGGAGCGATTCCGTTACGGCGCTCGCGACATCCAGACCCGGCAGGTCGGCAGCGAGACGCGCACCACCGTGATTCGTCCCGACGGCTCGCAAATCATCACCGTGAGCGGGCGCGACGGCCAGATGCTGCGCCGGATTCGCAGGGATCGGGAGGGACGCGAGATCATCATCATCGACAATAGTTATCGCGATCCCCGCGCGGTCGGTGGTTTCTATGTCGACCTGCCGCCGCCCGTGATCCGCATTCCGTACGATCGTTACATCGTCGACGCCGAGGAGGCGCCGCCGGAATTGATTTACGACACCATGCTGGCGCCGCCGGTGGACCGGATCCAGCGGCGTTATTCGCTCGACGAAATCCGCTACAGCCCGTCGGTGCGCCAGTTGATGCCGAGCATCGATCTCAACAGCATCAACTTCGAAACCGGATCGTGGGAGATTCCGCCGGAACAGGCGGCAAAGTTGCAGTCGATCGCGGACGGACTCAATCGCGCAATCCAGCGCAACCCGCGCGAGGTGTTCCTGATCGAGGGCCACACCGATGCGGTGGGGTCGGACGTCGACAATCTGTCGCTGTCGGATCGGCGCGCCGAATCCGCAGCCGAGTTACTGACGCAGCAATTCGGCGTGCCCGCGGAAAACCTCACCTCGCAGGGATATGGCGAGCAATATCTGAAAGAACAGACGGACGGGCCAAGCCGGATCAATCGACGCGTCACAGTCCGCCGCATCACGCCGCTGCTCAACGGCGGAACCGCATCGCTGCCGCCCCCGCCGCCGGGCACTGCCCCGCCGCGGTGAGGCGTAGCATCGCTAAATGAAAATGCCCGGGAGCAATCCCGGCCATTTTTTGTTTCCAATCGTCATCCCCACGAGTCATCCCTGCTTTCGCAGGGACGACACAGAATGGTGCCACCGCGGCGCCTACAGCCCCAGCTTCTTCTTGCGCTGTCCCAGCGTGCGCAGCCGCAATGCGTTGAGCTTGATGAAACCCGCCGCATCACGATGATCGTAGGCGACTGCGCCTTCCTCGAAGGTGACGAGATCCTGATCGTACAGCGAGTACTTGCTCTCGCGGCCGACCACGATGACATTTCCCTTGTAGAGTTTCAGGCGCACGCGGCCGGTAACGTATTGCTGGCTGTGGTCGATCGCGGCCTGCAGCATCTCGCGCTCCGGCGCGAACCAGAAGCCGTTGTACACCAGCTCAGCATATTTCGGCATCAGCTCGTCCTTGAGATGCGCCGCGCCGCGATCGAGCGTGATCGATTCGATGCCGCGATGGGCGCTAAGCAGAATGGTGCCGCCCGGCGTCTCATACATGCCCCGCGACTTCATGCCGACGAAACGGTTCTCGACGAGATCAAGCCGCCCGATGCCGTTGGCGCGGCCGAGTTCGTTGAGTTTCGCCAACAATGTTGCCGGCGACAGTTTCTTGCCGTCAATCGCAACCGCATCGCCCTTCTCGAAATCAATGGTGATATAGGTCGCCTGATCCGGCGCCTTTTCGGGATCGATGGTGCGCGAGTAGACGTAATCGGGCACTTCCTGCGCGGGGTCCTCGAGCACCTTGCCTTCGCTTGACGCGTGCAACAGATTGGCGTCGACTGAGAACGGCGCTTCGCCGCGCTTGTCCTTGGCGATCGGGATCTGATGCGCTTCCGCGAATGCGATCAGCTTCTCCCGCGAGCGCAAATCCCATTCGCGCCACGGCGCGATGATCGTGATGTCGGGCCTCAGTGCGTAATAGCCGAGTTCGAAGCGGACCTGATCGTTGCCCTTGCCGGTCGCGCCATGCGAAACGGCGTCGGCACCGACCTTCTCGGCGATCTCGATCTGCTTCTTCGCGATCAGCGGACGCGCGATCGAAGTTCCCAGCAGATACTGTCCCTCATACACCGCATTGGCGCGAAACATCGGAAACACATAATCGCGGACGAATTCCTCGCGCAGGTCCTCGATGAAAATGTTCTCGGGCTTGATGCCGAGCAGCAGCGCCTTCTGGCGCGCGGGCTCGATCTCTTCGCCCTGGCCGAGATCGGCGGTGAAGGTCACGACCTCACAGGCGTAGGTGGTGTGCAGCCACTTCAAGATGATCGAGGTGTCGAGGCCGCCCGAATAGGCGAGCACCACCTTCTTCACGTCTTTGCTCATGTA
>DASXJV010000348.1:0-5956 GCA_036497205.1 Bradyrhizobium sp.
CGGTGGCCACCGCGGCGTCGAACGCATTGCCGCCTTTTTCCAGGATGCCCATGCCGACCGCGGTGGCGATCCAGTGGGTCGAGGTGACCACCCCGAACATGCCCTCGATTTCAGGGCGGGTGGTGAATGGATCTGGATTGATGTGGCCCATGGATATCCGTTTTCTTATGTTTGAAGGCGGCGCAATTGACCACAGGTGGAGCGCTCTGCCAACCACTCTCCGATTTTTGTGATCAAACGCCGCTTATTGCCGCCTCGGCTGCACTATTGACAGCGTGACAGGCGACGCCGTCGATCAGCGCCGGCGCCTCGCGGCGGCAACGATCGAAGACGAGCGGGCAGCGCGGATTGAAGGCGCACCCAGCCGGCGGGTTGATCGGGTTCGGGATCTCGCCTTTCACGGGAATACGTTGACGGCCCGACATCGCCAGATCGGGCACCGCGCCGAGCAGCATTTTCGTGTAGGGCATTCGCGGCGAATCGAACAGCCGGCGCGCTTCGGCGATCTCGACGATGCGGCCGAGATACATCACGCCGATGCGGTTCGCCATGTGCCGGACCACGGCAAGGTTGTGGCTGATGAAGAGGTAGGTGAGGCCGAACTTGTCCTGCAGGTCGCGCATTAGATTCAGGATCTGCGCCTGCACGGAGACGTCAAGCGCCGAGGTCGGCTCGTCGCAGACGATGAACTCGGCCTCCGACGCCAGCGCGCGGGCGATCGCGATCCTTTGCCGCTGCCCGCCGGAAAATTCATGCGGATATTTCCAGCCGTCGTCGGCGTGCAGGCCGACCAGATTCAACAACTCGCCCACTCGTGCTTGAATATTGCGCTCACCCTGGATCAGATCGAAGGCGCGGATCGGCTCGGCGACAATGGTATCGACCCGAAAGCGCGGGTTGAGGCTCGCATAGGGGTCCTGGAAAATCATCTGAATGCGGCGGCGCAGACGCTGACGCGCCTGCAACTGTCCGGCGTCGCTCATCGAAACTCCGTCGATGATCACCTCGCCCGAGGTCGGCGGCAGCAACCCGACCACCATTCGGGCGACGGTGGTTTTTCCCGAGCCGGATTCGCCGACTAGCGCGAAGGTCTCACCCTTGGCGATGTCGAAGGTCACGCCGTCGACTGCTTTTAACAATTCCAGGTGGCCGCCTTCAAGCATGCGGTTGAGCCACGGCTTTGACACGTCGAAGACGCGACGCAGATTTTTGACGTCGATAAAGGGCGCCGTCGTCATGCCGCGGTGTCCTTTGCGGCAGCGTCATACAGGTGGCAGGCCACGGCCTGCGTGCCACGCCCGATCGGCTCGGGCCGTTCGATCCGGCAGCGATCGAACGCGAACGCACAGCGCGGGTTGAACGAGCAGCCCGGCGGGATTGCGGAAAGCCGCGGCATCGAACCGGGAATCTGGACAAGGCGCGCGGCGTCGCCGGCGAGCGTCGGGATCGCGCCCATCAAACCCTTGGCATAGGGATGCAGCGGGTTCTGCACGACATCCAGCACCGGGCCGATTTCGGCGATACGACCGGAATACATCACCGCGACCCGGTCCGAGGTTTCGGCGATAACGCCCATGTCATGGGTTACGAGCATCACGGCGGTGCCGTGATCGCGCCCGAGGCGTTTGATCAGCGAGATGATTTGCGCCTGCACCGAGACGTCGAGCGCCGTGGTCGGCTCGTCGGCGACGATCAGTTCCGGTTCGGCGCAAATCGCAAGCGCGATCACGACGCGCTGGCGCATGCCGCCGGAGAATTCGTGCGGATAGGCATCGATACGTTTGTCGGGTGCGGGAATGCCGACCTCGGCCAGCAGATCTATAGCGCGCTTTCGTGCAGCCGATTCCGTGAGATTGAGATGGGTTTTGATGGTTTCGACGAGCTGGTCGCCGATCCGGTATAGCGGGTTCAGGCTGGTGAGCGGGTCCTGGAAAATCATTCCAATCCGCTTTCCCCGGATCCGGCGCAGCTCTTCCGGCGGCAGATTGTCGATCCGCATGCCCGACAGATAGATCTCGCCGCCGGCAATGCGGCCAGGCGGATCGATCAGACCGATTATCGCCAGACCCGTGACTGATTTTCCCGCACCGGATTCGCCGACCACGCCCAACACTTCTCCCTTGGCGATGTCGAAGGAAATCCCGTCGATGGCGCGCAGCGTGCTGCGGCGGGTGACGAACTCCACCTGAAGATCACGAACTGAGAGAACGGGTTCGGTCATGGGATCGGATATTTGGGAATTGCGGCGCGTCTCATCGGAGTTTTGGATTGAGCGCATCGCGCAGCCAGTCGCCGAGCAGGTTGATGGAGAGGATCAGCGCCGCAAGCGCAAAGCCCGGGAAGGCGACGATCCACCACTCACCGGCAAACAGATAATTGTTGCCGATCCGGATCAGGGTGCCGAGCGAGGGCATGGTGTCGGGCATGCCGGAGCCGAGAAACGACAACGTTGCCTCGGTAATGATTGCAAGCGCAAGGTTGATGGTCGCGATCACCAAAATCGGCCCCATCGCGTTTGGCAGTACGTGCCGCAGCATGATCACGGGGGCGGGAAGGCCGATCAACTGCGCCGCCGCCACGTAATCCTTGCTCTTCTCCACCATGACCGAGCTGCGCACGGTGCGGGCGTATTGCACCCAAAAACTCAATCCGATCGCAAATACCAACACCGCCAGCGTACTCATGGCGTCGAGGCGATTGCCGAACACCGACTTGACGACGCCATTGACGAGCAGCGCGATCAGAATGGCGGGGAAAGTAAGCTGCACATCGGCGATGCGCATGATCAGGCTATCGAGGGCGCCGCCGATATAACCGGCGATGAGTCCAAGGATGATGCCCAGGGTGCCCGAGAACAATACGCCGAGAACGCCAACGGTGAGAGAAATGCGCAAGCCGTAGAGAATGGCTGAAAACACATCTCGGCCTTGTTCGTCGGTGCCAAGCAGGAATGGGCTCTGACCGTCAGCGGTCCAGATCGGCGCGATCCGCGAATTCATCAGTTGAAGCTGTGCCGGGTCGAACGGGTTCTGCACGGCAAGGACCGATGCTAATATCGCGAGCAGAAAGAACAATACAGTAATAGCCGCGGCAACCATCGTAAGCTTGGAGCGCCGAAACGAATAGAACACGTCGCTCTCGACGGCGCGTCCAAGCCACCGCCCCGACAGGAAACCCGTGCGCGGCGCGCTCGGATCGGCTTTGTGCGGGACCACGGCTTCGGACATGCAAAATCTCGCGTTCAGGCTGGGCGGCTGATGGTTGAGCGCAGGCGTGGGTCGATAACCGTGTAGAGAATATCGACCACGAGATTGATAGTGACGAAGATCAGGGACACCATCATTAGATAGGCCGCCATGATCGGAATATCGACGTTTTGCACAGCTTGCACGAATAGCAATCCCATCCCCGGCCATTGGAATACGGTCTCCGTAATGATAGCGAATGCAATTACCGAGCCAAACTGCAGCCCGGCGACGGTGATGACCGGAACCAAGGTGTTCTTGAGTGCGTGACCGAAGTGAATTGCGCGTGTCGTCAGCCCGCGCGCCCGCGCAAAGCGGATATAGTCGGTGCGCAGGACCTCAAGCATCTCGGCCCGCACCAGCCGCATGATCAATGTCATCTGGTACAGGCCAAGCGTGATCGACGGCATGATCAGGGCCTTGAGGCCGGAAAGCGTGAGCAGCCCGGTGGTCCACCAGCCGATCCGAACGACTTCGCCGCGACCGAACGATGGCAGCCAGCCCAGCACCACGGCGAACAGATAGATCAACAAAATGCCAATCAGGAAGGTCGGCAGCGAGATTCCGATCAGCGACACCGCCTGGAATATTGTTGCAAGCAGCGTGTCGCGTTTCAGCGCCGAATAGACCCCCATCAGGATGCCGAACACCATCGCCAGAATCGTGGCGCAGGTGGCAAGTTCCAGCGTGGCCGGCATCCGCTCCTTCAACAGGCTCGCCACCGGCTGGCGAAACTGGTACGAGATCCCGAAGTTGAACTGTATCGCGTTTCCGAAATAACGGGCAAACTGCACCGGCACGGGATCGTCGAGGCCGAGAGACTTGCGGATCTCCGCGCGCTCGGCGGCCGAGGTATCCTGCGAGACCATCTGGTTGACCGGATCGCCCGCAAACCGGAACATCGAAAACGAGATGATACCGACCGCGATCATGACGCCGATGGCCTGGATCGCCCGGCGAAGAGTGAAAGCGAGCATATGATCCTTTCACTTGTGTTCTGATCTGGCCCGTGTCATCGCGAGCCTTAAACGAAAAGTCCCGGAAGCGCGAAGCCACCGAGACTCTGGGTATTGTTGCTGGCTACTCCTGTTTGGTCGCCCAATACAGCAGGACCTGGTTGTCCGGGCGCTGCGTCAATTTCACCTTCTTCGATACGCCCCATGCCAGCGCCTGTTGGTGCAGCGGGATATACCCGTAGTCCTTTGCCGCGATCTCAAACGCTTCCTTGATCAGCAGATCGCGCTTGCCGGCGTCGGTCTCGAGCAGGACCTTGTCGGCAATTGCGTCCATCTTCTTGTTGCAGTAGCCGCCGAGATTGGCCTCGCCGCGCGAGGATTTGGGGTCGTCGCGGCAGCCCATGATGTCGTACAGCACGTTCTGCGAATCCATGGTCGCGGGGGTCCAGCCCAGCATGTAGAAGGATGTCTGGAAACCACCGGGCTTCAGCACCTTGGCGAAATACTGCGCCTTGGGTTGCGCCAAAAGGTTAACCTTGACGCCGATACGGGCCAGCATGCCGACCACCGCCTGGCAGATCGCGGCGTCATTGACATAGCGATCGTTGGGGCAATCCATCGTAACTTCGAAACCGTCGGGATATCCCGCCTCGCTAAGCAATTTCTTGGCGCCTTCAGGATCGAACTTCGGCCGCGTGAAGTCTCCCGAAAGCTTAAAAAGCTGCGGCGCGATCATCAGCGCCGACGGCGTCGAAAGACCGCGCATGACGCGGTTCTTGATCAATTCGACATCGACAGCCTTATAGAAGGCCTCGCGGACGCGGATATCCTTGAAGGGATTTTTGCCCTTGATGTTCGAATACAGCAATTCGTCGCGAACCTGATCCATACCGAGAAAGATGGTGCGCAGTTCCGGCCCGGTCAGGACGGTCGCGGTCCCGCTCGCATTCACCCTTTGAATATCCTGAAGCGGAACCGGCTCGATGACGTCGACTTCGCCCGAGAGCAGGGCGGCGACGCGGGTCGCGTCGGAGCCGATGGACGTGAAGACGATCTCCTTCAGATTATGTTCGGGTTTGCCCCACCAGTTGGGGTTCGCCTTGAAGACGGTCTTCACGCCGGGCTGATGGCTCTCGATGGTGAAGCGGCCGGTGCCGTTCTCATGCAGCGAGGCGAAGCTTGGGGTGGTCGCCGCCGCAGGCGTCGGCGCTGTCGCGTTGTTCTCCTCGCTCCATTTCTTGTCCATGATGTACCAGCCATCCCACTGCGAGATCAGGATGGGGTTCGGCGAGTCCAGCGTGACGTCGACGGTGAAGTCGTCGACCTTGACGAATTTAGCGTCCGCGGGAACGGCGGCGATGAAGTTGGAGCCCGTGGCCCGCACGCGCGCGGCGGAGAAGATCACGTCGTCGGCGGTGAAGGGATCGCCATTGTGGAATTTGACGCCCTTGCGCAGATGGAAGCGCCAGCGCGTCGGCTCCGGCGTCTCCCAGCTTTCGGCCAGCGCCGGAACGACCTTCAGTTCCTTGTCGCGCGCGACCAGCCCCTCATAGACGTGCCCGTGATGGGCGATCGTCGTGGTCTCGCGCAGCGTATAGGGATCGAGTGACTTCAGGTCGCCCTGGTTGGCGTAACGCAGGGTCTGGCTCGACGTCGGTGACATCGCGAACGCCGCGATCGAGACGCTTGCGGCCAGAAGGAGGTGACGAACCGACATTGTTTACGCTCTTTCGCTTTGGACGCCGCGCATGCCCG
>DASXJV010000349.1:0-25044 GCA_036497205.1 Bradyrhizobium sp.
CGCTTCGGGCTGGCGAAAGCCACGGTCGTGGATGTTGCCCGCGCGCTCGATGTCAGCCACGGCAGCGTCTACCGTCATTTTCCAAGCAAGGCTTCGCTGCGCCAGGCTGTCGCGAAGCGCTGGCTCGAGCGTGTCAGCGCGCCCCTCGAGAAGATTGCGGAAGCGTCGGGACCGGCACCCGCCAGGCTCGATCGCTGGCTGCGCGCGCTGTTTTCGGCCAAACAAAAGAGGGTTTGCGATGACCCCGAGATGTTCGCAACCTATTTGACGCTGGCGCAAGAGGCCTGTGAGGTCGTGAAGGCGCATAAGGCTCGCCTCGTCGATCAGATCGCCTATGTTTTGTCCGACGGCGTGAAGCAGGGCGTCTTCCAGGTCACTGACGTCAAAGCCTCGGCGCACGCGATTTTCGATGCAACCAGCCGCTTCCATCATCCCGCTCATTCCGAGGAATGGAGCAACCCTGAGCTGTCAGCGCGGATCGACGCCGTGCTGGCGCTGTTGCTTAGAGGTCTGGAAGCGCCACGTAAGCGCTAAACCATCTCTCCGCGCGTTATCGCCGCCGCTCCAGGAATCGCGGCTGCGCTCGAGCCAACCGCCTGCTGATCGGAAGGTGAGCTTCGGTTCAGCGCGGACCAAGCGAAGGTCTAGATCGCTTCTCCGCGCGCCAGCGCTGCTGCGCCGCGGATCGCGGAAATATTGGCCTTGTAGGCCTCCATGGTACCGCCCTTGAACACGGCAGAGCCTGCGACGAAGGCATTGGCGCCGGCAGCGGCAAGCTGGCCGGAGACATCGGGGCCGACGCCGCCGTCGACCTCGATATCGATCGGGCGTCCCGCGGTCATGGCGCGCAGGTCTTGGATCTTACCAAGCGCGGACGGAATAAAAGCCTGACCGCCGAAGCCGGGATTAACTGACATCACCAGCACCAGATCGATCATGTCGATCACATATTCGATTGCCGTGATCGGCGTGCCCGGATTGAGCGAAACGCCGGCCTTCTTGCCGAGCGCGCGGATCGCCTGCAGCGAGCGATGCAGATGCGGCCCGGCCTCGGCATGCACCGTGATGTGATCGCAGCCGGCCTTGGCGAAGGCCTCGAGATACGGATCAACAGGCGATATCATCAGATGCGCGTCGAAGATCTTCTTGGTGTGCGGGCGCATCGCCTTGATGACGTCGGGGCCGTAGGAAATATTGGGCACGAAATGCCCGTCCATCACGTCGAGATGAATCCAGTCGGCGCCGGCAGAATCGACCGCGCGGACCTCTTCGCCCAATTTGGCGAAATCGGAAGCCAGGATCGACGGCGCGATGACGAGAGGGCGTGACGCAAATTGTTGGGACATGTGCACTTTCCGGAAACCACTTTCGAAGCGTGCGGAACGGTTTCGCGTAACACGCGCCAGCCTTGCGGGCAATGCGGGCAAATCAGCGCGGGCAAGGCGGGCAAATCAGCGTATCGAGGCGGAAAATTTTGCCGCAACGGCATCAATTGCCGGGGGAAATGGACGGTTCGAGGCATATAAAACCCACATTTTATTGGATTTTTCGCGATGGCACGGCGTTTGCTGATCCCTGGGCTGTGAAGGTAAGAGGCCGCGCCGTGCGGCATTTGTCGGAGTTCTGCTATGCTTCTTGCTCTTGGCGCCGTGTCGTCCGCATTGGACGCCCTCCAATCACTGACCTCATCTAAATCGTCTCGAAAATCGACCGGCTTCAGTCAGACCGCGACGAACCCGTTCGATTTCTCCGGCAGCGCCAAGGCATCGGGAAGTCCGGCGCCTGCTTCCGGTTCAAACGGGTTTTCGCAGCTATCTCCAGCCACAATGAGTGCGCTGCTTGCGGCGCAAAGCCAGTCATCGGCGGGATCAACTACATCGGCATCGAACAGCCCGTCTAACGCTTTGAAGGACCTGTTCTCGCAACTCGACACTAACGGTGACAGCCAGATCAGCAAGTCGGAATTCGAAAACGCTCTCGGCGCCGGCGGAACCAATATCGTGCAGGCCGACGACGTGTTCAGCAAAATGGACAACAATGGCGACGGTTCGGTCAACCTCGGCGAAATGTCGTCGGCGCTGAAGGGTGGCAGGGGTCATCACGTCGCCAGTTCGGAGCAATCCGGGCAAAGCCAGTCATCGACGGGATCAACTACATCGGCATCGAACAGCCCGTCTAACGCTTTGAAGGACCTGTTCTCGCAGCTCGACACCGACGGTGACAGCCAGGTCAGCAAGTTGGAATTCGAAACTGCGCTCGGCGCCGGCGGAACCAATATCGCGCAAGCCGACAACGTGTTCAGCAAAATGGACAGCAATGGCGACGGTTCGGTCAACCTCGACGAAATGTCGTCGGCGCTGAAAGGTGGCAAGGGTCACCACCACCATCATCACGTCGCCAGTTCGGTGGGATCCGGCAGTGCCACCGGCGCCGATGGATCGAGCTCAGATCCGCTGTTGCAAGCGTTACAGGGGGCATCCAGCACGTCGGTAACCAACAGCGACGGCTCGAGCACGACGTCAGTGACTTATGCCGACGGGTCAAAGGTGACGATGACGTCGCCCGCGGCGAACACGGTATCCAGCAGCGCGACGTCATCCTACAATATCATCGAGCAAATGATTCAGCGCGAGGCGCAGGCGATCGCGTCCTCGGCTACCGCATCGCTCTCGGTCAGCGTCTGAAACAGGCTTAGAGGGTTTTCAAGCGAAGTGGAGACCGGTTCGCGTTAAGAAAACGCGTCAAATCAAGAATCTAGAGCCCCCGTTTCGATTCAATCAGAACGGAAAAGGCTCTAGCTAACCCTACCGGAATTACCGAGCGGTCTGCCCGGACCATCCGCGTGTGACCTCACGGAACGCATATCGATCGCGAATTTCTTGGTTGAAGAACGCGCCGCGTGACGACGCCGTTTTGAACGCATCGAAAACATCGGGTGGAACGTCGGCATAGACGTAGCGTCGGCCGCTGACGAATCTCACCCATAATTCGCGTTTCGCCGGAACGTAGAAGAGATTGCGAATGGCTGTCGATGGCATGGCGGATCGCCCGATTTCGCCAGTGAAGACAACGCGTCCGCTAAGATTTCGTTGCTATCCAAAACGATCTTTCCACGCCGGCAATGCGCCGGGGAAGGGCAGTGCGGTCGCCGCGTAGACGCCGCGCGCGATGGCGCGGGCCACGACATTGGCCGCGACCATGCCAACTTCGGTGAGACCGATCAGGGGATCGATCGGCTTTTGGCCTGTCGCGGCAGCGAACAGCACGTCCCCATCGAGCGGCGCGTGCACCGGATAGATCGCGCGGGCAAATCCGGTCTGCGCGATCATCGCGAGCCGCTTGGCCTGAGGTTTTGTCAGTACTGCGTCGGTGACGACGATCGCCAGCGTGGTGTTTTCAACGGCGCTCGCGGCGGCGGCGCCCTTGAGACGCATCGCCAGCATGTCAGGCGTGAACGACGGCGGCAGCCCGCGTCCGCCATATTCACCGCCGATTTCAAACGGCGCCGCCCAGAACCAGGGTCCATCGCCGACCGTGGTGCTGCCGACGGCATTGACCACCGCGAGCGCTGCGACCTTGATGCCGCCTTCAGTCGCCGCGGAAGCGGAGCCCAGCCCGCCTTTCAGATTGGCCGCATTGGCGCCGAGGCCAGCGCCGACGCTGCCGAGCGCGAAATCCGTGCTGGCCGCCGCCGCCGCGGTGTAACCAAGATCGCGGTAAGGCGAGAAGCGGCCCCAATTCTTGTCTCCGCCGTTTAGCAGATCGAAGCAAATCGCGCCGGGAACGATCGGGATAATGGCCTCGCGAATCCGGAACCCGCGGCCCTGCTCAGCGAGCCAGGCTTGCACGCCACCGCCAGCTTCCAGGCCGAACGCCGACCCGCCTGACAGCGCGATAGCATCGATCTGCTCCACCATGCTGACGGGATCGAGCAGCGCGCCTTCGCGAGTGCCCGGCCCGCCGCCGCGCACGTCGATCGCCGCCACCGCCGGCTGGTCGAACACCACCGCGGTGACACCGGACGCCAGCGCTGCGTCATCGGCGTGGCCGACGCGGACGCCGGCAATATCGGTGAGGAGGTTTTTCATCGCATGTTCCCTGCGGGGCGCAGATGACCGCACGGCAGCGCCCCGGTCAACCGCGTCGAAGCGTAAGCGCTTGCCCGGCCGGCGGCACAAAAACGCCCCGGCGAACCGGGGCGTTGGATGTCGCAATAGAATTTATCAGGCCTTACGACCCCTTCGGATTGATCTCGGCGTAGTTGCCCTTGGCGTCCCATTTGTAGACGACATAGTCGATTTGCTTGATGTCGCCCTTGGCATCGAACTCCATCTTGCCGATCACCGTATCCCACGCGCCGCCTTTGATCGTATCCATGACTTTCTTCGGATCGGTTGTGCCGGCCTTCGCCACCGCCTGCGACCAGACCTGCATCGCGGCATATGTGTAGAGCGTGTAGCCCTCAGGATCGATGCCCTTGGCCTTGAATCGCTCGACGATGCTCTTGGCGGTCGGCTTGTTGCGGGGGTCGGGACCGAATGTGAACAGCGTGCCTTCGCCGGCGGGCCCTGTGATCGACGCGAACTCCTTGTCGGCCAACGCATCGCCGGCCATCAAAACGGTCTGCAGACCCTGATCCCGCATCTGGCGCACGATCAATCCGGATTCCTGATGGTAGCCGCCTACATAGACAAGGTCGATGTTGTCGCGCTTCATGCGCGAGACGATCGCGGTGAAGTCTTTGTCGCCCTTGTTGTAGGACTCGAACATCTTTTCGGTAAAGCCGGCCTTGTTGAGCGCTTTCTTGGTTTCGTCGGCGAGGCCTTTGCCGTAGGTGGTCTTGTCGTTGAGGATGGCGACGTTCTTGCCCTTGTAAAATTTCGCGATGTAATCGGCGGCGACCAAGCCTTGCTGATCGTCGCGGCCGCAGACGCGCGCGACGTTCCAGAGCTTGCGCTCGGTGAACAGCGGATTGGTGGAAGCCGGGGTAATCTGCAACACATTGCCGTCGGCGTAGGCTTCCGACGCCGGGATCGACGACGAAGAACAGTAGTGGCCTGCGACGAACGGGATCTTCGCGCTGGCTAACTTTTCTGCCACCGAGCGCGCCTGCTTGGGATCGCAGGCATCATCGCCGACTTCCAGCGCGAGTTTCTTGCCGAGCAAGCCGCCGGCCGCGTTGAGGTCCGCCACCGCCTGTTCGGCGCCGTTCTTCATCTGCCGGCCGAATGCAGATTCGCCGCCCGTCATCGGGCCCGCCACTGCGACGGAGATGTTCTGCGCAAGCGCTGTTGTGGACAGCGCAAGCGACGCGCCCAATGCCAGGCCGATGAGTTTCAATGATTTCATGAGGAGTCCTCGCGGCTAGATCGCTACAGGAAGTACCCGGCAGGCCGCCGGATTCGAAAATCGCGCCCATTGTCGGCTGATTTTGCCGCCAAGTCATCGGTAATTTTCAGGCGCCGCGGCACTTCGCCGCCGCACTACCCCCGCCGGCCGCCTTCCAGATAGGCAGCGCGGATTTCCGGGCGCTGCAGCAGCTCATTGCCGGTTCCTTCAAGCGTAATCAGGCCGTTGACCATGACATAGCCGCGATGGGCGAGCCGCAGTGCGTGATTGGCGTTCTGCTCAACGATCAGCACGGTGAGGCCGTCCTGCCGGTTCAAAGTCCGGATTGCGTCGAAAATCTGGCGCGCGATGAGCGGTGCGAGCCCCAGCGAGGGCTCGTCCAGCATCAACAGGCGAGGGCGGCTCATCAACGCGCGGCCGATCGCCAGCATCTGCTGCTCGCCGCCGGATAGCGTACCGCCGCGCTGGGTCACGCGCTCCTTCAGCCGCGGAAACAGCGCGAAGACACGATCGAGGCCGGCGGCGCGGTCGGACTCGCTGCACTCGGTGGCATCGGCGCCCATCTGCAGGTTTTCCGCGACGCTCATGCGCGGGAAAATCCGGCGGCCTTCGGGGGCTTGCGCAATGCGCAGCCGGGCGATCCGGTGGGTCGGCACATCGGTGATGTCGCGGCCGTCGAACTGAATCTGTCCGGCGCGGGCGCGCGGCTTGCCGAAGATCGTCATCATCAGCGTCGACTTGCCGGCGCCATTGGCGCCGATCAAGGCGACGATCTCGCCGCTGTTGATCTCGAGATCGACGCCTTTCAGCGCCTCGATATTGCCATAGGCGGCGCGCAGCCCGCGGATCGCGAGCAGGGGGGAGCCTGGAAGTGTGCCATGCGAAGCGGTCACGTTCCGCTCTCCATCACCGCGATCGCTTCTTCCTCGTCGGCGCCGAGATAGGCCGCTATCACCTTGGGATCGTCACGGACGTCCTGCGGCGTGCCTTCGGCGATTTTCACGCCGTAGTCCATCACCACGACGTGGTCGGAAATTTCCATCACCACCGACATGTCATGCTCGATCAGCAGGATCGAGACGCCTTGATCGGCGCGGATCGAGAGCAACAACTCACTGAGCGCGGCACTTTCACGCGCGTTCAGTCCGGCGGCCGGCTCGTCGAGGCAGAGAAGTGCGGGTTCGGTACACATCGCGCGCGCGATTTCGAGACGGCGCTGATCGCCATAAGGCAAGTTGCCGGCGGCGTCGTCGGCGCGGTCAAGGAGCCCGATGCGGTCGAGCCAGAGTCGCGCCAAATCGATCGCGCGCTTCTCGGCGGTGCGCCAGGATGGTGCGCCGATCAGCCCGAGAAAGGTCAGGCCCGAGGCCAGCATCAACGCATTGTGCTGCGCGACCATCAGATTTTCGAGCGCGGTCATGCCGGGAAACAGCCGGATATTCTGGAAGGTGCGGGCGACCTTGCCTTGCTTGGAAATCCGGAAATCGTTCAGCCGTTCGAGTTGGATTTCTCTGTTGTCATCGTGCGTCAATCGCATAGTACCGCTGGTTGGCTTGTAGAAGCCGGTGATGCAGTTGAACACGGTGGTCTTGCCGGCGCCGTTCGGCCCGATCAGCGCGGTGATCATGCGCCGCTCGGCGCCAAACGACAGATCGTTGACGGCGACGATGCCGCCGAAGCGCATCGACAGATGATCGACGCTGAGAATGCAATCGCCGCTCATCCGTGGCCCTCCTTGACTAGGTCGGATGAGATGGCATGGCTCTGCTGCAGGAAGACGGTCGGAGCGCGGTGGCCGATCAGCCCGCGCGGCCGCCAGATCATCAACAGCACCATCGCGAGGCCGAACACCAGCATGCGATACTGGTCGAGGCCGCGAAACAGTTCGAAGCCGCCGATCATGGTCAGGGCTGCGAGCGCGACACCGAGCTGCGAACCCATGCCGCCCAGCACGACAATCGCCAGCACCAGCGCCGACTCCTGGAAGGTGAAGGATTCCGGGCTGATGAAACCTTGCCTTGTCGCGAAGAACGCGCCGGCGAAACCGCCGAACATGGCGCCGGTCGCGAAGGCGGTCAGCTTGGTCGTGGTGGTGTTGATGCCGAGTGCGCGGCAGGCGACCTCGTCCTCGCGCAGCGCCTCCCAGGCGCGGCCGATCGGCAGACGGCGCAGCCGGATCGTCACCCAGTTGGTGAGCAGCGCCAGCGCCAGGATCAGGTAAAACAGAAACACGATGCGGTGGGTCGGTGAGAATTCGATGCCGAGCCTTGCGGCAAGGCCGTCATCGCCCGGCGTGAGCGGAATGCCGAACAAGGTCGGCCGCGGAATTCCGGTGACGCCGTTCGGGCCGCCGGTCAGGCTTTGCCAATTGATGATGACGAGACGGATGATCTCGCCAAAAGCTAGGGTAACGATGGCGAGATAGTCGCCGCGCAGCCGCAGCACCGGAAAACCCAGCATCACGCCCCACAAGGCCGCGAGGATGCCGGCGAGCGGCAGGCAGATCCAGAACGACAGGCCGAAATTGGTCGCCAGCAGGGCGTAGGAATAGGCGCCGACGGCGTAAAACGCGACGTAGCCGAGGTCGAGCAGCCCGGCGAGGCCGACCACCACGTTCAATCCCCATCCCAGCATCACATAGGTCAGCACCAGAATGCCGAGATCGAGGATGTAGCGCTGATCGTAGAAAATCACCGGCACCAGAAACGTGAAGATCAAGAGCACCGGCGCGATAGCGCGGCGCGCAACCGCAAGCGAGCTTTGAACAGACTGCGGCATGATCCTGATGGTGCCGACCGGCCCCCACCACCACCGCAGCAATTCGACGACGATGCTGCCGCCGAACACGGCCGCGACCATGGCGGCGAGATCGTCGAATCTGGTCCAGTAGATTAGTTGCCCGGAGGGTCCGGCTTCGGTGCGGATACCGATCATCAGCGAAAACAGCACCAGCGCCACGAGCGCGCTGATCAGGGCTTTCTTGAAGATGAACGCGGCGCCAGGGGCGCGCGATACCGGCGTTGGTTCGGGCGCGGGTGCTTTCACGCCGTCGCCCGTCAAACTTTTTCAACTTCGGGCCGGCCCAACAGACCCGTGGGCAGGAAAATCAGCACGATGATCAGGATCGAGAAGGCCGCGACGTCCTTGTATTCGACCGAGAAATACGCCGACCACAGCGTCTCGATCAGGCCGATCGCGAGCCCGCCCAGCATCGCGCCGGGCAGCGAACCGATGCCGCCGAGCACTGCTGCGGTGAACGCCTTGATGCCGGCGACAAAGCCCATGAAGAAATCCACCAGGCCGTAATACAGCAGGTACATCATGCCCGCGACCGCGGCGAGCGCGGCGCCGATCACGAAGGTCATGGAGATGGTGCGGTCGACGTCGACGCCGAGCAGGGCCGCCATGGTCTGGTCCTGTTCGCAGGCGCGCATGTCGCGGCCGAGCCGGGTCCGCGCCACCAGCCAGGTGAAGATCGCAAGCAGCACGATGGTGGTGACGACGACGATGATCTGTACGTTGGAAAGCCGCACCACGAAACCGTCCCGTTCGAACAATGTGTAGCCACCGGTGATGATCGGTGGCACCGGCTTGACCCGCGCGCCCTGGGCAATCTGCGAATAATTGGACAGCACGAATGACATGCCGATGGCCGAAAGCATCGGGGCGAGTCGGAATGAGTGCCGCAGCGGCCGATATGCAATGCGTTCCACGGTCCAGCCATAGAGCGCGGTAATCGCCATTGATACCAGGAGGACGATCAGCAGGATCACGGGAACCACGGTGAGACCGAACGAGACCAGAATCAGGAAGCTGATCAGCGCGATGAAGCCGCCGATCATGAAAATGTCGCCATGAGCAAAATTGATCATGCCGACAATGCCGTAGACCATGGTGTAGCCGATGGCGATCAGGCCATAGATCGAGCCGAGCACAATGCCGTTGATCAGTTGCTGGGCGAAATAGTCCATGCGCTGCCGCTGTTCGAGCATTTTCCGGCAAAGTGGAAACCGGTTTGCCGCAAGAAAATGTTCGCTTCAATAAGCCACGCGTATTCTGACCGCAAATCAGTACCTCCCCTCGGGATCAAGTCCGAGGGGCCTGCTTTCCGGAATACGCGCTGACGCGGCGGTGGCCCCGGCAGCCGGAACGACGCGTCGTGTCATTTTCTAACAGTGGGAACCCGGTGCGGCAACAGCGCGAGGCGCGGCTTAAAGGGCTTGTACATAGCTAGTTTTAAGTCCCGGGGTTCCGTCCGCCACAGTCGCAACAAGTCGTCGCCCCGCAATGATCCCGGCGGAACCGAAGGTTCCTTGAAACCAATTCCGGATTCTTCGGTTGTTTCCGGTTACGTACAACCAGGGAGATCCCGATGTCCAACCAGAACCAGAATCCGGGCCAGCAGAACCAGAACGCAGGGCAGAAGCCCGGCCAGCAGCAGGGCGGCGGCCAGAAGCCCGGACAGCAGCAGCAAGATCCGAACCGTCAGGGTCAGAATCCCAATCAGCAGCGTAAGGGCGGACATTAGTTCGGACCTGAACTGAGGAAAGCAGAGGTCCCGCTGAAAGGCGGGACTTTTCTTTTTAGCTAGATGATTGCGCAAAGAGGTACGTGGGTCCGGCCCGGCTCTGCAATTAAGGTAAACAAAAGGTTTAAATTGCCCTCGCAGTCTAGGCGAGTTAGCTCGCCGCTTAGCCGCCGCTCCTTTTAGAGCGCCGCGGGATAGCGGGAAGAGACATGTCCACAAACTGGCGGATCAGTTCATTCAATGGCGCCCTGCTGGCGGCCTATTTTATTCCGACCTGGACCCTCGTCGCCTTCAAGATCATGATTTCGCCGATCCACGGCCTCTATGAACGGCCGAATATATCGGTCGCGCTGTTCATCAGCGACCATCTGCAACTGGCGGCGATCACCACGGTCCGCTTCGCGTGGCTGCTGGCGTTGGGCAAGCTGACGGTGGTCGCATTCTTCGCGATCTTCCTGGTTTTCATCACCCGCGCCTCGATCCGCAAAACCGGCGGTTGCGACGAACCACTGGCGATAGCTCTTGCTATCGGCAGCGTGATCAGCTTTGCCAGCATGGTGATGGCATCGCAGGTCGGCGAGACCGAGGCGCTTCGGCTGCATGCGACAGAACTATTGATCCTGCTCGGCACTGCGATCGTGTTGCTGGTCGAGCGTCCCGCTCGGCCGCAGATCGATCGCAGCGTGACATCAGATGATCTATCCCTTCAGCAGTCCCAACTCCCCTACAATGGCTGACGCTTCCTTGACGGCATGGTTGGCCGCGGGCACGCCGCAATAGATCGCCTGCTGCAGCAGGATTTCCTTGATATCGTCCGGCGTGAACCCGCCTTCCGCGAGCGCCGCGCGCACGTGAAGGCGGAATTCATCCCATTGGCCGAGCGCGACCATGGTGCCGATGACGAGCACGCGGCGGGTGCGCTGGTCAAAATGGGGCCGGGTCCAGATTTCGCCCCACGCATGGCGGGTGATCAGATCGATGAACTCCGCATTGAATGAATTTTTGTTGGCGATCGATTTATCCACCCAGGCATCGCCGAGCACCTTGCGGCGCTGCGCCATGCCGTCATCCCTGCGTTTTTGATCGTCCATCGATGGCTCGATTAGCGTTGAGTCAGGAAACCGATCACGGCGTCGGTAAAGGCGTGCGGCTGTTCGATATTGGAAATATGCGCGGCGTCAAGAATCGTCAGGCTGGCGCCGGGAATCTGACTGCGGATGAATTCGCCGGCCGCAACCGGTGTCGACGTGTCGTGCCGCCCGGCAATCACCAGCGTCGGGCTTTTGATCTTGGCCAGGAGCACGCGCTGATCGAGCGTGCTCAGGGCTTCGCAGCAGGCGAGATAGCCCTGCACCGGCGACGCGATCAGCATCGCCTTCATATTCTCGGTGATCTGCGGTTCGCGTTCGCGGAAGTCCGCGGTCAGCCAGCCCGCGATGACAGCATCGGCCACCGAAGCGATGCCGCCTTGCTTCACTGCCTTGATGCGGTTGAGCCAGTTGGTTGGATCGGGATAGTAGCAGCTGGTGTTGGAGAGAATGATCTTGCCGAATCGCTGTGGCGCATTGGCGCCAAGCCATTGTCCGACCATGCCTCCCATCGACAGTCCGCACCAGTGCACCTTGTCGATGTTGAGATCGTCGAGGATCGCCAGCACGTCGCGGCCGAAACGCTCCATGGAATAAGGGCCGGGCGGCACGGCGGATTTGCCATGGCCGCGCCGGTCATAGCGGATCACGCGAAAAAACTGCGTCAGGGCCGCCATTTGCGGTTCCCACATCTGCAGTGTGCAGCCCAGCGAATTCGACAGCATCAGGGTTGGCCCGCCGTCACGGCCTTCGACGGATACGTTGAGGAGGCAACCGTCGGCATCGATCATCGGCATCGGGAGTTCTCTCCGGTGTCTTATTTGTCGTCGAGTGAAGCGAGCAGCCGGTCGATCAGGGCTTGTGAGACGCCCTGATAGGCCATCGGCTCAAACAATTTTGTGATTCTGTCTGTGTCGAGATGCGCGGTGATCTTGCTATCCTTTGTCAACACATCGCGCAGTCCTTTTTTTTCCGTGACGGCCTTTTTGCTTGCGGCCTCCACGAGATGATGGGCCTCGCTCTTGCCGATCTTTTCCGCCACCGCCATCGTCACCGCTTCCGCCATGATCAGCCCGTGGGTGGCGTCGAGATTGACGCGCATGCGCGCAGCGTCGACTTCCAGCCCTTCGGCAATGTCGACAATAGCCGCGAGCGCGCCTGATGTGACGAGCTGCAGCATCGGCAATGTCGGCCATTCCGCATGCCATGGCCCGGCGCTGCGCTCGTGATCCTGCACCTGTGCCGCGAAAATCGTCGCCGCCAGATTTGGCGCCATGGTCGCTGCGGCCAGCGCGGTCGCGGCAGCGACAGGATTGCGCTTGTGCGGCATGGTCGAGGAGCCGCCGCGGCCTTCGCCCGACGGCTCGAACGCCTCGGCGACATCGGTCTGCATCATCAATTGTATATCGCGGGCGATCTTGCCGCATGTTCCCGCAACGATCGCAAATACCGAGGCGGCTTCGGCAATGCGGTCGCGATGGGTATGCCACGGGGCATCCGGCAGCGGCAGCTTGAGCTCTTGCGCGAGTCTCTCCGCGACCACCAATCCCTTGTCGCCGAGCGCCGCCAAGGTTCCCGCGGCGCCGCCGAACTGCAGTGCCAGGGTCTCGCCACGCAATCGCTGCAACCGCCTGCGCGAGCGATGCAGTGCGGCGGCATATTCCGCGAGTTTTAGGCCGAACGGCATCGGCAAGGCATGCTGCAGCCAGGTACGCGCGACCACCGCGGTGTCGCGATGCTGCCGCGCAAGCTTGCCGAAGCCCGCGATGGCGCGATCGATATCCGACAGCAGCGCATCTATGGCCGCGCGCAGGCCGAGCATGGCGGCGGTATCGATCACGTCCTGGCTGGTGGCGCCCCAGTGCACGTAGCGCGCTGCGTCAGCATCGGCCTTGGCGACGTCAGCCGTGAGCGCTTTGACCAGAGGAATTGCGAGATTGCCGGACCGCGTCGCGGCCTCGGCCAGTGCCGCGAGATCGAAGGCGGCGGCCTTGCAGGCTTTCCCGATCGAGCCCGCTGCCGCCGCGGGGATGACACCGGTTGCCGCCTCAGCGCGCGCCAGCGCGGCTTCGAAATCGAGCATATGCTGGAGGCAGGTGATATCGTCGCAGACGGCGCGCATGGCGGCGCTCGACAGCATTGGTGCGAGCAAGGGGGGGAGGGAAGTGCTCATGATGCGCGCGACCTAACCATCCCCGTCAGCCCCTGCCAATCCCAAAGCGCAGGTCCCGATCCCCTGGCAAGTCTGTTGCGCTGCGAATATGCATCGCCCGCCATCTGATCGCCCCCTTCCTTTTAGGGCGGACGTGCTCTACTTGGAGGCAAGACAAGAGACGAAGCGATCCGGGAGGCACCACGATGGCGATGACGATGAACGGCGAAGTCCAGCTCGCGGCGTCGCGTGAGGCCGTTTGGACTAAATTGAACGATCCGGCAGTGCTCAAGGCTTGCATCCCCGGATGCGAGGAACTGGAGAAAACCGACGACTATGGTTTTCGCGCGATCGCCAAGATGAAGGTCGGCCCAGTGTCGGCCCGCTTCAAGGGCCGGGTCACGCTGAGCGATCTCGACCCGCCGAATGGCTACAAGATTTCAGGCGAGGGCGAGGGCGGTGTCGCCGGCTTCGCCAAGGGTGGCGCGACGGTGACACTGGCTGAAACGGACGGCGGCACTTTGCTGAGCTACGACGTCGAGGCTCAGATCGGCGGCAAGCTCGCCCAGCTCGGCCAGCGGTTGATCAACGGTTCGGCCAAGAAATTAGCCGATGAGTTTTTCGCGAATTTCGCCAAGGCGGTACAGGGCTAGTCATGGTGAAGTCCCGGTAAGTCATATCAGGTTATGCCCCAGGTGAGGTTGCTCATTGCCGGGATGGCCCATATTATGGCTTTGGAATGATTTTAATGACTGTGCTGCCGTGCAATGCAGCAGCGCAGATTGAAGAGAGTGCTGAATGGCCAAGATTTCCCTGATCGTGAACGGTAATGCCGTAAACGCCAATGTCGACCCCCGCACATTGCTTGTGCAGTTTCTGCGTGAGAATTTGCGGCTGACCGGCACCCATGTGGGCTGCGACACCTCGCAATGCGGCGCCTGCGTCGTGCATCTCGATGGCAAGGCGGTCAAATCCTGCACCACGCTCGCGATCATGGCCGACGGGCATGAGGTCAAGACCATCGAGGGTCTTGCCCCTGACGGCGCGCCGCTGCATCCGATGCAGGAAGCGTTCCGCGAACACCACGGCCTGCAATGCGGTTTCTGCACCCCCGGCATGATCATGACCGCGATCGATATTGTCCACCGCAAGGGCCATGCTCTGAGCGACCACACCATCCGCGAAGAGCTTGAAGGCAATCTCTGCCGCTGCACCGGCTACCAGAACATCGTTCAATCGATCGCGGCGGGCGCCAAGGCGATGGCGAACTCCGATCTCGCATAACTGATGTCACCGCACGGCGATTAGGAATACCTCATGTATGAATTCAAGTATCATCGTCCGGCGACTGTGCGGCAGGCCGCCAACCTGCTGATCAAGAACGAAGACGCCAAGGTCATCGCCGGCGGCCATACCCTGGTGCCGGTCATGAAGCAGCGGCTCGCCAGCCCACCGCATCTGGTCGACCTCACACACATCGAGGGGCTCGACGGCATCGAGATGAAGGGCCGTTCGCTGGTGATCGGCGCCACCGCAAAACACGCCGATGTCGCGGCTTCGGCAATCGTCGGCGAGGCGATCCCGGCACTGGCCGAACTCGCAGGCCTGATCGGCGATCCCGCGGTGCGCCACAAGGGCACTATCGGCGGCTCGCTCGCCAACAACGATCCCACCGCCGATTATCCCGCGGCGTGTCTTGCTCTCGGCGCGACCATCGTCACCAACAAGCGCCGCCTCAGACCTGAAGAGTTTTTCCAGGGGCTGTTCACGACCGCGCTCGAGAGCGACGAGATCATCACCAAGGTGATGTTCCCGGTGCCGAAGAAGGCCGCCTACGTCAAATTCCGCAACCAGGCCTCCCGCTATGCGCTGGTTGGGGTGTTCGTCGCCAAGCGTCCGTCGGACGTGCGCGTTGCCGTCACCGGCGCCGGCTCCGAAGGCGTGTTCCGCGTCACCGCGTTCGAAGAAGCATTGAAGAAGCGCTTTTCGCCGAAGGTGCTCGATGGCTTGACGGTGCCCGCGGAGGGACTGAACAGCGACCTCCACGGCAGCGCCGAGTATCGTGCACATCTGATCGCGGTGCTGGCGCGCCGCGCCGTCGAAGCCGCGACCGCCAAAGCGTGACATTGCCGGTTGTTGCTGAATTGAGATTGGTGTTCTCATGAGTGCATCGGCGCTGCCCAATTCCGTCGATGCGATGCTCGAGCTCCTCACCTCGCGCGGCTACCTCGCTGAGCGCTCGCTGGCAACGGTGACGTATCTGTCGCTGCGCATGGGCCGGCCGTTGTTTCTGGAAGGCGAAGCCGGCGTCGGCAAGACCGAAATCGCCAAAGTGCTGTCGGTGGCGCTGGGACGAAAGCTGATCCGGCTGCAGTGCTACGAAGGATTGGATGTCGCCTCCGCGGTCTATGAGTGGAACAGCGCGGCGCAAATGATCGCGATCCGGCTCGCCGAAGCTGCCGGCGATACCGATCGCGACCAGCTTTCCAGCGACATTTTCGCCGAACGCTATCTAATCAAACGGCCGTTGCTGCAGGCGCTGGAGCCGGACGTGGCCGGCGCCCCGGTGTTGCTGATCGACGAACTCGATCGCGCGGACGAGGCATTCGAGGCTTATCTGCTCGAAATTCTCAGCGACTTCCAGGTGACGATACCCGAACTCGGCACCGTCAAGGCGCCGCAGCCGCCGATCGTCATCATCACCTCGAACCGCACCCGCGAGATTCACGACGCGCTGAAGCGCCGCTGTCTCTATCACTGGGTGGATTATCCCAGTGCCGAGCGCGAGCTCGCGATCGTCAAATCGCGCGTGCCCGGCATTTCCGAAAAATTGTCGCAGCAGGTCGTCGGCTTCGTGCAGGCGTTGCGCGAGCAGGATTTCTATAAGTCGCCAGGCGTTGCCGAGACCATCGACTGGGCCACTGCGCTGACCGAACTCGATGCCCGCTCGCTGACGCCGCAGGTGGTGGGCGATACGCTCGGCGCGCTCTTGAAATACCAGGATGACATCGCGCGGATGCAGGGCGACGCGCTGCAAAAGGTTTTGAAGGAAGCGACGAGCGAGAATTAGTTCGCGCGTCCTAGCAACTGCAGTCATTCCGGATTTGAGACGTGCGCAATGAGCACCACTCCCGTCACAGGCCTGATCGCTGACAACGTTATCGGCTTTGCCCGAGCGCTGCGCGCCGCCGGGATTCCGGTCGGGCCAGGCGCTGTCATCGATGCGTTGAAAGCCTTGCGGGTGATCGAGATCGGCAACCGCGCCGATGTCTTCACCACACTGGAGGCCATCTTCGTCAAGCGCCACGAGCATGCGCTGATATTCGCGCAGGCGTTCGATTTGTTTTTCCGCGCCGCCGAAGACTGGAAGCACATGCTGGATTCGGTGCCGCTGCCGGACCACGCCAGGAAAAAGCCGCCGCCGGCCTCGCGCCGTGTTCAGGAGGCGTTGTCGCACCCCCAGATGAGCGAAACGCCGCAGGCCCAGGAACAGGAGCTCAGGCTCTCGGTGTCCGACAAGGAAGTGCTGCAGAAGAAGGATTTCGCGCAGATGAGCGCGGCTGAAATTGCGCAGGTCACCCGCGCGATTGCGCAGATGAAATTGCCGCAGGCCGAATTGCGCACCCGCCGCTATCAGCCTGATAGCCGCGGACTGCGGCTGGATATGCGCCGCACCCTGCGTGGCAGCTTGCGCACCGGCGGCGACATCATCGATATCCACCGGTTGGGGCGGATCGACAAGCCGGCGCCGATCGTGGCGCTGCTCGATATATCGGGGTCGATGAGCGAATACACCCGGCTGTTCCTGCATTTCCTGCATGCCATCACGGATGCGCGCAAACGCGTTTCGGTGTTTCTGTTCGGAACAAGACTCAGCAATGTGACGCGGGCGCTGCGGGCGCGGGATCCCGACGAAGCCCTGGCAAGCTGTTCGTCGACGGTGGAGGATTGGGCCGGCGGCACCCGCATTGGCACCTCGCTGCACACCTTCAACAAATTGTGGGGCCGGCGCGTGCTCGGGCAGGGCGCGATCGTGCTGCTGATTTCCGATGGGCTGGAGCGCGAGGCCGACGCGAAATTGGCGTTCGAGATGGACCGGCTGCACAGGTCTTGCCGCCGCCTGATCTGGCTCAATCCGCTCTTGCGCTATGGAGGCTTCGAGGCCAAGGCTCAAGGCATCAAAATGATGCTGCCGCACGTTGACGAATTCCGCCCGGTACATAATTTGAGTTCAATCGAGGGGCTGATCGCAGCACTTTCTTCGGTGCCGCCGCCGCATCACCGCAGCCTGATCCGCTCCGCAGCTTGAAAGGGGCTCTCATGCTCAATCGCGACGAAGATATTCTCAAAGCGGCTGAGGACTGGCAGAAGGCCGGCCACGGCGTCGCGCTGGCGACCGTGGTTGAGACCTGGGGCTCGGCGCCGCGGCCCGCGGGCTCAAGCCTCGTGATCAACGATGACGGCACGTTTCTGGGATCGGTGTCCGGCGGCTGCGTCGAGGGTGCTGTTGTCACCGAAGCGCTCGACGTGATCGCAAGCGGTCAGCCGAAAATGCTGGAGTTCGGCGTCGCCGACGAAACCGCGTGGAATGTCGGCCTGTCCTGCGGCGGCACAATCCGGGTGTTTGTCGAGAAAGTCGGCTAATCGTGAAGCTTGAGACGCTTGCAGAGGTCAATGTCGAGCGCGCCGCGCGGCGGCCGGTAATCGTGGTCACCGATACCGTCAACGGCGAGCAATGGCTGGTCAAGGCCGCCGACATCGCCGCGGACCCGCTGCGCGCCGATCTCGCAAAACAGTTGCGCATGGGCAAGAGCGGCATGATCGAGGCCGGTGGCAAGAAACTGTTTCTCAACGTCTATGCGCCGACCGCCAGGCTCGTCATCGTCGGCGCGGTCCATATCAGCCAGGCCTTGGCGCCGCTGGCGCGCTCGCTGGATTATGACGTGACGGTGGTGGATCCGCGCACCGCGTTTGCGAGCTCTGAGCGATTTCCGGATGTGCCGTTGATCGCGGAATGGCCTGACGTGGCGCTGCCGCCGCTCAATGTCGATCATTACACCGCATTCGTCGCGCTGACGCACGATCCCAAGATCGACGATCCCGCGCTGCTGCACGCTTTCCAGCGTGACTGCTTCTATATCGGCGCGCTCGGCTCGCGAAAGACCCATGCCAAGCGCGGCGAACGCCTCAAGGCGCAAGGCGCTGATGATGCCGACATCGCCCGCATTCACGCGCCCATTGGCCTGCCGATCGGCGCGGTTTCGCCGTCCGAAATCGCGGTCGCGATCATGGCCGAGATCACCGCGCAACTGCGGTTGCCGAAAGAGGCGAAAGAGGCCGCGGCATGAAGTTCGGCCCTGCCAGTCCGATGGAGGCGATCGGCGGCGTCACCGTCCACACCCTGCGCCAGGGATCGCTGGTGCTCAAGAAGGGCACCACGATCGGTGACGCCGAGGTCGAGGCGCTGACCCGCGCCGGGGTGAAGGAAATCGTCGTGGTGCGGCTCGAAGACGGTGACGTCTCCGAAGATGTCGCGGCGGCCAGCATCGCGCAAGCCGTCGCCGGCGACGGTATCAATGTCGAACGCGCATTTACCGGCCGCGCCAATCTGTTCGCGGCCAGGGCCGGCGTGCTGGTGGTGGACCGCGCGAAGGTCGACCGCATCAACGGTGTCGATGAAGCCATCACCTTCGCGACCCTTGCCGCTTTCAAGCCGGTGGTTGAAGGCGAGATGGTCGCAACCGTGAAGCTCATTCCGTTCGGGGTCGAAGGGAAGCTGCGCGACGCGGCGGTGGCGGCGGCGAGCGGCGGCGCGTTGCGGATCGCGCCCTATGTCATCAAGCGCGTCGGCATCGTCTCGACCTTGTTGCCCGGTCTGGCGCCGAAGGTGGTGGAGAAGACCTTGCGGGTCACGGCGGAGAGGCTGGCTCCCGCCGGCGCAACCATCATGGCCGAGCGCCGCGTGCCGCATGACGAGGCGGCGCTTAAGGCTGCGATCAAGGAATTGCTTGGTCTCGGTGCGGAGCTGGTGATCGTATTCGGCGCCTCCGCGATTGCCGACAGGCGCGACGTGATTCCGGCGGCGATCGCAGGCATCGGCGGCGCCATCGAGCATTTCGGCATGCCGGTCGATCCCGGCAACCTGCTGTTGATCGGCAATGCCGGCGGCGTGCCGGTGCTGGGCGCGCCGGGCTGCGCGCGCTCGCCGGTCGAGAACGGGTTCGATTGGGTATTGATGCGCCTCTTGGCGGGCCTCAAGGTTACGCGAACTGAACTCACCGGCATGGGCGTTGGCGGGCTATTGATGGAAATCGTGACCCGACCGCAGCCGCGCGAGAATCTCGGCGCCAATGGCGACCGCAACATTGCCGCGATCATTCTCGCTGCCGGCCGCTCGACCCGAATGGGCGGTCCCAACAAGCTTTTGGCCGAACTCGGCGGCAAGACGCTGGTCCGTATTGTGACCGAGCAGGCGCTAGCCTCGAAAGCATCTGATGTGATCGTCGTGACAGGCCATCAGGCAGAGCAGGTCGAGAAAGCGTTGCAGGGCCTGAAAGTGAAATTTGTGCACAATCCGGATTTCGCCGAAGGACTCGCCGGTTCGGTCAAGGCCGGGATCGCGGCGGTGCCTGAAAGCGCCGACGGCGCGGTGATCTGCCTTGGCGACATGCCCCTGATCGATGCCCATCTGATCGATCGACTGATCGAATCGTTTGCGCCGGACGGCGGCAATCTGATCGCAGTACCCGTCAGCGATAACAGGCGCGGCAATCCGGTGCTGTGGTCGCGCCGCTTCTTCAACGAATTGATGACGCTAGACGGCGATATCGGCGCCCGCCATCTGATCGTCAGACACAGCGAGGCGGTGGCGGAAGTCCCGGTCGAGGGCTTTGGTGCGTTTCTCGATATCGACACGCCGCAGGCGCTCGAGGCCGCGCGGCGATCGTAGAGCACGATCCGGAAAATTGGCAACCGGTTTCTCCCCCGCGACAAACGCCAGGCGTTTGCGCGGAGATCACGCTCAAACAAAGAGATGAGATCATGATCCGATTCAATCTAATCGGATCATGATAGGGCGCGTACTCATAAGTCGAGCTTGGTCGGTGCGGTTTGATCGATGTCCGCCCAATATCGCGCCCGCCACATGCACATAATTGTGAATCACGGAACCGTGGGCGCGCGTAACGAAGGTGCTGCGCGTGCGTAAGATTTGGCGGGTACGCGCCTCAAAGGCGGCAGCTGTAGACAATCTTGATCAATGAACGAAAGGGATCGGCATGAAAACGTCTTTCAACGTCGCTGAAAAGGGAGCGGGATCTTATCGCTTCCTGGCCATACTCCGCTGGGTCATGGTCCTGATCTTCGTGTCGTTTGGCATGCAGAAGTTCACGCTGCACTCGGCTCAGGGCATTGTGCAATTCATCAGCAATAGTCCATTTATTTCGTGGTTATCGGTATTCGGTTTCAGGGGAGAAGCGTATTTCCTCGGCCTTGTCGAGTTTGGCATTGCGGCGCTTCTCGTGGCAGGCGCGTTCAGCCCGATTTTGTCGGCCATCGGTTCGCTGATGGGGATGGTCACTTTTGCCATCACATGGTCGTTCTTCTTCACGACGCCGGGTGTCGTTAAATGGAGTTTGTCGACTAATCCGATGGCTTGGAATTTGACCGGCGAGTTCATATTCAAGGACATCGTCTTGCTATGTGTCTGTGCTGTATTGTTCCTCGCGTCTCTGCCGCGATCTGCCCATCCGATCACGCTTCTCGCCCGTGCTGACGAGGTGATTGAGTAGGCCGGCGGGCGGCCTTCGCGATCAATTACGACGGAAACCCTTGCCAAGACGGTCGACCAGCTGGACGAGCATTACAAGTGTAGCGGGTGCAATCCTGGTAAATGCCCCGACACTCGAAGGATGGTATTTGCTTCAAGGACACGCAGTCGCGATATCGCGCACGACAGGTATTTTTGCATTGCTGTTTAGCGCTATGAGCCGCCGCAAAGGTGAGAGAGGCAAGATCGGCGTCACGCGCATTGAGTGTTCCCGTACTCAATGACAGAAGGAGTGCGAAGAGTACGGAGACGACGGCAAACGACCGCTTGCTACATTTCATGGCCCAGTCTCCTTAGGTCGAAAAACACGGCGAGCTTGGAGTGACGTCGCAGTTCATCATTGAAGTACAGCCTTTATTCATCCGCAACAGCTTCTGACAGTTTTTTTGCCTGAGTGCCCTCGTATCAACCGAGATCCCTTTTGTTCAAACCGAAGTGGGTCTGGTTGGTCTATTTGCGTGAAATTGATCGAATGGCATTTTCAAAGTTTTGCAACACTCTGCCAAGAGTGGAAATTCAGCCGATCTTGACGAGATTCTGGTTTGGGAGCGGTCCTCCGGGAAACTGAGCGAGCTTGCCGCCGACCGCGAGCGATCCAAGATCGATACCGACGAAGCCGATCCGATCGATGAGTGCCGCCACTTCCGCCTTTGCTGCCTTGTCGTTGCCGGAATAGAACAGCACGCGCCGGCCGCCATCGATGCGCGGATCGTCGGCTAGAACTTGCGCGCGAAGATGATTGAACGCCTTCACGACCCGTGCTCCCGGCACGAAATCGGAAAATACCTCACTCGATACGCGGCCCTTGAGATCCACCGGCTTGAACAGTGGCGCCTCGATCGGATTGTTGGCGTCGATGACAATCCGGCCGTCCCAATCCGTAAGCCCACCAAGCGCCGCCGGCAGTTTCGTCCAGTTAACGGCGACGAAGACGATGTCGGCGCGCGCGGCGTGCTCGCGAGTGCCCGCCTGGATCAATGGACCCAACTCGCGTATCAGTTCTCTTAGAGAGTCGGGCCCGCGGCTATTGGAGATAGTTGCCTCGATGCCGCCGCGGGCCAATGTCCGAGCCAACGCTGTGCCGATGGCGCCCGATCCAATGATGCCGATGGTCATGTGATGTTCCTTTCGGTTGTGGTTGCGTGCCCGGTTCAAATGCGCTCTTGCCTCGCGGGCCAAGCGCCAAGCTGCTGCATAAGGGAAAAGAGATTGGCCACTCCCCAGTGTTCAGCGATCTTGCTGTCACGCACCCGCATGACGTCGACAGTCTCGAATTGAATCTTGCGGCCAGTCGGCGCCACACCCAGAAATTCTCCTCGGTGCGTGCCGCGATAAGTCTTATAGGTCGTCACGCGGTCGCCATCGGCGAGCTGCCAATGGATCTCGGCATGAAAGTCGGGAAAAGCGCTCCGCAGGGTTTTATAGAGTTGTCGCGCGCCGTTCTTATCAGGCGTGCGACCCGGCTGCGGCGTGTGGTCGAGAAAATCGTCGGCGAAGAGCTCATCGAACAGTTCGAAATTTCCGCCGCCTTGCACTTCCTCGGTGTTGCGGCGAACGATGGCCTTCGCTGCGTCGCTTAAAGCCTTGCTCGTCATTACTCGCTCCATTGGGTTTGACAGTCAGAATCAGGAATCGACCACTCGGGGGTCAGGCGCTTCTTCGGGACCACAGACCTGGGTCACGGGCGTCAGGGATTTGAAGTCTGCTTGCTGGATATCGCCTGTTTATTAGTGCATGATTAGGGGGTAATTTATCGAATTACTTTCAAGCATTCTTTGAAAGACAAAACATGGAAACTCTCGCGAACCTGGAATGCTTCGTCAGAAGCGCCGAAACGGGCGGCTTTTCGACCGCAGCCCGGCGGCTATCGCTCACCCCGGCGGCGGTCAGTCGCAACGTGGCGACGCTGGAGCGAAATCTCGGCATCCGGCTTTTCCACCGCAGCACACGGAAGCTTACTCTGACCGAAGCGGGCACGCGTTTCCTGCACGCGGTCAGGGGCAGCTTGGAGGAGCTGCAGACGTCAATCGCAACCGTTGCGACGGACCGCGGTGAGCCGGCCGGCGTGCTTAAGGTCAGCCTCGGCCTGACTTTCGGAGTCGATTACATCCTGCCGCTGTTACCGGAATTTCTGAAATACTATCCGGCTATCCGTCCCCACTGGCAGTTTGAAAGCCGACAGGTCGATCTGATCGCCGAAGGATTTGATGCGGCGATCGGCGGCGGCATCGAGCTGGTGCCCGGCTTAGTGTCTCGCACACTTGCGCCGTTGCACATTATTGCCGTTGCGTCCCCGTCCTACTTGAAAGGTCGGATCCAACCGAGCGATCCCACGGGGCTTGCCGCTTTCGATGGGATCGTCATGCGCTCATCGCACACCGGTCGCATCCGCGAGCGGCTGATGCGCGACGCCACGGGGGGAGAAATGGTGGCTACCCTCAAGGAGACGCTCGTGTTCGACGATCCCGAGGCTATGTGCCGGGCAGCGCTGCTCGGGCTTGGCGTGACCTTGATCGCTGTCCCCCACGCGCTCCCGCATTTGGAAAGTGGCGCGCTCCTGCGCCTCGTCCCACAATGGTATGCCGGCGGCGGACCGATCTCGATCTATTACGCGAGCCGCGCGCTGCTGCCGGTCAAGACGCGCGTCTTCGTCGATTTCGTCGTGGAGGCGTTCCGGCATCAACGTCTGGCCGAACGGTTTGCAGGCAGCATCGGATAGCCCTTACAGAGTTGCCCACCCGCGGCGTCAATCCTGGCGCGCCTTTGCAGTTTCCCTTCGTCAATTGCTGATCCGCTGATGTCCGTTCCGGGATCATAAGTTACGCTTCGGCTATGTCCGCGTTGCTCAAATAGGGGCAAGCACCGCGTCGGCTCCCGTCCATTTGTGTTATGCTTGTCGATGTGATTGACGTGGATCGGGGTGCGTTTCTGCCCCACGAATAATCCAATTCTTGTCATTGAATGCTTTGCGCATGCAGGCGAATAGGGTTTGGATTCGGTCATGCGAGTCACTTCGGAGCCGAACTCGGCGGAAAGGCCTGAGACGTCTGAGGGAGCCGGTCACAAACCGGCATTCTCCAACCAGGTTAGGACTATCAACTTGGCCCTTCAGGGAGGCGGCGCGCATGGTGCCTTTACCTGGGGTGTGCTCGACCGACTCTTAGAAGAGAAAGACCTTGCCTTCGAGGGGCTCAGCGCGACGAGCGCCGGAGCGATGAATGCTGCGGTCTTTGCCTATGGGCTTGCGGTCGACGGTCGCGAAGGAGCACGCAAGGCGCTCGCGGGCTATTGGAAGCGCGTCAGCGATGCGGCCAAGCTGGGGCCGCTGCAGCCAAGTCCCGTCGAGCGAATGCTTGGGGGTCACAGGTTGAGCTGGTCGCCGATTTTTTCCTTTGTGGGCTTCGTGACGCGCGTGCTGTCGCCCTATGAGTTCAACCCCGCGGACTATAACCCACTGCGTGATATCGTCGAGCAATCGATCGATTTTGACGTTTTGAAGCGCCCGGACTGCCCGGTGAAGCTCTTTCTCTCGGCAACGAACGTGCGTACTGGCAAGGTGAAGGTCTTTGCCGGAAAGGAAGTTTCGGCATCTGCCGTAATGGCTTCCGCGTGTCTCCCCACGATATTTCACGCGGTTGAGATCGACGGCGAAGCCTATTGGGACGGCGGCTATATGGGAAACCCGGCGCTCTTTCCGCTAATCTACAACTGCAAGAGCACCGACATTGTCATCGTTCATATCAATCCGCTGTTCCGCAAAGAGGTGCCGCGCTCGGCAGACGACATTTTGAACCGCATTAACGAGATCAGCTTCAATTCGTCCCTTATGCGGGAGATGCGGGCGGTCAGCTTCGTCAGCAACCTTGTTACACAGAAACGTATCGTCAATAACGAGCTGCCGCGCGTGCTGATCCACAGCATCGCGGACGACGGATTCATGGGCACGCTCAGTTCTGCAAGCAAGTACAACGCCGACTGGGACTTTCTCATTTTTCTTCGCAACCAAGGTCGAAAATGTGCGGGCGACTGGCTCGCGAAGAACTTCGCCAAACTGGGCGTTGAGTCGTCGGTGGACATTTATAATGTATACCTCTGAATC
>DASXJV010000350.1:0-8608 GCA_036497205.1 Bradyrhizobium sp.
TCGACGGTCTTGACCTTTTCGAGCTTGATGGTGCCCTTCTTGATCAGATCGTTGAGATCGCCATCGGTCGAACCGGAGATTTTCGAGCGATAGAGATCGACCTTGAGCGTGCCGCGATGGTCTTTGTCGGTCCATGTGGAAGCATTGCAGACGCCGTCCATACCGGCCGGCACCCAATTGGTCTTCTGATAGAAGCCCTTGGCCACGTTCTCTCCAGTTGCGCCGCCGTTTTTAGCCGCCCAATCGAGGGCTTCCTTCAAATACAGCGCGCTACAAACGGCCGCGATGTAATGCACCGGACGATAGACGTTGCCGGTCGGGTCGGACATCTTGGAAATTTCCATCAGGGTCTTCATGCCCGGCGCGTTACCGCCCCACGCCACCGCGGTTCGCAGCGGGAAGATCACGCCGTCCGCAGCGTCGCCGGCCGTCTTGGCGGCGTTCTCATCCATGCCCCAGACATTGCCCATGAACTGCACGTCGACGCCGGCGGTCTTGCACGCCTTCAGCACGGAGATGTTGGAGGCGGCGGTGTTGCCGAGATAGGCGTAATTGGCGCCGGCGCTCTTCAGGCTCAGGCACTGGGCGCTGTAATCGCCAGGCGTCAAGGCGAACACCAGCGGCGGCAGCACGTCGAAGCCGAGTTCGGTGGCGAGCGCTTCGCCGGCCGCCTTAGGCGCATTGGGATACGGGTGGTTGGCACCCATATGAACGAACTTCGGCTTGCCGGGTTTGCCCTTGGCCTTCCAGTCGTCCGCAGCCCAGGTCAGCATCGCCCGCATGGCGTCCGAATAGCTCGGCCCGTAAAAGAAATTGTACGGCGCGGGTTTCGCCTTGCCGCTGGTGCCTTCCGGATCGGTGAGCGCTGCGGCGTAGGAGCCGGAGATATCCGGGATCTTGTCCTGCGCCAGAAAGCCGGTCAGCGCCTCGGTATCCGCAGTGCCCCAGCCCATGATAGCCGCGACCTTGTCACCACCGGACCATTTTTTGTAAAGCGCTATCGCGCGCGGCACCTGATAGCCGTAATCGTTGGTATCGACGTTGAGCTGCTTGCCGCCGACGCCGCCGTTCTTGTTGACCCAAGCGAAGGTGTCCGCGACGCCCTGTCCGTACGGCGTTCCGACGTCCGACGTGCCGCCGGAATAATCCGCCAGATGGCCGATCGCGATCTGCGCCTGCGCCGTTGCCGAGGCGCCGCCGAGCAGCAGCGCCAACGACACGGTGCTGAGTAGGGATTTTATGGTCATAGGGATTTTCCTCCGGTTCTTTTGTTAAGGTCTATTGTAGTCAGTCCCGTTCCAACCTCAATGCGAAAACGGGTAGAGTTTCCAGTAAGTCTTGATCTGCCGCCATCGATGCGCGAGCCCGTCCGGCTCGAACATCAGAAACGCGATGATGATCACGCCGATCGCGATCTCGCGCAGGAAGGTGATGTTGGTATTGAGCGACAGCGCCTTGTCGATGGCGGTGCCTTTCAGGCCGGCGCTGATCCACTCCATCGATTCCGGCAGCAGCACCACGAAAGCGGTGCCCATCAGCGTCCCCATGATCGAGCCAGTGCCGCCAATGATGACCATGGCGAGAAAGATGATCGAGCGTTCGATCCCGAAGCCTTCGTTCGAGACCACAAGCTGATAATGCGCATAGAGCGCTCCTGCGATGCCCGCGAAGAACGCCGCAAGGCCGAATGACAGCGTGCGGTATTTCGTCAGGTTGATGCCCATGATTTCCGCGGAGAGATAGTGGTCGCGTATCGCCACCAGCGCGCGGCCATCGCGCGTGCGCATCAAATTGGTCACGAGCAGGTAACTGACCAACAGATAGGCCAGCACCACATAGAAATATTGGCGGTCGCCGCGGAACGTGTAGCCGAAAATCGAGAACGGATTGGCGCTGGCGGGGACCGAGCCGCCGCTGAACCAGTCGGCGCGCGAGAAGAAGTCGAGCAGGATATATTGCGCGGCGAGCGTCGCAATGACGAGATAAAGTCCCTTGAGCCGCGCCGCCGGCACCCCGAAAATCAGCCCGACCATGGCCGTTACAACGCCCGCCAGCGGAATGGCGAAGAATGCCGGGATCGGCATCGTGTTGGAGATATAGGCAGAGGTGAAGGCGCCGAACAGAAAAAACGCGGCGTGGCCGATCGAAATCTGCCCGGTAAAGCCGACAAGAATGTTCAGGCCGAGCGCTGCGATCGCAAAAATGCCGATCTGGATCAGGATGCTCAGCCAGTACTCGCTGAACACCAGCGGCGCGAAACAAATCAGCATGGTGCCGACAATCGCCGCGTTGCGGCTCGTCGTGGTCGGAAAGATTGTGGTGTCGGCCGCGTAGGAGGTGCGGAAGTCGCCAGAAGGAATGAGAGAGGGACTTGCCATTTTGAAAGTTACACCCGCTCGATGTCTTTGGTGCCAAACAGGCCGTAGGGCTTGATCATCAGGATAATGATCAGGACGTAGAATGGCGCAATTTCATACAAATTGCCCCAGTGCAGATATTCGCTGTCAACATATTGCGCGATGTTTTCCAACAAGCCGATGATGATGCCGCCAAGCACCGCGCCGCCGATGCTGTCTAACCCGCCCAGGATCGCCGCCGGAAACACCTTGATGCCGTAGGCCGACAAACCCGAAGACACGCCGTTGACCACGGCCACCACCACGCCGGCCACCGCCGAGACCGTCGCCGAGATCGCCCAGGCCATCGCGAACACGCTTTTGACGGAAATGCCGAGCGACTGCGCGACCTGCTGGTTGAAGGCGGTGGCGCGCATCGCGAGGCCGTATTTCGAAACCCGGAAGAACCAGGCCATGCCGACCATCATCGCCACCGACACGACGAGGCTCATCACATAGACGGTCTGGATTTGCACGCCCAGCAGGTTCACGGACTGGCTGGTGAACACGCGTGGAAACGGTTGCGGATTGACGCCGAAAATCCATTTCAGCGAAGCCTGAAACACCGTCGACAGTCCGATGGTGACCATGATCACCGAAATGATCGGCTCGCCGATCATCGGGCGCAGGATCACGATCTGGATCGCGATGCCGAACACGAACATGAAGACGAGCGTCAGCGGCATGCCGACCCAAAACGGCACCTGATATTTTGACAGTAGCGCCCAGCACACCCAGGCGCCGACCAGCAGCAATTCGCCTTGCGCGAAGTTCACGACTTGCGTGGCCTTGTAGATCAGTACGAACGACATCGCGACCACGCCATAGAGCGTGCCAACCACGAGGCCATTGACCAGAAGCTGGATCAGAAACTGGGTGTTCATGCGTGCTCGCCTAATCCAAAGCTCGTCATGCCCGGGCCTGTCCCGGGCATCCACCTCTTGCTGGATGGCTGCAAAAAAGGCGTGGATGGCCGGGACAGGCCCGGGCATGACGGCTGTGGGAACCTCGATCGTGAATCACTCGGCGGCCTCCGCCACAGCAGGGTCGCGTGCGAGATCGACGACCGCCAGCGTGGTGCGGATACGCTGCGTGGTGCCGTCCTGGAAGCGGATCACGGTATCGATCGGAATGTTATGCTCGCCGCCATAGATCGCGTCGATAATCGTGGCATATTTCTCGTTGATGACGCTGCGGCGGACTTTCCGCGTGCGGGTCAGTTCGCCGTCATCGGCGTCGAGTTCCTTGTAGAGCAGCAGGAATCTCGAGATGCGCTGCGCCGGCGGCAGCGTGGCGTTGACGGTTTCGACCTCCTTGCGCAGCAGCGCGTATACTTCCGGCCGCGAGGCGAGGTCGGTGTAGGTGGTGAACGAGATCCGGTTTTTCTCCGCCCATTTCGAGATGATCGAGAACCGGATGCAGATCATTGCCGCCAGCGCGTCGCGGCCGGCGCCGAGCACCACCGTTTCGGCAATGTAGGGCGAGAACTTCAGCTTGTTCTCGATATATTGTGGCGAGAACCGTTCGCCGCGCGCGGTTTCCGCAAGATCCTTGATGCGGTCGATCACCACCAGCTGCTTGTTGTCGTTGAAATAGCCGGCATCGCCCGAGTGCATCCAGCCATCGTTCATATCGGCGGCGGAGGCTTCCGGATTCTTGTAGTAGCCGAGGAACATATTGGGGTGGCGCACCACGATTTCGCCGACGCCGTGAATGTCCGGATTATCGATGCGGATTTCGATGGTGTCGGCCATCGCCACGCCCGTAGTGTCGGGATCGACCCGACCAAAAGGATGCAGCGTGTAGGCACCGAGTAGCTCGGTCTGGCCGTACAGCGTGCGCAGCGGCACGCCCATGGCTTGGAAGAATTTGAAGGTGTCGGGACCGAGCGCGGCGCCGCCGGTCGCCGCCGAGCGCAGCCGCGTAAAGCCGAGGCGGTCGCGCAAGGCGCGGAACAGAAGCCAGTCCGCGACGACCGAGTGCTTGCCCCGCGCCAGCGCCGATAGTCCCGTCTTCATGCCGAGTTCGTAAAGGCTCTGCTTCAGCGGGGAGGAATCCATCACGCCTGCGCGCACGTCGGCGGCGATGGATTCCCAAACCCGCGGCGCGAACAGCACGAAGGTCGGCGCGATCTCGCGGAAATCGTTCATCATGGTGTCGGGCTGTTCGACGAAGTTGATCTTCATGCGGCACAGCAGGCCTTTGCCCAGCGCGTAGACCTGTTCCATGATCCACGGCAGCGGCAGCACCGAGACGTATTCGTCGTCGGGGCCCTTCGGGTCGAACGCGAGATAGGTTGCGCAATGCCGCAGCACCCGCCCCGCGGCGAGCATCGCCAGTTTCGGATTGGCCGTAGTGCCTGAGGTGGTGCAGAGAATCGCAACGTCCTCGCCTTTGGTGGCGTCCACCAGCCTGTCGTAAAACTCTGGCTCGCGGGCGGCGCGGTCGCGGCCCATCGCTGCGAGCTTGTCGGCTTCCATCAGGCGGCGGTCGTCATATTTCCGCATCCCGCGCGGATCGGAATAGACGATGTGCTTGAGATGCGGAACGCGATCGGCAAGCGTCAGCAGCTTGTCGACCTGCTCTTCGTCCTCGGCGAATACCATTTTGGCTTCGCCATAGCTAAGTAGATAGGCCGCTTCCTCATCCAGCACGTCGCGATAGAGACCCAGGCTCATGGCGCCGATCGCGTGGCTGGCGATTTCGGCCGATACCCAGTCCGGCCGGTTGTCGCCGATGATGCCGATGACGTCGCCGCGACCAAGGCCGAGTTCGACCATGCCGAGTGCGAAGTCGTGCACCCGGGTCTGGTAGTCGTTCCAGGTGAACACGCGCCAGAGTCCGAAATCCTTTTCGCGCAGCGCGATTTCGCCGCCATGTTCGTGTGCGTTGAGGCGCAACAGCTTCGGATAGGTATCGGCCTCAACAACGCGGCCGGCGTAATCCATCATGCCACGCTCTCCGCAGGCGCCGGCGTCTCGTCGGGATCGACCAAAACCTCGTCCTCTTCGCCGAGATACGCGCGCTTCACATGGGGATCGGCGAGCACCGCGGCTGGGTCGCCTTCCGCGATCTTGCGCCCGAAATCCAGCACCATGACCCGGTGAGAAATGTCCATCACCACGCCCATGTCGTGCTCGATCATCATGACCGTCATGCCGAACTCTTCGTTGAGATCGACGATGTAACGCGCCATGTCCTCCTTTTCCTCGAAGTTCATGCCGGCCATCGGTTCGTCGAGCAGGATCAGTTGCGGCTCGAGCGCCATGGCGCGGGCGAGCTCGACGCGCTTGCGCAGGCCGTAAGGAAGCGTGCCGGCGGTGGCCTTGCGCACCGACTGCAGATCGAGGAAATCGATGATCTCCTCGACCTTGCGGCGATGCTCGAGTTCTTCGCGCCGCGCGCCGGTCAGCCAGTACAGGGATCCCGTGATGAAATTATTCTTCAACAAGTGATGCCGCCCAACCATGATGTTGTCGAGCACGGTCATGTGATGAAACAGCGCGAGGTTTTGGAAAGTGCGGCCGATGCCGAGGGAGGGACGGGCGTTGGGATTGAGTGCCGTGATATCGCGGCCGCGATAGAACAATTGACCTTCGGTCGGCCGGTAACGGCCCGAGATGCAGTTTACGATCGAGGTCTTGCCGGCGCCGTTGGGGCCGATAATCGAGAACAGTTCGCCGGCGTTCACGCCAAAACTGACTTCGGTGAGCGCGCGTACGCCGCCAAAGCGCAGTGACACCCCGCGCACTTCCAAAGCGTGTTCCACGCATTCCCTCCGTCGCCGCATATCCCATTTTCAATCGGAATATGCGCAATCTATCCAATGGCGTTTTACACGCTCTGGTTTTTGTCGGCTGCCCCGCTCAGCGAGCCGAACCTACCCCGGCCGGACCCGTCACCATATTCAACTATGGGGGGCAAGTCGTTATCGTTCGGGCCTTGGCAAAGGCACTTTTGCATATTCTGCTGCATATTCTGCGCCGAAGTTACGCGCAAGCGGTCAGACTTCCAGCCATTCCTTGCGCACGGCCTCGTTGGCCTTGAGTTCGGCAGGCGTGCCCTCGAACACGATCCGGCCGTGGCCCATCACGTAGACGCGATGCGATATCCGCATTGCGATCGAGAGTTTCTGCTCCACCAGCAGGATCGCGACGCCGCGCCGGGCGATTTCGGCGATCAGGTCGCCGACCTGTTGCACGATGAGGGGAGCCAGCCCTTCGGTGGGCTCGTCGATCATGACGAGTTCTGGGTCGCCCATCAGTGTGCGGCAAATTGTCAGCATCTGCTTCTCGCCGCCCGACAGCACGCCGGCTGACGTGTCGGCCCTCGCTGCGAGGTTCGGAAACATCTTCAGCATGTCCTCGAGCCGCCACTTGCCCGAACGCCTGGTATCCTTGATGCCTAGCATCAGGTTTTGCCGTACCGTCAGGCCGGGGAAGATATCGCGATGCTCCGGAACGTAACCCAGCCCCAGATGCGCGATCCGGTAGCTCGGCAATCCCGCGATGTCGCTGCCCTTGAATTTGATCGAGCCTTGCGGCGGCACCTCGCCCATGATGGCCTTGACCGTCGTGGAGCGTCCGACGCCATTGCGCCCCAACAGACTCACGACCTCGCCGGCGTCGATATGCATATCGACGCCCTGCAGGATATGGCTCTTGCCGTAGTAGGCGTGCAGATCCCCGACCTCCAGCATCACGCCGCCTCCTCGCCGAGATAGGCTTCCTTGACCTTCGGATTGCCGCGAATTTCTTCCGGCGTTCCCGAGGCGATGATCTGGCCGTACACCAGCACCGAAATCCGGTCGGCCAGTCCAAATACCACGCTCATGTCGTGTTCGACGATCAGCAGCGTGCGGCCCTCGGTCAGGCGGCGGATCAGCGCGACGGCGCGCTCGGTTTCGGCGTGGCTCATGCCCGCGGTCGGCTCGTCCAGCAGGATGACATCGGCGCCGCCGGCGATGGTAATGCCGATCTCCAGCGCGCGCTGCTCGGCGTAGGTCAACAGACCCGCCGGCACGTCGCGCCGTGCCGTGAGGTTGATATCTGCAAGAATTTGCGCGGTGCGATCGCGCACCTCCGGCAGATTGTCAATATTTTTCCAGAATGCATAGCGATGGCCGGTGGCCCACAGCACGGCACAGCGAAGGTTCTCCCACACGCTCATATTGGCAAAGACATTGGTGACCTGAAAACTGCGCGACAAGCCGCGCCGGTTGATCTGATAGGGCGGCAGGCCGGAGATGACCTGGCCGCGGAGCAGCACGCTACCGGACGTCGGCGCCATATATCCGCTGATCAAATTGAAGGTCGTCGATTTGCCCGCGCCGTTCGGACCGATCAGGGCGTGTCGTTCGCCCTGCGCGACGCTCAGATTGACATTGCGAATGATGGCGACATTGCCAAAAGACTTGTCGACTTCGCGCAGTTCAATCGCGGCGCTCATGCGGCAATTCCTTTTTCACGCGCCACGCTGGTAGCGTCGTCCCAAGCGTGTCCGACCCAGCTCCAGGTCTTGCGGGCAGCGAAAAATCCGCCAATCAGGAGAATTGCCGCCATTGCCCATATGTAGGGGCTCGCCGCATCGAAGCTGACGCCAAATGCCCTGATATGCGAGTCGTCACCTGGGTTGACGGTGTAATGCACGATCGTCTCGATCGACAGGATGAGGCCTGCGATCATCGCCAGCGTCGGCACAAAGGCGATCAGGTAGCTCGGCACCACCCTGGCCAGGGTACCGGCCTTCAACAGCGGGCGATGCATCATCAAAAGCCCGGTGATGCCGCCCGGCGCGAACACCACCACCGCGATGAAGATCAGCCCGAAATAGAGCTGCCACACCGGCGTCAAATCGCTGAGACCAAGCGAGAGAAGCGTAACGAAGATCGCGCCGACGATCGGACCGATGAAGAATCCGACGCCGCCGATATAGGTCGCGAACAACACGGTTCCCGACTGCGCCGCCCCGAGATAGGCCGAGTTGGCGATTTCGAAATTGATCGCCGCCAGTGCCCCCGCGATCCCTGCGAAAAATCCGGCAAAGCAGAAGGCAAGATAGCGGACAACGTGCGGATCGTAGCCGACGAATTGGACGCGTTCGGGATTGTCGCGCACGGCATTGCACATGCGGCCGAGCGGCGTGCGGGTGAGAGCGTACATTGCGATGACGGCGATCAGCGTCCACGCCGCGACGAGATAATAGATCTGGAT
>DASXJV010000351.1:0-5223 GCA_036497205.1 Bradyrhizobium sp.
TAGCCTACGACTTCGCTGGAGACGCGCAGATCGATCAGCGCACTGTCGCGGCAGGCTTTCAGGAACACGCCGTGCAGGTCGCCGCGATGCACGACCGCATAGGGATTGCCGAACCGCCTTCGAAAAGACTCGCCGAGGTCGACATGTGTGATCTCGTCCGCGGTCAGCGCGTCCATCAGCCTGAGCTGGTCGATGTAGACCGCCATGCCGCGCGCGGCCTCGCCGACGCCGAGGTAGTCGAAGGCGTGGAAGGCATTCGGCCCGAGCTGGATGCCGGCGCCGATCTCGCCGAGCGCCGCAGCCTTCTCTAAGAGGATCGAGCGGATCCCCTTTTGCGCCAGCCCGAGCGCGGTGGCGAGCCCGCCGATGCCACCGCCCGCGATAAGCACTGGCAGCGCGCGCGTCAAGTCGACTTGCCCATATGCTCGAGCGCGTCCTCGGCGCGCAGCGGCACCCGCGAGGCCTCGTTGTTGAGATCGACCAGCTGCGTCAGCAGCGCCGTCAGCGTCTTGCGGTCGGCGGGCTTCAGGGGTTGCAGCATGCGCGCCTGCGCGCGATCGACCGACGCCATGATGTCGCGCAACAGCGATGCGCCCGCTTTGGTCAGGTAGAGCAGCTTGACCCGCTTGTCCTCGCCGGATGGCTTGCGCTCGATCAGCCGCTTCGCCTCCAGCCGCTCGATCACGTTGCCCAAGGTCGAGCGATCGAACGCAATCACCGCGGAGAGCCGGGTCGCATCGATGCCGGGATGGGTATGGATCGCGATCAGCGCCGCATATTGCACCGGCGTCAGGTCGTACGCCTTGCATTCCTCGACGAAGATCGCGACCGCGATCTGCTGCATGCGGCGGAAGAGATAGCCGGGCGCGGTGTAGACCGCGTCCATGGTGATCGGCTTATTCGGCATCGGGCTGCTTGTCCGGCGCGGCATCGGTAAAGGCCTGCATGGCTTTGCATGCAGCTTCGGCTTTCAAGAGACGCGGGAACACCGAGACGTCGACGCCGAAGCGCCGCGCATTGGCCAGTTGCGGCACCAGGCAGAGATCGGCAACGGTCGGCACCTCGCCAAGGCAGAACGGGCCAGGCTCATTGGCGACGAGCTTCTCACAAGCCGACAATCCGTCGCGATTGGCCCAGGCGGCCCATTCGGTGACCTTGTCGTCGGCCACGCCGAGCTGACGCAGCCGCGCCAGCACCTTCAAATTCTGAACGGGGTGAATGTCGCAGGCGATCGCCAGCGCGAACGCTCGGGCTTTCGCCCGCTGCAATGCGTCAAGCGGAAGCAGCGGCGGCGTCGGGTGAGTCTCGTCCAGCCATTCGATGATGGCGAGCGACTGGGTGAGGACGCCGCCCTCGTCGTCCTCCAGCGTCGGCACCAGCCCTTGCGGATTGATCGCGAGATAGTCGGGCGCGCATTGTTCGCCCTTGCGAAGGTGGTGGGCCAAGTGCTCCGCATCCAAACCCTTCAGGTTCAAGGCAATTCTGACCCGGTAGGCCGCGCTGCTGCGGAAATAGCCGTGCAGCTTCATCGGAACCTCCCTTGAATTTTCTCGATTGCTTGATTGACGCTAGCCATATTGTAAGTATGCTGTCAATCTATCCAGCAACAAGAACCATGGGAGGCTCGTCATGGAAGCCGTACAGAAGACGCCGGAACGCGAGGCGTTCTACCGCAAGATCGACGGCGAGAATCTCGCAGCACTTTGGAACGTGATGGGCGATCTGATCACGCCGGAGCCGAAGAGCGCCTGCCGGCCGCATCTGTGGAAGTTCGACGCCATCCGCGACTACATGACGGAAGCCGGCAAACTGATCACCGCCAAGGAAGCCGAGCGGCGGGTGCTGGTCTTGGAAAATCCCGGGCTGCGCGGTCAATCGAAAATCACCACCTCGCTGTTTGCCGGCGTTCAAATGGTGATACCGGGCGACGTCGCGCCCGCGCACCGGCACAGCCAGTCGGCGCTGCGTTTCGTGCTCGAGGGCAAGGGCGCGCATACCGCGGTCGACGGCGAGCGCACCGCGATGGAGCCCGGCGATTTTGTCATTACGCCGTCGATGACCTGGCATGATCATTCCAACGAAACTTCCGAACCGATGTTCTGGCTCGATGGGCTCGACATCCCGATGGTGCAGTTCTTCGATGCCTCCTTCGCGGAAGGATCGAATGAAGACCAACAAAAGATCACCCGTCCCGCCGGCGACAGTTTTGCACGCTATGGCCACAATCTGCTGCCGGTCGACTCGAGGCGCGCCTCAAAAACCTCGCCGATCTTCAATTACCCCTACAGCCACACGCGCGAGGCGCTGGAACAGGCCAAAGTGCGCGACGAGTGGGACGCCTGCCACGGCCTGAAACTGAAATTCTCCAACCCTGAAACCGGCGACTTCGCGATGCCGACCGTCGGCACCTTCATTCAATTGCTGCCGAAGGGGTTCGAGACCGCGCGCTATCGTTCAACTGACGCAACGGTATTCGCCGCAATCGAGGGCCGCGGGCGTTCGCGGATCGGCGAGCAGACTTTTGAATGGGGCCCGCGCGACCTGTTCGTGGTGCCAAGCTGGCAATGGGTCACCCACGAGGCCGATCAAGACTCAGTGCTGTTCAGCTTCTCGGATCGTCCGGTGCAGCAGAAGCTGGACCTGTTCCGCGAAGATCGCGGCAATGCGTGAATCGTCGAACCGTCATTGCGAGCGAAGCGAAGCAATCCAAAGCCACAAGAAAGACTGCATTGCTCCGTCGCTTCGCTCCTCGCAATGACGTGGGGCAAACGGCTGCATCCGCATCACACTCAAGGGCTCTCCCATGAAACATTCGTCGAAGATCATGCTCGCTGCGGCGACGCTCTGGTCGATCACTTCCACAAGCCACGCGCAAAAGGCCGACCCGGCAGCCGTGCAGGAACATGTCGCCGCCGCCACCAAAGCGGCGGGATCTGACCTGCTCGGCCCGCTCACTTTGTGCCGGACCGCGAGTCCGACGCCGGGCCCGAGCTTCATGGACAATTATCGGACCATGCTGAAGGAGCCGCCGCTGGAGCCGATGCAGGTGATGGACAAATTGTATTTCCTGGGCGCGCGCTGGACTACCGCATGGGCGATCAGGACGTCAGCCGGCATCATCATCGTTGATGCCATGGATAATGCCGACGAGGCCGAGCACTATATCGAAGGCGGCCTTCGCAAACTGGGACTTGATCCCGCCGATATCCGCTATGTCGTGATCAGCCACGCCCATGGCGACCACTACGGTGGCGCGGCCTATCTGCAGCGGAAATTCAATCCGCGCGTCGTGATGAGCGAGATCGACTGGCAAGCGCTCGAAGAAATCCAGCGCGATCCGCTGTTCGGCACCAAGCGCAATCCGCTGTTCGGCGAACCGCCGAAGCGCGATCAGTCGGTCAAGGACGGCGACACCATCACGCTCGGCGGCACGACACTCAAGCTCTACGTTATTCCTGGCCATACGCTCGGCACGCTCGCGACCGTGTTCACCGTGCTTGACCATGGCGATCCGCACCGCGCCGTTGCATGGGGCGGCACCGCCTATAATTTCGGACCCCTGCCTGACCGGCTTCAGCTCTATTCCGACACCACCCAAAAATACCGGGATGTCCTCCGCCAGGAGAACGCCGATATCTTCCTGTCTAATCATGTCAGCTACGACGCCGCGGTAGCAAAAATGGCGACGCTCAGGGATCGCCAGCCGGGCCAGCCCAATCCGTTCGTGGTCGGCCAGGATGCGGTGCAGCGTTTCCTGACCGTTCTCGGCGAATGCGCGCTGGCGACCAAAGCGAGCATCGGCGAGGACGCGCCGGGGAGGTAGGCGCTAGACTAGCGTGAGGACGGTTGTTGACTTCCTGCTTCCAATTGCGTTGCATTTGCGTTTCTCTCCCTCCTCACGAGGGGGAGGGAGGAGTCACCGCCAATGCAGCAGCCGTGCCTCCAGCCAATTAATCAGCCGCCCGACCGCGAGACCGAACAGTGACAGGATGACGACGCCTGCCAGCAGTTGATCGGTCTGCATCAGATTGCCGGCCCGGAGCACGAAGGCGCCAATGCCAAAATCAGCTCCGATCATTTCGGCGCTCACCACCAGCAAGAGCGCAACCGAGGCGGTGATGCGGAAGCCGGCGAGAATAGACGGCAGCGCGCCCGGCCAGATCACCCGGCGCACGATTGAGTGAAACGGCACATTGAAGCTTTGCGCCATCCGGATCAGGTTGCGCGGCACATTATCAACGCCGCTATAGACCGAAATCGCGGTTGAGAAGAACACCCCTAATGCGATGGTGGCAATCTTCGGCTCCTCGCCGATTCCAAGCCACAGGATCAGGAGCGGCAGCAGCGCGATTTTCGGAATCGGAAACAGCGCCGAGATGAAAGTGATGCCGACGCCGCGCGCAAGGCTTGAGAGCCCGATCGCGAAGCCGACCATAACGCCGGCAATCGTCCCGAGAATCCACCCCGTTCCGATCCTCATGATCGAATACGACAGATGGCGCCAAAGCGCGCCGCTCAGTGCGAGCTTGTAGATCGCCACTGCGATTGCCGACGGCGCCGGCAGGAACAAGGGGTTGACCCAGCCGGCGCTGCCGGCCAGTTGCCAGAGCCCGATCACCAGCAACAGCGCAATCCAGCCGGAATAGCGGTCCGCTTTCGGCGTGAAGCCCGCGCCGCGAAATTTTACTGGCCGCGGCCCGCTCTCGGAATCGGCTTGCGGCGAAACTTCTGGCGTTTTCGCGCGGTCAAGCATGCTGGACCTCGCGCTCGGCATCGATCGCCTGCTCGCGGATCAGGGACCACAGCTCGCTCTGCAACGCGAGCAATTGGCCGCGGGCATTGACGTCGCCGCGTTCGCCGCGGGTGAGAGGGATAGCGACGACCTTGCGGACGCGTCCGGGGCGCCGCGACAGCACGAGAATGCGATCGGCGAGCCGAACGGCCTCCTCAAGATTATGCGTCACATAGATCGCACCCATGGAGCCGTCGGCGAGCAAACTGATAAAATCCTCCATCAGCAATTCGCGGGTTTGCGAATCGAGCGCCGACAGCGGCTCGTCCATCAACAGGATGGCGGGCCGCACTGCGAGGGCCCGTGCGATACCGACGCGCTGGCGCATGCCGCCCGACAATTGCTTGGGGTAAGTGGCGCGGAAATCCGAAAGACCGGTACGGCGCAGGGCGTCGTCGACAACAGCGCGGCGCTCGCCGACCGCCAGCCCG
>DASXJV010000352.1:0-11437 GCA_036497205.1 Bradyrhizobium sp.
ATCCGCGACCAGACCATAATCGGCGACCTGGAAAATCGGCGCGTCCTCATCCTTGTTGATCGCGACGATCACCTTGGAATCCTTCATGCCGGCGAGATGCTGGATCGCGCCGGAGATTCCGATCGCGACATAAAGTTCCGGCGCCACCACCTTGCCGGTCTGGCCAACCTGCCAGTCGTTCGGCGCATAGCCGGCATCGACCGCGGCACGTGACGCACCGACGCCGGCGCCGAGCTTGTCGGCGAGCGGCTCGATATACTTGGCAAAATTCTCGCGGCTCTGCATGGCGCGGCCACCGGAGACGATGATCTTCGCCGATGTCAGTTCCGGGCGATCGCTCTTGGCGACTTCCTCGCCGACAAAACTGGAGAGCCCGGGATCGGCCGCGGATGCGGCATTTTCCACCGGCGCGCTGCCACCGTCTCCGGCAGCGGCGAAAGTAGAGGTCCGCACGGTGATGACCTTCTTGGGATCCTTCGATTTCACGGTCTGGATCGCGTTGCCGGCATAGATCGGCCGCTCGAAGGTATCAGGCGAAACCACCTTGATGATTTCCGATACCTGCATGACGTCGAGCAGAGCTGCGACGCGCGGCATGACGTTCTTGAAGCGTGAGGTCGCGGGCGCGACGAAGGCGTCATAAGACGGCGCCAGCGCGACGATCAGGGCAGCCAGCGGCTCGGCGAGGTCGTGGGCATAGGCATCGCCTTCGGCGAGCAAAACCTTCTTGACGCCGGCGAGTTTGGCCGCAGCCTCGGCCGCAGCCTTGCTACCCTCGCCGCCGCCGGCGACCAGCACGTGAACGTCGGCGCCCAATTGGCTGGCCGCGGTGAGCGCCTTGTTGGTGGAGTCCTTCAGGGTGGTGTGTTCGTGTTCGGCAATCAACAGCGTGGTCATCTAGAGAACCCCCGCTTCGTTCTTGAGCTTCGATACCAGTTCGGTGACGTCCTTGACCTTGACGCCTCCCTTACGGCCCGGCGGTTCGGAGGTCTTGAGAATTTCGAGGTGGGCCGTGAGATTGACGCCGTAATCCGATGCGCTCTTGTCGGCGATCGGCTTCTTCTTCGCCTTCATGATGTTGGGCAGGCTGGCGTAGCGCGGCTCATTCAGCCGCAGGTCGGTGGTTACGATCGCCGGCCCCTTGAGTTTCAATGTCTGCAAGCCCCCGTCAACTTCGCGCGTCACTTTGAAATCGATTCCATCGACTTCGAGCTTGGAGGCAAAGGTCGCCTGCGACCATCCGAGCAGGGCGGCCAGCATCTGACCGGTCTGGTTGCTGTCATCGTCGATCGCCTGCTTGCCGAGAATGATCAGGCCGGGCTTCTCTTCATCGGCGATGGCTTTCAGAATTTTCGCTACCGCCAGCGGTTCGACATTTCCCTCCGCCTTGACCAGAATGCCGCGATCGGCGCCCATCGCGAGGCCGGTCCGGATGGTTTCGGCCGCCTGCGCCGGGCCGATCGATACCACCACGACCTCGGTTGCCTTACCGGCCTCTTTCAGGCGCAGGGCCTCCTCGACCGCGATTTCATCGAACGGGTTCATCGACATCTTGACGTTCGACAGTTCGACGCCCGATCCGTCGCCTTTGACGCGGACCTTGACGTTGAAATCGACCACCCGCTTTACCGGCACCAGAACCTTCATCGATCCTCTTTCGCTTGAATTCAGGTTTGATCAGCTTGGCCGCGGAACCTAAAGGTCCGGCCAACCCCGGTCAACGCGCGAAGGCCAAAAATCGCCCCGAAACCTGCGCGCTTAGCGGTTCTGGCCGGGCACCCAAAGCACGTCCCTGGCGCCGTTGTCGTTTGCGCAGCGGCTGGCGACGAACAGGAAATCGGACAGCCGGTTCATATACTGAATTGCGGCATCGCTGACCGGTTCGTTGGGCTTGGCCGTGAGTTCCACCATCACTCGTTCCGCCCTGCGGCATATCGTGCGCGCCAGATGCAGATGCGCCGCGGCCGGGGTGCCTCCGGGCAGCACAAATGAAGTCAATGACGCCAGCCGCGAATTCAAAGTGTCGATGTCGTGCTCAAGGCGTTCGACCTGGCTCGACAGCACCCGCAGCCGTTCCGGCTTGCCGTCGCGCTGGGGCACCGCGAGGTCGGCGCCGAGATCGAACAAATCGTTCTGGATCAGGCCCAGCATCGCATCGAGATCGCGCGCATCCGCCAGATGCAGCCGCACGACGCCAATGGCGGCGTTGGTCTCGTCGACGGTTCCATAGGCGGCGATGCGCAGATCGTATTTCGGGCGGCGTTCGCCGCTGCCGAGCGCCGTGGTGCCGTCATCGCCGGTTCGCGTGTAGATACGGTTGAGGACGACCATTGTCAGTCTCCTTCAGCGACCCATGGCCCAGACCGCGAGCATGGTGATGACAATCGCAACAAATTGCAGCAATACCCGCAGGCGCATCAGTTTCTGGGATCGGTTCGGCGATCCGCCCCGCATCATGTTAAGAAGACCAAGCAGCAGCACCAGTGCGACAGCGGCGACCGCGACGGGAAGTATGATCGTACTCAGGAATGAAGCCATTGACGCTACATAACACCGCGCAAGGCGGTCCGCCATCGCCCAGGTCGAGCCGAACCCCGGTGCGATGATCTGGCTTTTAGTCCAATAATATCAGAAGTTAGCATGGTTCGCTGGGTGAACCATCTTCCACTGGTCAGGGTGAAATGTGAGGCAGCTTCGCTACGTCTTTCATGTCGGCATGGATGCCTTCTACACGTTTCTCGCCGATGACGGCTGGGCGATCGCCAGCCACATCTCGCTGTCGACGCTGATGGCGCTGTTTCCGTTCTTGATCGTGCTGACTTCGTTAGCCGGGTTTTTCGGTTCGAAGGAACTCGCCGATCAGGCCGCGGGGCTGATGCTGGAGGTGTGGCCGAAGCGGGTCGCGGATTCGCTCTCCGGCGAAATCCACGATGTGCTGACGACGAGCCGGGGCGACGCTCTGACCGTCGGCGCCGTGCTCGCGGTGTACTTTGCCTCGAACGGCGTCGAAAGCCTGCGCGTGGCGCTCAACCGCGCCTATTCGGTGATCGAGCCGCGCCGTTGGTATTGGCTGCGGCTGGAATCGATCGGCTACACGCTGATCGCCGCCTTCACGGCACTGGCGATGGCGTTCTTGATCGTGCTCGGACCCCTGATGCTGGAATCGGCACGGCGCCACATTCCGCTGATCGTCGAAACCAACGAGAATTTTCTGAACATTGCGCGCTATGGCATTACCATCCTGGCGCTGATCATCGCGCTCTTTGTTCTCCATGCCTGGCTTCCGGCCGGCCGGCGGGGATTCCTGCAGATCCTGCCGGGCATCATCTTCACCCTCGTGGCGTCGCTGGTGTCGAGCATCGTATTCGGCCAGTATCTAGCGCGCTTCGCCAACAACTACGTCACGATGTATGCCGGCCTGGCGTCGGTCATCATCGCGCTGGTGTTTCTGTATTTCATCGCCGCGATCTTCGTGTATGGCGGCGAACTGAACGCGGCGATCATCAAGTCGCGGTTGCCGCATGGCGTGTCGCTTCAAGCAGCGCAGTCGCTAGAGCCCTTGGACTCACAGGCTTGACCAGAAAGGCATCCGCGCCGGCTGCGCGCGATGCCGCTTCGTCATCGCCGCGGCCCGACACCCCGATGATCGCAATGCGGCCGAGCGGCGGGCTGAGCTTACGAATTCGCCTGATGGCCTCGATGCCGTCGATGCCCGGCAACACCATATCCATCAGCACCGCGTCGAAACCGCCCTGCGCAATCCGCTCGGTGGCAGCCTCGCCCCGCCCAATGAATTCCGCCTGATGACCAAGTTCGTTGAGGACCGCGTTCAGCACGACGCGGCCGAACGGGTTGTCCTCGACACCGAGAACGCGCAGCGCCCGCACTGGATCCGGCGAGGTATCGGCATCCGTACCCGAACTGGCGGTTTTCGGAGCTTTGGCGCGGGTTAGCGTCACCGTCAGCGTGAATGTGGTTCCTCCACCACGCCGTTGCTCAACGACGATGTCGCCACCCATCGCGCGGGCAAGCGCTTTCACCGACGACAAGCCGAGCCCCGCGCCACCGAAGCGTGAGACAATGCTCACATTGGCCTGCGAGAACGGGCGGAACAGGCGCTTGATCTCGTTCAGCGTGAGCCCAATTCCGCTGTCGGAAATCGCAAAGGCGACGCCGATCTTTCCTTTCGGGCCGCGCATCGGCTTAACCGTCAGCGCGACGCCGCCCTGCTGAGTGAACTTCACCGCATTGTCGATCAGGTTTTCCAGTGCGGCGCGCAGGCGGACCGGATCGCCGACCACCAGCGCCGGAAGCTTCTCCGAGATATCGACCTGGGATTGCAGGCCTCTCGCCGCCGCCCTGCCGGCAAGCGAATCCCCGGCGTTACGCGCCAGCGCCCGCAGATCGAAGAAATCCTTCCGCACTCCGGCCGCGGCATTGCCGCCTTTCGCAGCGTCGACGAACAATGTCGCAAGGCTGGCGAGATGTTCCGCGCCCGCCTTGATGGTATCGACCCAGCGCCGCTCACGTTCGTCCAGGTCGGACGTCGCCAGGAGATCGCTGATCGCAAGAATTCCGGTGAGCGGCGTGCGGACCTCGTGCGCGAACGCGGCGAGCGCCGCCTCGACCATGCCGGGTACGGCACTCATGGCGGCGCGCCTGCGCAGCTTGCCCGCAGCAACGGCTGAAGCGCGTTTTTTCGGCGGCCGCCGTTTCGGCGACCGCGTGGTGCGCTGTGAGCGCGATTTTGAGGCCATGTTCCCCCTAACCCCGACCAACCCCACCATGCCATGGCCGGGCTCCGGGAGTCACGCCGAAGAGCGTTTTTCTGCGCGAGCAGCCCGCGGCAGACCCGGCCGCAATTAAGGCAGGCCGACCAGGCGGCGAATGTCGGCCGGCGTCGCACCCCTGGCGCGGAGTTCGCGCAAGCCCGTAGCCTCGGTCGACTTCGAGAGTTTTCGCTCCGAACCATCGAGGATGAGGCGGTGGTGCCGGTAGGCCGGCTGCGCCAAGCCGAGCGGCTGTTGCAACAGCCGATGGACGCTGGTCGACCAGAACAGATCCTGGCCGCGCACCACTTCGCTCACGCCTTGCAAGGCGTCGTCGGTTACCACCGACAGGTGATAGCTGGTCGGCGTCTCCTTGCGCCCGAGGATGACGTCGCCCCAGGCTTCCGGCCGGGCGGCTACCGTGCCGGTTTCGCCGTCGGGACCTTCGCCGTGCTCGATCCAGCTGAGAGCGCCGGCGCGCGCGCACGCCGCCGCCATGTCGAGCCGCAGCGCGCAGGGGGCATCAGATTCAAGCAGCCGCGCGCGCTCATCGGACAAAAGCAACTTCGCCGCCCCGGGATAAAGCGGCGCACCGTCGGGATCGCGCGGCCATCGGGCGTTCGCCTCCCGCTGCGCCACCAACCTTGCAATCTCGGCGCGGCTCTCGAAACTCGGATAGACCAGACCCTGGGCCGAAAGTTTCTCGAGCGCATCGCGATAGTCCGGGAGATGCTCGGATTGCCGCCGTACCGGAGTTTCCCATGTCATGCCGAGCCAGGCGAGGTCTTCATAAATCGCAGTCTCGAACTCCGGCTTGCAGCGGGTGATGTCGATATCCTCGATACGCAGCAGGAAGCGGCCGCCGATCTGGCGCGCCAGATCAAAATTCAGCAAGGCCGAATAAGCGTGGCCGAGATGCAGATAGCCGTTCGGGCTCGGCGCAAAGCGGAAGACAGGCGGCGGCATTGAGTTCTCAACACTTGTCATTGCCGGACTTGATACGGCAATCCATGCTTCAAGAGTCTGTTACGATATGAGATGGATGCGCGGGTCAAGCCCGCGCAGGACAACCTAGCGAATTGAAATGACCATCCACCTCAACACCCAGGCCGACCTCGAAGACGCCATCCAAACGCTGGTCGAGCAGGACCGGCGGCTCAAACCGATACTGGAGCTCGCGGGCATGCCGGCGCTGCGGCGGCGCGAGCCCGGCTATGCCGGCCTTGCGGCGATTATCTGCGGCCAGCAAGTGTCCACTGCGAGCGCCGCGGCGATCTGGGCCCGTGTCAGCTCCGCGTTCGATCCGTTTCATCATGATACGCTGCGCCGCGCGCGCGCCGACCGCCTCGGCCGGCTCGGGCTGTCGGCGGCGAAGATCAAGACCTTGAAGAATCTGGCGCGCGAGCTCGCCGCAGAGCGATTGAATCTCGACGTGCTCGCGAATGAGGACGCCGACGCCGCGCACAACACGCTGACTTCGCTGCACGGCATCGGTCCGTGGACCGCCGACATCTATCTGCTGTTCTGCCTTGGCCATGGCGACGCCTGGCCCGCCGGCGATCTCGCCGTGCAGGAAGCGGTGAAAATCGGATTGGGCCTGAAGACGCGGCCGACCGCAAACCAGATGGCGCCGCTGGCGGAGCCGTGGCGGCCGATGCGCGGCGCCGCGGCGCATCTGTGGTGGGCCTATTACAGGGCGGTGAAAAAGCGCGAGGGCGTGATCGGCAAGGTGTCAGCGAAATAGATCGCGCAAGTTGGATTTGGCCCTTTGGTGAGAATTGTCGCGCAAGCTACCGACAAAGTAACTAACCCGCTAGCCCACGCTAAATTCGCCAAACAGAAATGATCGTGCCCTCGTCATGGAGCGACATCCAAGCCAGCAGCCGCAACCTACTCCGGCCTAACGTTTACGATCTTGATCAGGATTCAAGACCTCGTCCAACGGCACTGTCTCTTCCACCGGAACACGGCCCGGAATTGGAGGCAGCTTCTGCTTGAAAGGCTCACCCTTTTTCCGTTCGTCCAGCCGGAATTTGTTTTTTCCAAAGTCGAACTGAAGCTTGTCACCCGAGATGCTCTTCGAGCTTTGCTTGGTATCATCGCTCATCGCAGCACTCCAAAGGCTCATCGCTGCCCATACAACATCCAGTATATACGCTCTAGCCCCCTTATCCGCCAGAAGCTCGGCTGGATCACTCCTTCCAAATATCCTTGAGTTCCAGTTGTTCTTCAACTATCGTACAACCATTGAAGGGGTGCCCAGGATGAACCCTAAAATGGACCCTAAGGCTGGGCTCCCAATGGGCCAGCCGCTCATTCTTCAGCAAGCCAGAAGTAGTGCTCCGTTTTCGCGGGAGGCAACCCTTGCGGCCAGAGAGCGGCGCCGTGAGGATGAAATAAAGCCCCTCAGACCCCCAAAAGAGCGCCAGCCCGTGGCTGACGAAGTCGATGAATTGCAACTCCTGAACGCGGGTGGTGCTGCAAATACGATTGTCGCGAGCGCTCCGCCAGTTGCTCCGGCCGCGGCAGCTTTGCCTGCGACCTTTTTGGGCGGCGCTGACAACGGAACAACGATTCCTCCCGATACCGCCGGTGCAGTCGGTCCGAAACACGTCTTCAATCCACTCAACAACGATGTATCGATCTTTGACCGAAACGGCACTCAGCTCGGGCCCCCCGTATCTTTGAACGCATTTTGGAGCGGGCTGGGTGTCACGGGCCACACCTTCGACCCTCGTGCAGCTTTTGATCCCCACGAGCGACGATTCATCTTTGCAAGCATGGCCGATGCGGACATGCCAACTTCCAGCCTGCTCGTTGCAGTAAGCGAAACAGACGACCCAACCAAGGCATGGATCTCTCACGCCATTCGGGTCGAGGACACCGCCCAAGGGCCGGTATGGTTTGATTTTCCGAGCGTCGGATTCACCGCCGACAAGATAACCATTCAGGTCAATCTCTTCACCCGCGGCGGCGGCCAATTCTCTGGATCGACAATCTATTCGATCGATAAGCGCAGCCTGTATGATCCGCCACATCAGGCATCCGTACAGCGATTTATTCTACAAAACCAGGGAGCGACCCACGTCCCTGTCGTAACCTATGACTCGACCCAAAATGACCAATTCATTGTCTCCCGGTGGTCGGGCAATATCCAGGGCAAAGGATATTTGGTCTGCTATCGACTTTCAGGGAATGTCGGAACCGGTCAGGCTACACTCAATCGCATCGGCTTCCTAACCACACCGCTAACGTGGGACTCGTTTCCACCAGCCGATCTCGGACAACAGTCTTCGATTACTCAGCGCGTCAATGTCGGCGACGACCGCATCCTGAGCGCGTGTTACCGAAACGGCCGACTGTATTGTTGTCATACCGTCATGCTCCCAACCGGGGGGCCGACTCGCAGCTCCATTCAATGGTGGGAGATCGATACCGCAAGCTGGACCGTCTTGAATGTCGGCCGAATTGATGATCCTGCCGGTACAAATTGTTACTCTAGCCCCTCCATGGCCGTAAATTCGCAAGACGATTTGCTGATCGGACACTCAATCTTTTCTGCAACGATTCATCCTTCGAGCGGCTTCGCGCTACGTAAGTCGGGTGGCGCGCTTCAGGCAACACAAATTTTTGCTCCGGGTCTTGAGCGCTATTTCAAGACTTTCGGAGGTCCAACCAACAGGTGGGGCGACTATAGTCACACCCAGGTTGATCTCAACGACATCGATTTCTGGACCACGCAAGAGTTTGCCGGTGCAACTCCCGACACCTGGGCGACAATGTGGACCAACGTCACTATCCCGGCAATCGTAGTAGCCGGAAATCCCTGATCTCGGGCAATCCGGCATCGAGCTCACTAATTGCGATAGTCATGACAGGAGAGCGAAATATGGACTGGATTGAAAAACTCCTCGGAATTAGCCCTGACGGCGGAGACGGAAGCACGGAACTTTGGTTCGCAGTTGCCGTCGGCTTCATCGTGCTGGCCGTCCTTGTCGCGCGGTTTCCGAAATTTCGCGCGGCGTTACGACAACTGTTCGCGAAGCCAACCATCAGCTCCTGAATCGCTGCTCCAATTATCAATAGGGGTGTGCTGTGCCAAATGATCGATCGCCGGATGCTGATAGATCTGGAACGGACACCCCCGTGCCGCAGCTCAACGTACACAACTTAGCTGTCGTCCCCAGCGCCATTGCTGCCTCTATCAAAGGCTTTTCCAGCTTCGTTCCCGCGATTGCTCCGGCCGCACCTCCCGGCATTGCACCGGCTCCATTGGCGCCTACAAAGCCGGGGGTAGAACGATGGCCAGTAAAGACCGGCCTTGATCCAGACGCCGGTCGTGTCGGAACGTACCGGTTCGCCGGAATCAACAGCGAAGGCATCGTGCCAACCTCGGTGGAAGAGCTGATCCAGCTGCCTAGGCCGGCCGATATGACCGACGTCCGATCGATGCAAAGTGACTATCAGGACAAGCGGGCAGAACCGGTAGAACTCGTCATTTGGAAAATCAAAGCCGACATCATTGCGATCAAAAAAGAGGCTGATGGCGATCTGCACATGGTCCTGCAGGGCACGAGCGGTGAAACGATGATTGGCGAGGCTCCAACGCCGCGGTCACCGTTTGTCAAGAACGGAAGCCCTTGGCTTGATGCAATGAAAGAGGTTCGCAAAAAAATTGCCGACCAGTTTGGCGCGTCGTTCGCGGCAGCGTCGTTTCAACCTCTCGACGCCAAGTACGTCATGCCGTCCGCTCCAGTCGCGCCGGCGCCAGCGAGACCCGCCGCACCGCTTGCGGCACCGCCTGACGGGGCGGACATTTTTGACGCGCTACAGCCCTTCAAAGCCAAGGTTGCGCCTACAACCGCCACGATCACTGGGGTCGGATTTTTTGATAGGGTGCACGATCAGATGGGTGTCGCGATGAAGAACGGCATCGAACTGCACCCCATTCTGGCGATTGAATTCGAATAGCGGATTCACGCATCGCAGCTCATCGCCAGGCGAACCGAAATTGCCGCGCGCCAAACCGAGATGGTTGTCGCTCCCGACCAGATTCGCAAACGTGCCCAAGAATGGGACCGGGCGGAATCGACATCAGGCTCAGCGCGGCGCGGTCGGGCTTGTTCGCTCGTTTCTGGTTCGCTGATCAGATATCGCCGACAGCCTCGCGGCGCCGTTGTTCGGATTCCTCCGCATAGCGCCGCATCGCGTGGGCTTCGGTAAGAATTCCGATCGGCCGGTGTTCGCCGCCGGCTTCGACCACCGCCAGCGATTCTGCTTCGGCTGCGTCAAAAACAGCGATGGCTTCCTTGATGTTCATGACCGGATGCAGCACGACGTCCCGATAATGAAGGATGCCGATGAGGCTGCTACCCGCCTCGATATCCGGCGCGTGCGCTTCGGGCACCAGTACCAGCCCGACGTAGCAGCCCGCGGCGTCGACCGCGACCACCTGGGTCTTCGATCCGAGCGGAAATTTGCCACGAAATACTTCGATCGGCATATCGGCGTTCACGGTCGTCACGTCCGCGCGCATCAGACGCCGCACCGTGAGATCGCGGATCCAGCCCACATCGGCGGCACTGCGGATGGTTTCGCCGCGCAGGTGGAATCGCCACGTCGCAAACGAGTACCCGAACAGTTCGCGGGTGATCTGGGTCGAGATGATGACCGCGACGAGCACGGAGGTGGTAAGCCAGAGATCGCCGGTCGATTCGAGCGCGATGAACGACATCGTCAGCGGCCCGCCGACCACTGAGGCCGACAGGGCGCTCATGCCGACGATCGAATAGATCTTGGGATCGAGGTTGAGACCCGGCCAGGTCAAGTCGAGGCCGGCAGCGAACAGGTGACCGCCGAGCGCGCCCAGAAAAAGCGTGGCGAAAAACAATCCGCCGCGGAAGCCGCTGCCAAGCGATATGACGGAGGCAATCGCCTTCAGAACGAATACGGCGGCAATGACCGCCAATGGCATCGAGACAAACCCGGCGAAATGCAGCGCGCCATGTCCCGACGACATCACTTGCGGCGTCAGCAATGCGAGCAGACCCACGACGAGACCGCCAAGCGCCGGGCGCAGCGGCAGCCAGATTCCGCTCTTCGACAGCAGCGTCTCGCAGAGCGCCACGCCGCGCATAATTCCGATGCCAAACAGCGCCGCCAGAATCCCGAGCAGCGCGGCGATGGCGAGATCATGCCCGAGTATGTCGCCGACTGGGCCGACGCTGATGCCGAGCGACAGTTCCCCAAAGGCATGGGCGACAAAATAGCCCGTCACCGCGGCGACGCCGACCGGCGTCAGACTGGCCGGCGTATATCCCCCAATCACAAGCTCAAAGGCATAGAAAGCGCCGGCGAGCGGCGCTCCAAACGCACCCGCGATCGCGGCCGCAGCGCCGCAGCCGACCATGATGCGTTGATCGGCGCGGCGCAGATGAAATCCGCGGCCCAATGAGGCGCCGAGGCCGCTGGCAAGCTGGGTGTATCCAGCTTCAAGCCCGACCGAAGCGCCGACGCCGCTGGACCACACCGTCTGCAACGCAACGATGACACTGCCGCGAAACGACATCCGCCCGCCATGCAGCGCATTGGCCTCGATCGGATCGATTTCACGCGCCGGCCGCCATCGCAGCAGCAGCAGGAATGTCAGCCCCAGCACCAACCCGCCG
>DASXJV010000353.1:0-6259 GCA_036497205.1 Bradyrhizobium sp.
GCGCGCTTGCGCCGTGCCCAGCATTCTATCACCAGCATGCGACTTGGTGGGCACGCTTCGCTTTGCCCACCCTACGCGGCTGCGGGAGCAGGGACGACAAAGAATTTGTCTGACCAAAACGCAAAACGCCGGGGCGGGATATTCCCGTCCCGGCGGTTTCCAATGATGCGACTCACGCGGCGTTGTAGCCGGCGACCGCCTTGACCTCGAGATATTCCTCCAGACCGTATTTGCCCCATTCTCGGCCGTTGCCGGATTGCTTGTAGCCGCCGAACGGCGCGGTGCGGTCATTGGGCACGCCCTGCAGGTTGACGTTGCCGGCGCGAAGCTTGCGGCCGACCTTGCGAGCGGTTTCCACCGTGTCGGCGGAGACGTATCCCGCCAGGCCATACGGCGTATCGTTGGCGATCCGCACCGCATCGGATTCGTCCTTGGCGCCGATGATGGTGAGCACGGGACCAAAGATTTCCTCCCGCGCAATCGTCATGTCGTTGGTGACGTCGGCGAAGATGGTCGGACGCACATAGAAGCCCTTGTTGACGCCTTCCGGCAAACCGGGACCGCCGGCAACCAGGGTTGCACCTTCCTCGATGCCCTTCTGGATCAGCGTCTGGATCTTGTCCCACTGGATACGGGACACGACCGGGCCGATGGTGGTGCCTTCGGCGCGAGGATCGCCGGCCTTGGTCTTGTCGGCCACGCTTTTGGCGATGGCGGCGACTTCCTTCATCTTCGATAGCGGCACGATCATCCGTGACGGCGCGTTGCACGACTGACCGGAGTTGTTGAACATGTGCATGACGCCGCCGGTGACGGCCTTCGCCAAATCGGCGCCTTCGAGGATGACGTTCGGAGACTTGCCGCCGAGTTCCTGGCTGACGCGCTTGACGGTCGGCGCGGCACGCTTGGCGACATCGACGCCGGCGCGGGTCGAGCCGGTGAACGAGATCATGTCGATATCCGGGTGCTCGCTCATGGCGGCCCCCACTTCAGGGCCGAGGCCGTTGATCAGGTTGAACACGCCTTTCGGCACGCCGGCCTCGTGCAGGATCTCCGCGAAAATCAACGCCGACGATGGCGTGAATTCCGACGGCTTCAGGATCATGGTGCAGCCGGCGGCGAGCGCGGGCGCGACCTTGCACGTGATCTGGTTCAGCGGCCAATTCCACGGCGTGATCATGCCGACGACGCCGACCGGCTCGCGCACCACCATCGCAGAACTGAGCGACTCTTCGAAGTGATAGTTTTTCAAAACCTCCATCGTGGATGCGAGGTGGCCGAGGCCGGCGCCAGCCTGCAGCTTCTCCGCCATCGGCAGCGGCGCGCCCATCTCGTCCGAGACCGCAGCGCCAATATCCTTCATGCGGGTCTTGTAGACCTCGATAATCCTTGCGAGCAGCGCAACGCGTTCCTCGCGGCTGGTTTGCGAAAAAGTCTCGAAGGCGCGGCGCGCGGCGGCCACGGCCTTGTCGACGTCGGCCTTGGAGCCGAGCGCAACCTCATACATCGCTTCCTCGGTCGCCGGGTTGACGACCGGCGTGGACTTCTTGACGACGGGATCGACCCAGGCGCCATCGATGTAGAATTGCATGCGGTTGACCATCGTAAACCTCTTGATTTCAGGGGCAAATGGAGGGGGAACGGAGCGTTCGGCAAGCATCCTTGCACGAATGCCCCAAAAAATGAACCCGCCATATGCGGGAAGCCGCACCGCAGCGGACACGGCATATAAAGTCGGTGATGTGAAGGAAGCAAGACGATTGGCTTCAGCCGTCGTCCCTGCGAAAGCAGGATCTATATGCCGTGTCCTTCATTAAGGGCAGGCAAGAAGGCCTTCTGCAACAATCAGGGCCGGTGGTTATGGGTCCCTGCTTTCGCAGGGACGAGAAGATACTGTCAAACCGCCATTTTGCGGTGCCGCACCGGCGCGCCAGCGGTGAGGCTTTCTGCCGCGTCGATGATGGCGTTGGCATCGATGCCGTGGTGGCGGTAGAGGTCATCGATCGTGCCGGTCTGGCCGAAATGCTCAACACCCAGTGCTTCAACCTTGTGCCCGCGCACGCTGCCCAGCCAGCCGAGCGCCGCCGGATGACCGTCGATCACGGTGACGATGCCGCAGTCGCGCGGCAGTGGCGCCAGCAATTTTTCGATATGGCTGAGATGTGGCAGCCCGCGGCGATGACGCCGCATCCCGCGCGCCGCGGTCCACCCCGAATGCAGCCGGTCTGCCGACGTGATCGCAAGTAGGCCGACATCCCTGCGGCTTTCGCCGATGAGACCGATGGCCTCGATCGCCTCCGGCGCAACCGCGCCGGTATAGGCGACCACAGCTTCACAATTCTCACCGGGCTCGCGCAGCCAATAGGCGCCATCTGTGACGCCCCTTTGCAAGTCCGGCGTCATCATCCGCTGCGGCTGGTCGAGCGTGCGGGTCGAGAGCCTCAAATAGACCGAGCCGCCCTCGCCTGCTTCGTGCTGCATATGCAGGAATCCCCAGCCCATGATGACAGCTAGTTCATCGACAAAGGCTGGCTCGAACGACGCCAGGCCATCCTGCGCCATCCCGATCAGGGGCGTTGCGATCGACTGATGTGCCCCGCCTTCCGGCGCAAGCGTGATGCCCGACGGCGTCGCCGCCACCATGAAGCGCGCGTCCTGATAGCAGGCATAGTTCAGCGCATCGAGGCCGCGCTCGATGAAGGGGTCGTACAAGGTCGCGATCGGCAGCAGCCGCTCGCCGTTGATGGCATGCGACAGCCCCAGCGCCGACATCAGGATAAACAGGTTCATCTCGGCGATGCCGAGTTCGATGTGCTGCCCCTTTGGCGAAAAATCCCAGTTGAAGGTCGAGGGAATCTTTTCGCTTCGGAACAGGTCCGCCTTCTCGGCGCGCGCGAACAGCCCGCGCCGGTTGACCCAGGCGCCGAGATTGGTCGACACCGTGACGTCGGGCGACGCGGTCACGATGCGTGACGCGAGCGCGGTATCGCCGCGCGCGAGTTCGTTGAGCACGAGCCCAAAACCTTGCTGGGTCGACATTTGCGGCGACGGCTTGAACGAAAGCCGCTCCGGCACGTCGATCACGGGCGCACTGAGCCGGCGTTGATTGTCGCGGTTGAACGGCACCTCCGCGAGAAACGCCTCCAGCGCAGCAGGCTCTTGAGAAAGCCCCTCGAACTTCTCCCACTCGTGGCCCGGCCGGATGTTCTGCGCTGTGCGCCATTTCTCCATCTGGGTGACTGTCATCAATCCCGCGTGGTTGTCCTTGTGGCCCTGGAACGGCAGCCCGATGCCCTTGATGGTGTAGGCGATGAAGCAGACGGGACGATCGTGATCGATCGATTCAAACGCTTCGATCATGCTGGCCATGTCGTGGCCGCCGAGATTGGACATCAGCGCCAGCAATTCGTCGTCGCTGCGCCGCTCGATCAGTTGCGATACCGCGCCCTGATCGCCGATCTCGTCGCGTAGATGCTTGCGGAACGCTGCCCCGCCCTGAAAGCACAGCGCCGCATACATCGCATTCGGGCAGGCGTCCATCCAGCGCTTCAGCGCCTCGCCGCCCGGTTCGGCGAACGCCGCCCGCATCAGCCTGCCGTATTTCACGATCACCACGTCCCAGCCGAAATTGCGGAACATGGATTCGAATTTCTCCCACAGCCCTTCACGCACCACGGCATCGAGGCTCTGGCGGTTGTAGTCGACCACCCACCAGGTGTTGCGCAGGCCGTGCTTCCAGCCTTCCAGCAGCGCCTCGAAAATATTGCCCTCGTCCATCTCGGCATCGCCGACCAGCGCGATCATCCGCCCCTCGGGCCGATCCTTCATCCAGCCATGCGCCTTGACGTAGTCCTGCACCAGCGAGGAGAACAATGTCTGCGCGACGCCGAGGCCGACCGAGCCGGTGGAGAAATCGACGTCGTCGGTGTCCTTGGTGCGCGAGGGATAGGACTGCGTGCCTTTAAAGCCGCGAAAATTCTCGAGCTTGTCGCGGGTCTGACGCCCGAACAGATACTGGATGGCGTGGAACACCGGGCTGGCATGCGGCTTTACCGCGACACGGTCCTGTGGCCGCAGCACCGAGAAATACAGCGCCGACATGATGGTGGCGAGCGACGCCGACGAGGCCTGATGGCCGCCGACCTTCAAGCCGTCGGCATTCGGCCGGATGTGGTTGGCGTGGTGGATGGTCCACGACGACAGCCACAAGACCTTGCGTGCCAGCGCGGACAGCAATTCAAGGCGTGCGGGTTCGGTCGCCATGGCAGTACTCCCAGGCCACTGTGATTACCGCCCAATGTTACCGCGTCGACATCAGCTAAAAATCTCAAATTCTTGCGACATCTCCCCGGAAATTGGGATAAAATACCAATCCGGATCCCACCAGCCAGAGTTTATCCCAGTGCAGACGCTTGACGCCATCGACCGCAAGATCCTCAGCCTGCTGCAGTCCGACAGCCGCACCACCATGCAGGAACTCGCCGACAAGGTCGGCCTGTCAATCTCGCCGTGCCATCGCCGGGTCAAGCTCCTCGAAGAACGCGGCGTGATCACGCGCTATATCGCCACCGTCGACCAGAAGTCGCTCGGCCTGCATGTCAGCGTGTTCATCTCGATCAAGCTCGCGCGGCAGAAGGAGGAAGACCTCAACCGGTTCGCCAAGGCGATTTCGAAATGGGACGAGGTTCTGGAGTGCTATCTGATGACGGGAAACCGCGATTATCTCTTGCGCGTGGTCGCCGCCGATCTGTCGTCATATGAAGCGTTCTTGAAAAACAAGCTGACCCGGCTCGACGGCATCGCCTCGATCGAATCGAGTTTTGCGTTGAGTCAGGTGAAGTATTCGATCGCGCTGCCGGTGTGAACACAACGCACTAATCACTCGTCGTTCCTGCGAAGGCAGGGACCCATAGCCATCGCTGTCCATTATTGAGGGAAAGCCGTCAACCATCGCGCCAACCAACGAGAGCCGCGGCGTATGGGGCCCGGATCACGCTTCGCTTGTCCGAGACGACGTTAGTTTAGCCGCCACGCCGCAAGGCTCTTGTCACGCCAGCCCCCGCCGGCCTCGCTGCATTTTCGTTCACGAGTTCAACGGGCGCTCCCGCATCAAAAGGTGCCCGGTTCAAAATCCAGCGCGCGCGCTAGTCGCCGTCCTGCGGCCTATCACGCGTTGGGAGACGGCTCGGCCGGCAGCGCCAGAAGCTGCGACCGCCTGATACGCTCGCGGTGCGCGGTGTAGAGACCGCTGGCGACGATGAATACAGCGCCGGTCACGGTCCAGATATCCGGCAGTTCGCCGAAGATCAGGAAGCCGAGGATGCTGACCCACAGCAGTTGAGTGTACGAAAACGGCGCGAGCACGGAGGCGTCGGCGTAACGGAATGCGAGCACGACGATCCATTGTCCCGCGGTCGACGCAACACCGATGAAAATTCCGAACAGAATATCGTGCCAGCTCGGGGCTACCCAGACGAACGGAACCAGCGCAGAGATAACGCAAACGCCCACCATCGACGAATAGGTCATGGTGGTGATGGCGTGTTCCCTTCCGCTCATCATCCGCGTCATGATCAAGGTGAAAGCCCAGGCCAGCGCGGAGACAATCGGGAAAAACGCGGCGGGATGAAACGAGCTGGTGCCCGGCCGCAGGACAATCAGGACGCCGATCAATCCGACTGCGGTCGCAAGCCAGCGGCGCATGCCGACGCCCTCGCCGAGAAAAACAATCGACAGCGCCGTGACGAACAGTGGCGCAACGAAACCAGTAGCGGATGCTTCCGCTATGGGAAGAAACCGTAGGCCGGAGATGAAAAACAGCGAAGACGACAACAGCGCGACGCCGCGCATCACCTGCAAACCGGGGCGGTCGGATCGCAAGGCGTATAATGGCGAACCCGGCAGCATCGCCGGAGACATGATCAAGGCGAACACCAGAAATCTGATCCAGGCGATCTCGATCGAAGGAAGCGTTGCCGACAGATATTTCGCGGTGACATCCGAGGCACCGAGAAACACGGTCGACGCGAGGATCAGCGCGATGCCACGGAATGGCCTGTCGGAGCGCGGCGGCGCGGTGCGTGCGACTGACTTCTTCTCGGGCAAAGGCAACTGAGCGCTGTCCAGCCTGGCGGCTGAAGCGGGTGGCGGGGTCACGTTTGAACTCGGGCGCAGAAATTATCGAATCGGGCGAGCACCTAAAGAACGATAATTGCCTGACATCGACAAGGTCCGAAAACAGGAAGCCGATATGCGCGAT